>JBBDTH010000045.1:0-47150 GCA_040904505.1 Rhodospirillales bacterium | reverse complement strand
ATCTCGATGTCGCCGCGGTCGCGGGCGACGAAGACACGGCGATCGCGCTCGAGATTGATGCGGCGCTCACCGATACGGACGGCTCGGAATCGTTGAGCATCACCATCGCGGGTGTGCCCGAGGGTGCCACGCTGTCGGCGGGCACGGATAACAATGATGGCACCTGGACGCTGACTCCGGGGCAACTTACTGGCCTGAGCATCACGCCGCCGGCGGACTCGAACGAAGACTTTACCTTGAGCGTAACGGCGACGAGCACGGAAAGCAGCACGGGCGATACGGCTTCGACCACGGTCGAGTTGCCGGTCGCGGTCGCGGGCGTCGCGGACGCGCCGACGGTTGCCGCGAATGACGTTTTCGGCGACGAGGACACGGCCATCGCGCTCGATATTTCCGCCGGTCTGACGGACACGGACGGTTCGGAAACCCTGAGCGTGACGGTCGCCGGTATCCCGGCCGGGGCGATGCTGTCGCTCGGCTCGGACAACGGCGATGGCAGCTGGACGATTTCGAGCGCCGCCGACTTGGCCGCGCTGAACACCCTGACTCTGACTCCGCCGCAGAATTTCGCCGGCGACATGAACCTGTCGGTGACCTCGACGGCGACGGAAGACGACAGCGGCGATACCGAGACGACCGGTCCGGTGGTCTTTACGGTTTCCGTCAGCGAGCAGGGCGACGTGATCGTCGGCACACCCCAGAATGACGTGCTCATCGGTGGCGCGGGCGACGACACCATCAATGCATTGTCGGGGAACGATACGATCCACGCCGGCGAGGGCAACAACGTCGTCGATGCCGGCGCGGGCAACGATACCGTCACGGCCGGTTCGGGTGATGACATCATCGACGGCGGCTCGGGGAACGATACGATCCACGCCGGCGAGGGCGACAACGTCGTCGATGCCGGTGACGGCCATAACACCGTCACGGCCGGCTCGGGCAGCGATACCGTCACCGGCGGTTCGGGCAACGATACGATCCACGTGGGCGAGGGCGACAACGTCGTCGATGCCGGCAACGGCCACAACACCGTCACGGCCGGCTCGGGCGACGATGCCGTCAGCGCGGGTTCGGGCAACGACACGATCCACGTCGGCGAGGGCGACAACGTCGTCGACGCCGGCGACGGCCACAACACCGTCACCGCCGGTTCGGGCGACGACACCGTCAGCGCGGGTTCGGGCAACGACACGATTTATGCCGGCGAGGGCGACAACGTGATTAATGCCGGCGGCGGTCACGATACCGTTCATACCGGCTCCGGCGACGATGTCATCACCGGTGGCGCCGGTAACGACACGATTTATGCCGGTGAGGGCGATAACGTCGTTAATACCGGCACCGGTAACGATACGGTCTATGCCGGCTCGGGCCATGACACGGCTGTTTTCAGTGGGAACTTCGAGGATTACACGATCACGATCTTCCAGGACGGCACCGTCACCACGAGCGGTCCGGACGGGAACGATACGCTACGGGGCATTGAATCCCTGCGGTTCGACGACGGGGAAGTCAATGTAAACGATATCGCCTTGCCGCCGGTGGTCTCGGTCGAAACGGCTCAAGGCACCGAAGACACCGCCATAGCCGTGAACATTTCCGTCCAGGTTGCCAATTCGTTGGCGAGCGTCGAAACGATCACGATCGAAGGTGTTCCTGCCGGCGCCACGCTGATGAGCGGCACCGACAATTTGGCGCCTGAATTCGACGGCAGCTATCTGTTGAGCCCGGCGCAGCTCGAGGGATTGACCCTGACTCCGCCGCAGGATTTCAACGGCGCCTTGAATCTTGAAGTTACCGCGAGTACGTCGGAAGGCATTTCTTCCGAAGCGCCGGCCGTGTTGCCGGTTGTCGTGGCCGCGGTCGACGACGTGCCCGACGTGACGGTCGCGGCGGCCGACGGGGATGAGGACACCGCTATCGAACTCGATATCGAGGCAGCCGTTCCCGGCAGCACCGAGACCGTCGAGTCGGTTACCATCGCGGGCGTACCGGCCGGTGCGTTACTTTCCGCCGGTACCGACAACGGCGACGGCAGTTGGATGCTCACCCCGGATCAGCTTTCGGGCTTGACGATCACACCGCCCGAGGGCGACAGCACCGACTTTACGCTTCAGGTGAGCGCGACTTCGACCGACGGCGGCACCAGCGACGCGGTCGCTTTGAGCGTGACGGTGGAGGACACGACCGATATCGAAGGCACCGGTCAGGCCGATACCCTGGTCGGGACCGAGGCCGACGAAACCATGGCCGGTCACGAAGGCGATGACATCATGGTCGGTGGTTTGGGCAACGACACCATCGACGGCGGCGCCGGCGACGATATTCTCATCGGCGACAACGCCGTCACGGGCGGCAACTCCATGCTGCATTTCATCGACTCGGGCAACGGCAATATCGTTCGAATGAATACCGACGGCAGCCTCGAGATCGCCGTGACCCGCGATGAGATCGAGGCGGCGACCGGTCGCGACGACGTCGATCTGTCGGATCGCGGCCTCGCAATCGACGGCGCCGGCAATATTTTCTTCACGGACGGCAAGTCCGACGCGGTCTTGATGAAGCCCGCCGACGGCGGCGCGGTTTCGGTCATAGCGTCCGAAAACGACATGGAAGACGCGACCGGCGACAATAACGCCGATCCGAAAGGCATTACCATCGGTGCCGATGGCAATCTGTACGTCGTCGACGACGAAAGCGACTCGGTCCTGCGCATCGATCCGGTCACGGGGGCCGTCGACCAGGTCGTCAGCCGCCGGGATCTCGACGATGTTCCGGGCGTCCGCGACGTCGATCTCGGCTCGGGAATCGTGGCGGGCACCGACGGTTCGATTTATGTCACGTCCGACGACGATCCGAAGGCGGTCTTCGAAATCAATCCGGCCACGGGCGAAGCCAGCGTGTTGGCTCAAGGCCATCCGTTTGACGACCCGGATGTCTTCATGACCGTTGCGCCGAACGGTGATCTGATCGTCGCCGACGAAGACGTGGATACGATCTATCGCATCCCGACCAGCGGAGAGGATAAGGGCGAGGTTTCGGTATTCCTGTCGGAAAACGATATTCAGGACGTAATCGGCCATGACGTCGAGCTCAAGGGCGGGATCGGCTTCGACGCCGACGGCAATTTCTACATCGCCGACGAAAACACCGACGGAATCTATCAATGGTCCGGGTACGATCCGGATACGGGAACGGTCGATCCGGACAGCGGCGTGTTGTATCTGTCGGAGAACACCATCGAAACGGTTCAATCACACGACACCGACCTCGAAGGCGGCATCGCCTTTTCCGCCGGCGGCGATTGGACCGCGGTCAATGAAACCGCGGGCGGCGACGATGTTCTCATCGGCGGCGCCGGCAACGACCAACTCCACGGCGGCGGCGGTGCCGATCATCTGATGGGCGGGGCGGGTGACGACACTCTGCATTATTCACAGGATGCGGCGTGGAACAGCAGCTTCGTGGCCCAGAACGTCGGCGATCCGAATTCCACGGGCACCGGCGATCAGGTGGGCATTACCGGCGAAGCGCGCAGTTATGACGTGTTCGACGGCGGCGAGGGCGAAGACACCATCGAGATGACCGACGGCGACGATGCCCTGTTCCTGGATGACGGTTACAGCGATCGTCCGGACGGCACCGGCGGTCCGCGGATCGTCGATGTCGAAAATATCAACGCGGGCGCGGGTAACGACGTGGTCGATTTGACCAGCAATCAGTACGAATACGGCGACGTTACGATCGACGGCGGCGAAGGCGATGACGTGTTGTGGTCGAGCAGCGGCGATGACACGCTCAAAGGCGGCGCCGGAGACGATGCGCTGTTCGGCGGCGGCGGCGACGACCTGATCGACGGCGGTGCCGGGTTCGATACGGCCTTCTATGCCGGAAATTACAGCGAGTATTCGATTGCGCGCGGCACCGACGGCTCCTTGACGATCTCGGGTCCCGAAGGTTCGGATACTTTGACGAACGTCGAAGTGCTCGACTTCAAGGACGGTCAGGTCAATGTCGATGCGATCGGCGCGGCTCCGACGGTTCAAACCCAAACGGCCTCGGGCCGCGAGGACAACGCAATCAACCTCGGCATCGGGGTTGCCGTCGCCAATCCGTTCGCGGCCGTGACGGCCGTCACGGTGGCCAATATTCCGGCAGGCTCGGTCGTGGCGGCGGGAACCGACGAGCCGTTCGAGCTGACGCCGCAACTCGACGGCTCCATGAGCCTGACTTTGACGCCGGATCAACTCAGCGGCCTCAATATCACGCCGCCGCAGGACTTCAACGGCGTGTTCGATCTCGCGGTGACGGCAACCTCGAGCGAGGGCGTGACCAGTGCTCCGGTGGCTTACACGGTCGATGTCGAAGCCGTGAACGACGCGCCGACCCTGAGCGGCGACGGCCAGATCGACGTCACCGGCGGCGCCGCGACCATCACCAACCAGGATATGCAGCTTTCCGACGTCGACAACGCTGCGGACGAACTGTTCTATCAGGTGACCGACGGCCCGGATCACGGCGATCTTTACCTGGACGGCAACTTGCTCGGCGAGGGCGATCTGTTTACC
Organism: Rhodospirillales bacterium; assembly: GCA_040904505.1. Lineage (GTDB taxonomy): Bacteria > Pseudomonadota > Alphaproteobacteria > Rhodospirillales > CALINB01 > CALINB01. Next base: position 42,579 of record JBBDTH010000045.1, on the reverse strand, counting down.
CAGGACGATATTGATACCGGCTTGCTGCAATATGTAGCCGATGGTGGCGAATTCGAACAATCCTGGGCCGAAGGAACGCCGTCCTGGGACGATGCCGCCAGTTCGGTCGATCAGGAGAACCTGACGATGCCGCAAGGCGGCGAATCGGTGACGCTGACCTTCCAGAGCGAAGGCACCGGCGAAAAGGATATCTTCGGCTGGTACAAGATCGACGCCGACGGCAATCCGGGCGAGGCCCACGTCATCTGGGGCAATACTCAATCCAACAGCCTGGACGAGGGTGAAACCTCTTATACGATCGACGGCCTGCAGCCGGGTGAATCGTTCGGCCTCTTCATCGTGCCCGACGGCAAGGATGACCATAACTGGGTCAACTCGACGAGCAGCAGCCGTCACCTGGAGATCAATTCCGACGGCGAACTGGTTCAGCTCGACAATCATGGTCGCGAGAAGAATTCCACGGATGATATCGTCATGGCCACGGGTAACGGCACGAAGTCGGGTATCGACGGCGACGGCAACTTGAAGATCGGTTTCGAGAACGGCTCGACGCATCACGGCGACTTCGACGACTTGGTCGTGACGGTCCAGTACAACGGTCAAAGCGACGGCGGCGCCGTTGCCGAAAACGACAGCTTCTCCTTTACGGCACACGATGCGGAAGGACAGCAAGTCGAAGACAAAACCGATGGTGACGGCGGATATTCCGTTTCGGATGGTCAGACGAGCGTCAACATCAGCATCGATCCGACGGGCATGTCCTGATTAAATCAGGAGCTGGGCGAAAAAGGCCGCGGGAAACCACGGCCTTTTTCTTTTGTGCGGGATACCGATTATTCCGCGGCCTCGTGAGGGGCGTCGCGGAAATGTGCCCATTTTTCCTTGCCGCTCCGGTTTTCCAGGAAATTGATGAGCGCCGAAACGGGACGGCGGTCGAAACGCGTGCCGGCCTGGGCCAACAGGGTATCCGTCGCGACGTCGAAGGTCATGGCCTCGCGGTAAATACGCGGTTTCACCATGCCCACGAACGCACTGGCGACGGCCAAAATGCGGGCCGTCTCGAGGATATCCGTACCCATCAAGCCGAGCGGACCGGAACCGTTCCAGGCTTCATGTATCTGCCGGATCGTTTCGACGACCGGTCCCTGGAAGTCGACGTCTTGAATCAAGTCGATGCCGATCTTGAGGTTGTCGAAAACTAGACGGCGCTCGTCCGCCGTCATGGCTTCGCCTTTGTTCATGACGGAGGCGGGCACCAGTATCTTACCAAGATTGGTCAACTTGCCGGCGAATTCCACCGTTTGGATATCGGTTTCGGAAAGGTTCATTTCCTTGGCAATCGCGCTCGAGACCTCCGAAACATGTTTTGACTGATGCGCCGAATAGGAATCGCGGCGGTCGACCAGGTTCACGAGGGTGTCGATCAATTGATGCAGTACGGATTCGCTGCGCCGCTGTTCCCGGGTCAGCGCCGTGATGTCGTCGATCACCATCAGGACGCCGGGTGGATGATCCCGGTCTCCGCGCAACGGAATATGATAGCTTTTGATGACCTCGAGATCGGTTTCGCTCTCGCCGAAGTGGTGAATGTGTTCCTCGCGGCATTGGCCGACCGGATCGGCGATACTTTCATCCCGATCGGCGACGGCGAAATCGCTGATGATTCTATTGTTGATTTTGGCAAAAACATTGGCCTTTACCGGGCCCATGACCCCGGCCATGGTTTTGCCGATCATGTCGGCCGGATCGATGCCGGCTTCCGCTGCCGCCGGCGCGTTGGCGAAGGTGTATTTCGTCGTGCCGTCGACGGCCATGATTTTGGTCGGTTGGCTGTTGGTGACCAGGCGCATGAATTTGCTGATGTTTTCGAACCGTTCGGACGAAACCCGATATTTTTCGGCGGCTTGAGTCGCCCGCACGGAACTGCCGTGGCGCCAAACGGCGATAATGGCGATGGTGACGCCGACGATGATCAGAACGAACACCGTGAACATGGTGTTGAGCCGGGTTTCGGTTTCGGCCAAGGCTTCGCTTCTGGCGATGGTCTTGGCGAGCACCCAGGACGTTTGCGCGATTTTGCGCGAGGTCGTCAGAACCTCTTTGCCGAGATAGTTGCGCTTGATGGCGAAGCCGCCGGGTTTTTGGATGGCGAACGTCGCCGCGAGATCGGGCGTATCGGCGGCGAGGGAGCGTTTGAGCGCCGGCGTTCCGTCGACAAGCGGCGAGAGATACTCCACCGTCTCGTTCTTTTGGCGCACCAGATAGGCTTCGCTGGTCGTCGTCGTTTCGCCCGGTTGCTTCAGGCGATCGTACAAATCCTTGCCGACGGTGCGAATGCCGACGACGGCGCCGATGCCTTTGCCGCCCTCGATGTCCTGGATGCCGAAAATGGGCAGAACGAACCCCATGGTCGGCAGGTTCGTTGCGCCGAGAAAAACGTCGATGATGGCGGGTTTTCCCTTGAGTGCTTCCAGGATCGCTTGTTGCACGTTCGGCGTGAGCGGCGGCATGCCGGACGAGCTGACGATGGGTTTTCCGGAAGAATCGACGATTCCGATCCCGGCGACGCCGGCCCTTTCGATGTTGGCGGCGACCTCGCCGAACGGCGGCGGCGGGGCAAAGCCTTCCCGTTCCGCCGTGGCGACCAGCAGGTTGCGAAGATAACCGGCCTGGGCTTTTTGGTCCGTTACGGCGTCTTTATCGCCTTCGGACATGGTCAGTTCCGTCACGTAAATCTGCAGGGATTGATTTTCGGCGAGCTCGCGCATGACGGTAAAGTTCTGTTCGAGCCACTCATTCACTGCGGCCGTACGGCTGTCGGCGATGATGCCGAGACGAATTTGCCAACCCTGAAGGTCGCGGCGGCGTTCTTCGTTAACGAAGGAAAACGAGAAATAAATCGCGGCGGCGATGACCGCGACAAGAACGGCGGCGATAACCAAAACGACCTTATTGACCCGGCGCCGAATGGCGGCGTCCTCTTTTTCGATCGCGTGTTTGGTATCCTGGGTACCGCTCGGCTCACGTGTGGGGCCGTCGTCGGCCGGGCTTGTCATTACTCCCCCCCTCCCTGGCGCGTACTGACTCGAGCAAAACTTTACGGTATAAGGCGGCGAACGCAAGGGGAATCCGCCTTGTACGGCGGGCGGTCATCGTTCCGGCGTAATTTACGGCTCGGCACACAGCCTTGAAGCGGTGTAAAGTGCATGCGCGGCAACCCTAAACGGTTGCGCGAACGCGGGGGAGAGAACGGTGATCGTGAGCCGGTACATCACCATTTTAGGGCTGGCTTCTTTGATTTTCCTGGGAGGGGCGTCGCAAACATTCGCCACGACGGCCGCTCCGAGTTTCTTCGACAGCAAGGAAATCCGTTCCGATAACTTAAAGCCGTTTAAAAAGTGGACCGGCGCGCTTTTACGATACTCGAAAGAAGTGGCGCTTCATAAATCCGGAAATTGTAAATCCGCGGAATTCAACGCCTGCCATTACAAGGCCTGGATGAAATTTCTTGTCAGCATCAAGGAGAAGGACAAGCTCGAGCAAATCACGGCCGTAAATGCTTTTATGAACAGGGCCGAATACATCACGGACCAAGTCAACTGGAGCATCAAGGATTATTGGTCATCGCCCGGCGAATTCATGGAAAAGTTCGGCGATTGCGAGGACTACGCGATCGCTAAATTCATGTCCTTAAAACTCCTCGGTTTTTCAGACGACATGCTGCGCGTGGTCGCGGTAAAGGACCTTAATCTTAAAGTCGGTCATGCGATTTTAATCGTGATTCTGGACGGCAAGCATTACCTGCTCGACAACCAAATCAAGCAGGTGGTCGAAACGAAAACGGTTCGCCATTACCAGCCGGTGTTTTCGATCAGTACGCGGTATTGGTGGCGGCATCGCTTGACCGCTCAAGCCCAATAAGACTTATTCCTTATTTTCTTCGGAGAGTTTGTCATGCGTTTGTCTGCCGCCGCCACGGCGACGGATAATCGCGAAACGCCGGTCGGCATCCTGGCGGCGTTCCGGGCTCTGCCGCCTTACCGCACCCGTTCGTAATTCGCCGCCGGGACGATCCGAGGTATTCTTCCGCCGGTCGGTGTCGCCGCGCCGGTCCGCGCCGTTCCGGCGGTCGGTTATGCGCCGGTCGCTCAAGAGCCGCCGTTCGTTTTCTTGTTCCTGCGGCACGGGGTCATCGGCCTGCGGGGGCGTATCGGAAAGTGTCCCGGGGTGGGGATGGTTTTTGGCATTTGCCATATCGTTGTACCTGCAGTTAGCGTCGTAAAGATCGCGGTGGCGGGCTCGCAGCCGCCTCCGTACCGGGATTTTACTGATTTTTATTGGTGAATCAACGGGTTATACCGTATTTTGAGGGCGATTTCCGACCGCAATTCACCCAACGGGACCGCATCGGTGGCGTATCTGCACTTTATTCTGAAAAATGCCCGGTTTTTAGGATTCGGCGCATTGCTGACCTTTTTCGGCAATTTCGGCCAAACCTATTATATCGCTTTGTTCAGTGCGCCGATCCGGGCCGAATTCGGCCTGTCTCATGGCGATTTCGGCCTCCTTTACGCGGTGGCGACCATTGCGAGCGCGGCCTGCCTGGTTTGGGCCGGCCGTAAGATCGATGATGTCGACTTGCGCGTGTATGTCTCGGCGGCTTGCACCGTTTATGCGCTCGCCTGCTTTCTGTTATCGGCGGCAGGCGGGTCGGCCTACATGCTCGTTGCCGCGTTGTTCTTGCTGCGCATGACGGGGCAGGGGCTTATGGGGCATTCGGCGATGACCAGCATGGCGCGCTATTTCACGGAACAACGCGGGAAGGCCATGAGCATTGCCGCGCTAGGGCATCCGATCGGTGAAGCCGTTCTGCCGTCAATTGCCATAATGATGTTGAGCGCGTACGGATGGCGCCCGACCTGGCAGATAACGGGCGCGATCATCGCGGCTATCCTCATCCCCGGCATTTTGCTTTTATTGCGCGGTCACGGCGAGCGCCATCGCCGTCATACCGAAAGCCTCAAAAACGCATCGCGGGACGCGCATGCCGAACAGCGCCAATGGACGCGTGCCAATGTCATCCGGGACCCGGCGTTTTATTGTGTGTTGCCGTGTGCCTTGGCGGCGCCGTTGATCCTGACGGGATTTTTCTTTCATCAGGTTCATTTAGCCGAATCGAAGGGCTGGAGCCTGGCTTGGATGGCGAGCTGCTTTATCGGCTACGCCGCGACGACCGTGATCGGTTCGCTTGTGACCGGGGCCCTGGTGGACCGTTTCGGCGCGATCCGCATCTTGCCCTGGTATCTGTTGCCCCTCGGAGGCGGTTTGGGGACCCTGATTTTGTTCGAGCACGCCGGCGCCGCCATGGTCTATTTGGTCGCCGCGGGGGCGACGACGGGTGCCAGCTCGGTTACGTTAACGGCGACCTGGGCCGAGATATATGGAACGGCTCATATCGGCGCGATCCGGGCCTTGGTTTCCGCCTGCATGGTGTTTTCGACCGCCTTGGCGCCGGCCATCATGGGGTGGGGCATCGATCGTGGCGTATCGATGGAAACGATTGCCTTGGTCTGTGTCGTTTACCTTGGCCTATGCATCGCCCTGGTTATCGGTGCCCTTTCCCGGCTCAAGGGCCGGCGAACGAGGATCGACGCTCCCTAGGCCAAGGAAAATAAGAAAACGAAAACAGGGCCGAACAGCGGGCGAGTCAAAAGGATTTCGACTCGCTTGCTCACGATGGCTTTCCCGCGGGGTTGCTATCCCATGGGATAAAGGGGGGCCTATCCCGATGGAGAAGCACGGACCTATCCCGAGGGAGTAGCCGTTTTCGTTTTGAAATATAGTGCTTTATGTCGGATTCCTTTCGACACGGTTTCAAAGATTGCGCGACGCGGCGTTACTCCTTGCCGCGTTCCCAGGACGCTCGGGAAACGGGCTTGCGTTTCCCTTTCGTGTCGCTTCGATGCAGCTTGTTTTCCAGACGTTTCTTTTTCTGGCTACGGGGCGTTTTCGTTTTGCGCCGGGGCGGGGGCGGTTCCGCCGCGCGTTTTAAGAGCGCGATCAACCGCTCGAGCGCATCGCCGCGATTGCGTTCCTGGGCTCGAAAGCGGCGCGCTTCGATCACGATGATGCCGTCTTTCGTCAGGCGCCGCCCCGCCAATTTGACGATTTCGTTTTCGATGACGGGCGTCAGGCCGATGATTGCGCTCAGCGGGCAGCGCAACTGCACGGCGCTCGAAACCTTGTTGACGTTCTGTCCGCCGGGGCCCGATGCGCGGATGAAAACCTCTTCGATATCGCGCTCATCGACGGTTATCGTGTTGGTGATCCTGATCATGGCATCGAGCCGACAAATTCGGAGTTCGGTAATTGTAACGCGGTAATTGTCACGGTTTTACAATGGCTTTCATTATGCTGAATAAAACATAACGATTGGTTTTTCGAAACGCGCACGGGCGTTATTCTATACCAATGCACCAATCGGATTCATCTTGTCATGTATACCAGATACCAGATAGGGTATTTTTAGACTGAGACGACGACCTAACGGCAGCAATGAAAAAAAACGCCGGGCGTCGACTTGAACGTCTGTGTTTTGGGAGCGTTTCGAAAGGGAGGTAGCTTATGAAAGTCCTTCGTCAGCTCACGCTATTGACTCTTGCTGTCGCGTTAACACCTGGTGCGGGCGTTTTGGTCTCGTCCATGGACGCGGCGGCGGCCTGGAAGCCGAAGAAACCGGTCGAATTCGTCATCATGGCCGGCAAGGGCGGCGGCGCCGACAAGATGGCCCGCTTCATGCAAAGCATCATCGCCAAGAATAAATTCTCCAAAGTGCCGTTCACCCCGGTCAACAAGTCCGGCGGCTCGGGCGCCGAGGCCCTAATCCACATGAAGCAGAACAAGGGCAACGATCACATGGTGATGGTGACTCTGAACAGCTTCTACACGACGCCGCTGCGCCAGCCGAAACTGAAAGTGGACATCACCACGTTCGCCCCCGTGGGCCGCATGGCGGAGGATACGTTCCTGCTTTGGGTTCACAAGGATTCGGGGATCACGTCCTTCGACGGTTTCCTCAAGGAAACCAAAAAGGCCGGCAATCAATGGATCATGGCCGGTACCGGGCGTGCCCAGGAAGATCAACTGATCACCGACTTTCTCAACAAGTCCTACGGCTTGAAGATGAAATACGTCCCCTATAAGGGCGGCGGCACGGTGGCGCAGATGCTCGCGGGCAAGAACGCCAACTCGACCGTGAACAATCCATCCGAGGCGCTGGGCTTCTTCGAGGCCGGCAAGGTCCTGCCGATCGCGTCGTTCACGGCGGAGCGGCTCAAGCTGTTCCCGAAGGCGCCGACCATGAAGGAACTCGGCAAGGACTTCGCCTATTACATGCAGCGTAGCGTGGTCGGCGTTCCGGGCATGAGCAAGGACGCCGAGTCGTACTACCGCAGCCTCTTCAAAAAGGTCTACGATTCGGCGGAGTGGCAGAAGTACATGAAGTCGAAGGCCATGCAGGGCGAATTCCTCACCGGTAAGAACCTATTGTCTTATTGGAAGAAGCAGCGGAATACCCACGAGGAAATGCTGAAAAAGATGGGCGAAATCTAATCGTCCTGAGTAACGCCGAAGAACGCCAATAGGCAACGGCGCAAGACAGGGAGAAGGCCGGCGTGCGCAAGGCTGAAATCGTTATGGGTCTCGTCATGGCGGTCTTCTCCATTTACCTGATGTGGAAAAGCGCCGAACTGCCGATCGACTGGATCCCGAAAAAGGGGCCGGGCGGGGGTGCCTACCCGTTCTGGCTGTCGGCGATCATGCTGTTGAGCGCCCTCGCGATCGTCATCCGGGGGCTTCTTGGTAAAACCCCGGAATCGCGCTCCACCGAGCCCTACATGGACCGGCAAACTCTCAAGCTGTTTGCCATCGTGGCCGGCTCGATCACGGGGGCAATCGCACTCACGCACATCATCAGCATGTATTTCGCCGTCGCCCTATTCCTGATTTTTTACATGCGGTTTCTCGGCGGCCATTCCTGGAAGACGGTCGCCGGTTTCGCGATCCTAACCCCGGTTTTCCTTTTCGTGTTTTTCGAGGCGGCGTTGAAGGTCACCTTACCGAAAGGGTACGTCGAGGCGCTCTTCTATCCCATCTACGGTTTGATGTATTGATTCACGGGCGGCTTCGCGATCATGGAAATCCTTCAACACCTCTTCGACGGCTTCATCATCGCGTTCCAGCCCCTGAACCTGTTTATGATCATTCTGGGCTGCACGATGGGGCTGTTCATCGGCGCGATGCCGGGGCTCGGCTCCGTCAACGGGGTCGCCATCCTGCTGCCGTTGACGTTCCTGGTGCCCAAAACCGCGGCGATCATCTTCCTCGGCTCGCTCTATTACGGTGCGATGTACGGCGGTGCCATCAGTTCGATCATGCTTGGCATTCCCGGTGCCTCGACGGCGGTCGCGACGACCTTCGACGGCCGGCCGCTGGCCTTGCGCGGCGAGGCGGACAAGGCCCTGATCGCGGCGGCAATGGCATCCTTCGTCGGCGGTACCATCTCGGTGCTTCTGTTCACCGGGTTCGCGCCGCCGTTGGCGGACTTCGCCCTGCGCTTCGGATCGCCGGAAATTTTTGCCCTGATGCTGCTCGCCTTTGCCACGTTCGTCGGCCTCGGTAGCGACGACATCCCCAAAACGATTCTCTCGATCTGCATCGGGCTCGTGTTCGGCGCCGTCGGCGTGGACGTCATCACCGGTCAGCCGCGTCTGGTCTTTTTCGATCTGCCCGGCTTCATGCGCCCGATCAATTTCCTGGTTTTGGCCATCGGCATCTACGGCATCGGCGAGATGCTGTGGGTGATCGAAACCAACAAGGGCGAAGTCTTGATCTCGCAGGCCACGGTTAGCATCAAACGGATCGTCGAAACCTTCAAGGAATTGGGGCAAACCGTCAAGATGATGCTGATGGGCTCGTTTTTGGGCTATTTCGTAGGCGTCCTGCCGGCGGCCGGTGCGACGCCGGGCTCGTTGATGGCTTACGGCATAGCCAAGACCATGTCCGACGATCCGAGCAGCTTCGGCAAGGGCAATCTCAACGGCATCGTCGCGCCCGAGGCGGCCAACAACGCGGCCAGCACCGGCTCGATGCTGCCGATGCTGACGTTGGGGATTCCGGGTTCTCCGACCACGGCCATCCTGCTCGGCGGCATGGTGATGTGGGGGCTCGAACCGGGACCGATGCTATTCGTGCGCGAAACCGAATTCGTCTGGGGCCTGATCGCCAGTCTTTACGTCGCCAATTTCTTCGCTTTGCTGATCAACGTCGGCTTCATTCCCATGTTCATCTGGGTCTTGAAGCTGCCGTTCACGATCCTGGCGCCGATCATCTTCGTGCTGTGCATCGTCGGCGGTTTCGCGCCGACCGATTCCATGCACGACGTATGGCTGATGCTGATCTTCGGCGTCGTGGGCTACATGATGCGCAAGCTCGACTATCCGATGGCGCCGGCGGTGCTGGCCATCGTCTTGGGCCCGCTTGCCGAGCCGGCGTTGCGCCAGTCGCTATTGATCTCGGACGGCTCATTTGCGATATTTTTTAATCGGCCGATCGCGGGCCCGATCACGATCGTCGCCCTGATCCTGATTTTCCTGCCGCTGATCAAATTTTTCCGCCGCGCCAAGCCGTACACCGAGCCCCAGAGATAAGGGACCCCGGTGCGGAAAATCTGAAATTTCGGGCCTGTTCGGCATTGTTTTCTAGGATTTGTATCTGGTATAAAATATACCAGAAACCGCGTTGCAACCGACCGCCACGGGCCACGGATAAAACCTGGAGAGGATACTGTGCCGATCGCCAAGCTGAAAGTCGAGCCGATCGAAGTCGATCTGAGTTTGACCGCCCGAACCTACCGGGCGCTCAAGGACGCGATCACGTCGATGGATATTTACGGCGCCAAGGACGAGATCCGGCTCGACGAACATCAACTCGCGCAAGACCTGGGCGTCAGCCGTACGCCGATCCGCGAGGCGATGTGCAGGCTTGAGCAGGAAGGGCTTGTCCGCACCGTCGCGCGCAAGGGTACGTTCGTGGTGCGTAAAACCAAGTCCGAAATCATTGATATGATCGTCGTCTGGTCGGCCCTGGAAAGCATGGCGGCCCGGTTGATCTGCGAGAATGCCAGCGACGGCGAGATCGCGTCGCTGCGCAAGATGTTCGCAAATTTCGACGATAAGGAAATTCGCGCGAACATCGACGAATATTCCGAAACCAATATCGATTTCCACCAACGTATCCTCAGCTTGGGAGGGTGCGGCTTGATGGTCGAGATCACGGAAAACCTCTTTATTCACCTGAGCTCGATCAGGGCTCACACGATCGGCGAAGACAATCGTTATTCCCGTTCCATTGTCGATCATATGAATATCATCGAAGCCTTGGAGGCGCGGGATACGGATTTGGCGGCGCGGCTTGCCCTGGAGCACAACATGAATTTAGCCGCGCATGTCGAGCGGTATGCCCACTTTTTGGATTAAACCGGCCGTTTGACGGCGGACGGATAGGGAGGGACCAGATTATGGCAAAGGCGAACACGGCCGAAAAAGTGCCGGCGGAAGAAAACGGGCAGCCCGAGACCGAAGCCCTGACGGACGGTTTTCACCTCGTCATCGACGCGCTCAAGCTCAACGATATCAATACGGTTTATAACGTTCCCGGGATTCCGATCACGGACCTGGGCCGTTTCATGCAGGCCGAAGGCATGCGGGTTCTGTCGTTCCGCCACGAACAGAACGCCGGATATGCCGCCGCGATCGCCGGTTTTCTGACGCAAAAACCCGGCATTTGTTTGACCGTCTCCGCGCCGGGCTTCCTCAACGGCCTGACCGCCTTGGCGCATGCCACCACCAACTGTTTCCCGATGATCCTGATCAGCGGCTCCTCGGAGCGCGAGATCGTCGATCTGCAGCAGGGCGACTATGAGGAAATGGACCAACTGGCCATCGCCAAGCCGCTTTGTAAGGCGGCGTATCGTATCCTGCACGCGCAAGATATCGGCATCGGTATCGCGCGCGCCATCCGCGCGGCCGTGTCGGGCCGGCCGGGCGGCGTTTATCTCGATCTGCCGGCGAAGCTGCTCGGCCAGGTGATGAACGCCGCGGAGGGCGCGAAGTCGCTGGTCAAGGTCATCGATGCCGCCCCCCGCCAATTGCCCGCGCCGGAAGCGGTCGCGCGCGCGCTCGATGTCTTGAAGAGCGCCAAGCGGCCCCTGATTATTCTCGGCAAGGGCGCGGCCTATGCCCAAGCCGACGACGACATCCGCGCCTTCGTCGAGAAGAGCGGCATTCCGTATCTGCCCATGAGCATGGCCAAGGGCCTGCTGCCGGACACGCATCCGCAATCGGCGGGCCCGGCGCGCTCGCTGGTGCTGAAGGAATCCGACACGGTGATGATGATCGGCGCGCGCCTCAACTGGCTGCTCTCGCACGGCAAGGGCAAGGCCTGGGGCGAAAGCCCCAAGAAGTTCGTGCAGATCGACATCGAGCCCAAGGAGATGGACAGCAACGTCGAGATCGCGGCGCCGCTGGTCGGCGATATCGGCTCGTGCGTGCGTGCGTTGCTGGACGCCATGGGCGACAAATGGACGCAACCGCCGAAGGAATGGACCGATACGGTCGTATCGAAACGGGACGCCAACATCGAACGCATGGCGCCGCGCCTTCAGAACAACAACGTGCCGATGGATTATCACGGCGCGCTCGGGGCGCTGCGCACCGTCATCCAGGAGCGCCCCGATACCGTCCTCGTCAACGAGGGCGCCAACACGCTCGATTTCGCGCGCAGCATCATCGACGTCTACAAGCCGCGCAAACGTCTGGACGTCGGGACCTGGGGCGTCATGGGAATCGGCATGGGCCAGGCCATCGCGGCGGCGGTCGAAACGGGCTGCCCGGTGCTGGCGGTCGAGGGCGACAGCGCGTTCGGCTTCTCGGGCATGGAGGTCGAGACGATCTGCCGCTACAACCTGCCGGTTTGCGTGGTCGTCTTCAACAACGGCGGCATCTATCGCGGCACCGACGTCAATCCGTCCGGCGGTTCGGACGTTGCGCCGACCGTATTCGTCAAAAATGCGCGTTACGACAAGATGATGGAAGCGTTCGGCGGCCTCGGCTTCAACGCGACGTCGCCCGATGAACTGAAACGGGCGGTGATCGAGGCTCTGGAGTCCGGCAGGCCGGCGCTCGTCAACGCGGTGATCGACGAAAAAGCCGGCACCGAGAGCGGCCGCATCGGCAATCTCAATCCGCAAAGCGTCGTGTCCAAGAAATAACCAAGTCTGATCAAACTAACTCTCACGAACAGGAGCGCATAATGAAAGCTCTCGAAGGCGTTAAAATCCTGGACATGACTCACGTGCAGTCGGGCCCGACCTGCACGCAGTTGTTGGCTTGGTTCGGCGCGGATGTTATCAAGGTCGAGCGTCCCGGGGTGGGCGATGCGACACGCAAGCAGCTGGTCGACGTGCCGGGCGCGGACAGCCTGTATTTCACGATGCTCAATCACAACAAGCGCAGCGTGACGATCAACACCAAGACGGACCGCGGCAAGCAAATTCTCACCCGGTTGATCGAAGAATGCGACGTCATGGTCGAGAACTTTGCGCCCGGCGCCCTCGATCGCATGGGATTTCCTTGGAAGCGCATTCAGGAAATCAACCCGCGCATGATATACGCCTCGGTCAAGGGTTTCGGGCCGGGGCCCTACGCCGACTGTAAGGTTTATGAGAACGTCGCCCAATGTGCCGGCGGCGCGGCCTCGACCACCGGCAAGCTCGGCGACGTCCCGATGGTGACGGGCGCGCAGATCGGCGATTCCGGCACCGGGCTGCACTTGGCGCTCGGAATCGTCACGGCGCTGTTTCACCGGGAAAAATCCGGCACGGGTCAGCGGGTGGAGTGCGCGATGCAGGACGGCGTCCTCAATCTCTGCCGGGTCAAGTTGCGCGACCAGCAGCGCCTGAAGGTAGGACCGCTCAAGGAGTATTCTCAATTCAGCGAGGGCATTCCCTTCGGCGAGGCGGTGCCGCGCGCGGCCAACGATTCCGGCGGCGGCCAGCCGGGGCGGATATTAAAGTGCAAAGGCTGGGAAGCCGACCCCGATGCCTATACCTACTTCATCACCCAGGCGCCGGTCTGGAAGAACATCTGCGACGTCATCGGCAAGCCCGAGTGGAAAGAAGATCCCGAATGGGCGACGCCGGAGGCCCGCCTGCCGAAGCTGAACAAAATGTTCGAGACCATCGAAGCCTGGACCATGACCAAGACCAAATTCGAAGTCATGGAAATCTGCAACGCGCAAAACATTCCGGTCGGCCCGATTTTGTCGATGAAGGAACTGGCGGAAGAACCCTCCTTGCGCGAAACCGGCACGGTGGTCGAGGTGGATCATCCCAAGCGCGGCAAGTACCTGAGCGTCGGCAATCCGATCAAGCTCTCCGATTCGCCTTCCGAGGTGAAACGTTCGCCGTTGTTGGGCGAACATACCGATGAAGTCCTGAAGCAGGTTCTCGGGCTCAGCGACAACGAGATCAAACAGGCCCGCGAGGAAGGCGCCGTTTAACGACGCAACCCTCAAACGCATGCGTTTGACTTGTCGAAGGGCGAGGCCCGATAATCAACGTATCGAGACGTTAAGGCGCGAGCGCCATGTCGAGAACTCGCGCGACGTGCAGGGCCTCGCGCGCGACGCCGTCGTGAATCTGATGACGGCAACTGGTGCCGTCGGCGACGATGAGGGCATCGTCGGGCGCGTCGCGTACCGCGGGCAAGAGCGACAGTTCGGCCATCTTCATGGAGACCTCGTAATGGTCGGCCTCGAAGCCGAACGCTCCCGCCATGCCGCAGCAGCTTGACGCGACCGTTTCCACGGTTAATTCCGGCACCAGCGACAAGACTTGTTCGACCGCGCCCATGGCCGCGAAAGCCTTCTGATGACAATGCCCATGTAAAAGGGCCTTCTTGTGGGCAATCGGCTTGAGGTTCACGGTCAAGCGGCCGGCGGCGTGTTCCTCGGCCAGAAATTCCTCGAACAGTTTGGCCTTGCCGGCAAGCGCAATCGTTTCGGCGCCCGGGAACAGCGCCAGGTATTCGTCGCGCAAGGTGAACAGGCAGGACGGCTCCAGCCCGACGACCGGCACGCCGCGTTCGATGAAGGGCTTCAAGGCATCGAGGGTCGCGCGCGCGGTTTCCTTCGCTTTGTCGACGAGCCCGGTCGCGAGATACGTGCGTCCGCAGCAAAGCGGCCGACGGGTATTCTCCATCGTCGGAACGTGGACCCGATAGCCGGCCGCGTCGAGTACGCGGAGGGCGGCCCGCAGGTTCTCGGGCTCGAAGTAGGTGTTGAAGGTATCGGCCAGGAGCACGACCTCGGGCTTGTTCGTGACACCGTTGTTTTTTTGCGCTGCCTTGAAGGGACGGGCGCTCCATGTCGGCAAGGTGCGTTTCCGGCTGAAGCCGAGCAGGGCCTCGCTGAGGAACGCCAGGCCGGGAATGCGGTCGCGCAGGTTGACCAGAAAATGCAGTTTCGCGGCGACCGGTGCATAGCGGGGGAGGTAGGCGATCAGTTTCTCTTTCACCGGCACGCCGTGGCGGTGCCGGTAGTGATGCAGGAATTCAATCTTCATGCGCGCCATGTCGACGCCGGTCGGACATTCGCGTTTGCAGCCCTTGCAGCCGACGCAGAGATCGAGCGTGTCGTATAGATCGTCCGAGGTGAACGCATGCGGACCGAGTTGGCCGGAAATCGCGAGGCGCAGAGTATTGGCGCGGCCGCGGGTGAGATCCTTCTCGTCGCCGGTGGCGCGGTAGGACGGGCACATGACGGCGGCGTCGGCTTTCCGGCAGGCGCCGTTGTTGTTGCACATTTCGACCGCGCCGGCGAAACCGCCCCAATCGCTCCAATCGAGCGCGGTACGGGGAACGGAGGTCTCATAGCCGGGTTTGTAGCGAAACAACGAACGGTCATCCATCTTGGACGGCCGGACGATCTTGCCCGGATTGAAGACACCGTCGGGATCGAAGGTGTCCTTGACTTCCTCGAAGGCGCGCACGATGCGCGAGCCGAACATGGGTTCGTGAAATTCCGAACGCACCAGGCCGTCGCCGTGTTCGCCCGAATGCGAGCCTTTGTATTCGCGTACCATGGCGAACGCTTCTTCGGCGATCGCGCGCATCTTGCGGATGTCCGTACCGCTTTTCATGTTGAGCACGGGGCGGACGTGCAGGGTGCCGACGGAGGCGTGCGCATACCAGGTGCCGTGGGTGCCGTGCTTCTTGAAGACGTTGGTCAGGCGGTCGGTGTATTCGGCGAGATCCTCGAGCGCCACGGCGCAATCCTCGATGAAGGAGACCGGTTTGCCGTCGCCTTTCATGGACATCATGATGTTGAGGCCGGCTTTCCGAACCTCCCAGATGTCGCTTTGAAAGGCGGGGTCGGTGGCTTCGAGCACGCTGTCCGGGAAACCGTGATCGGCAAGCAACTGGATAAGGCGGTTGAGCTTTTTATGCTGCTCGGCGCCGTCCTCGCCGGCGAATTCGACCAACAGCAGGGCTTCCGGTTCACCCCTGACGAAGCGATCCGTGGTGGCGCGGAACGCATCGATCTCGCGGGCCAGATCGATCATGGTGCGGTCCACCAACTCGACCGCCGACGGCCCTAATTTCACGATATGGCGGGTCGTATCCATGGCCTGATAGAACGTCGGGAAATGGCAGACTCCGAGAACCTTGTTCGGCGGAATCGGCTGCAGATCCAATTCGATTTGGCGGAAAAATCCGAGGGTGCCTTCCGAACCGACCAGGAGATGGGCCATGTTGTGGCCCTGCGGAGAGATGGTCTCGATGTTATAGCCGCCGACCCGGCGCAGCAGTTTCGGGAACCGCGCGGCGATTTCCTCGGCTTCGCGCGCGCCCAAGGCACGCATACGCTGGATAAGATCGAGATAGGTCGGATCGTCGATGCCGTCGAGGTTTGCCGGCACGTCGCCGAACCGGCATTCGGTGCCGTTCGCCAGCACTGCGTCGATGGCGTGCACGTTGTGGACCATGTTGCCGTAGCGGATAGAGCGGGCGCCGCAGCTGTTGTTCGCGGCCATGCCGCCGATGGTGGCGCGGCTGCTCGTCGACACGTCGACCGGGAAAAACAAGCCGTGCGGTTTGAGAAATTTATTGAGTTGGTCGAGCACGATACCGGGCTGCACGGTGATCCGGCGGGCTTCCGGTTCGAAGGCGACGACTTTGTTCAGATGTTTCGAGGTGTCGATGACGAGCGCCTCGCCGACCGTTTGGCCGCATTGCGAGGTGCCGCCGCCGCGCGGCAGAATAGGCACGCCTTCGCCGGCGGAAACATGAATGGCCCGCAGGATATCCCGCTCGGTTTTCGGAACGACGACGCCGATGGGCTCGATCTGATAAATCGAGGCATCCGTGCTGTAGCGGCCGCGCGAGGCGGCATCGAACAGGACGTCGCCTTCTAATTCGGCTTGCAACCGTGCCGCCAACCGGCTGTCGCCGATGCGCGTCGAAAGAGGTTTCGGTGCCACTGAGGTCATGAGTCGCGGGTAATTTCGGGCGTTGTTTCGGTAAAACTGTAGCACCTGCGCACCGGCGGGGACAGATGCGGCAGCGGTTTTGCATCTATTATATAATATATTGATATATAAAGAAAATTCAGCAAAGAACCAATCCGTAAATTCGTGGGCCTGTTAGCGGGTCGTGCAGCGGGTAGTGGTTGTGTTTCCCGCTGCCGCCATTGCATAATGCCGAGCACGCTGGCGTACGGGGGCCGCAATTACAAAAAAATAAACTCTTAATCAGATCAGGACTCATGACAAAAAACGAACCGCCACATCGTGGCCGTCATTTTCTTCAAATTCCAGGACCGTCCAATGTGCCCGACCGCGTGTTGCGGGCGATCGATCGTGCGACCATCGATCATCGCGGGGACGAATTCGGGGAACTCGCGACCTCCCTGCTAGAACGGTTGAAACCCTTATTCAAAACGAAAAGCCCGGTCATCATCTACCCGTCGTCGGGAACCGGCGCCTGGGAAGCGTCGCTTGTCAACACGCTGTCGCCGGGCGATCGGATCGTCATGTACGAAACCGGCCAGTTCGCCACGTTGTGGCGCGACGTCGCGGTGAATTTGGGACTCGATGTCGATTTCATCGCCGGCGATTGGCACGGCGGTGTCGATGCTACCGCCATCGAAACGAAATTAAAGGAGGACAAATCGAAAATTATCAAGGCCGTGTGCGTGGTCCACAACGAAACCTCGACCGGCGTGGCAAGCGACATCAAGGCCGTCCGCCGGGCGATGGACGCCGCCGAACACCCCGCTTTGTTGATGGTCGATACGATTTCATCGCTGGGCTCGCTCGATTACCGTCATGACGACTGGGGTGTCGACGTGACGGTGGCCGGCTCGCAAAAGGGCATGATGCTGCCGCCCGGGCTCGGCTTCAATGCCGTCAGCGAAAAAGCCTTGAACGCCGCGAAAACCTCCAATCTGCCGAAATCCTATTGGCAGTGGGAGCCGATGCTGAAACTGAACGCGGGCGGGTTTTTTCCGTATACGCCGGCGACCAATTTGCTGTACGGGCTCGATGCCGCGCTTTCGATGCTGGAGGAAGAGGGGCTGGAAAACGTTTTCGCCCGTCATGCCCGATTCGGCGAAGCGACCCGCCGGGCCGTGCGCGCCTGGGGCCTCGAGATCGTGTGCGGCAATCCGGCCGAGTATTCGAATGTCCTCACCGCCGTTTGTTTGCCCGCCGGCCATGACGCGGACGCGTTTCGCAAGGTAGTTTTGGACCGCTTCAATATGTCGCTCGGGAACGGTCTCGGAAAGCTGCAGGGGAAAGTGTTCCGGATCGGCCACTTGGGCGATTTTAACGATTTGATGTTGGCCGGGGCCTTGTCCGGCATCGAGATGGGCCTCGCCCTCGCCGGCGTGCCGCATCAAAAAGGCGGAATTTCCGCGGCTTTGGACTATCTGGCGGCCGCCTGAGCCGGGAGAAGGCTCATAAGATGAAGGGGGCAGGAGGGTTTTTAAGGGGCTGAAAAAGCCTGACGTTTCGCTCATTTTGTTGTTTAATGGCAGATAGATAATAATTAAGGGAGGACTACCTAATGAAAATCTTACACTCCGTAAATATGATCGGCGGCCTCGCGTTGGCGGTCGCCCTGACGGCTGGGACCGTATCGGCCGAGGCCAAGCCGCTCGAGTTGAAATTCGGCCATGTCGGTGCGCCGGGGTCGCTTTTCGACCTGTCGGCGAAAGAATTCGCTAAGCGCGTGAACGAGAAGATGAAGGGCGAGGCCAAGGTTTTGGTGTTTGGTTCGAGCCAGCTCGGCAAGGACCAGGAGCTTTTGAAGAAGCTGAAGCTCGGCACGGTGACCTTTTCGTTGCCCTCGACCGTGATGTCGTCCGTTTCCGATGAGTTCGGCGTTTTCGAGATGCCCTATATCGTCAAGGACCGCGATCACGCCAAGAAGCTGGTCAAGCCGGTCATCATGGGCAAGCTGCAAAAGCGGGCGAAAGGAAAAGGATACCGGATCATCGCGGTTTGGGAAAACGGCTTCCGTCATATCACGAATAATGTACGCCCGATCAACACGCCGGCCGATCTCAAGGGGATCAAGCTGCGCACGCCGAAAGGAAAGTGGCGGGTAAAGATGTTCAAGGAGTATGGCGCCAACCCGTCGCCGCTGTCGTTCTCGGAGGTTTTTACCGCCCTGAAGACCGGCACGTTCGATGGCCAGGAAAATCCGTTCGCTCAGATCCACAGTGCCAAGTTCCAGGAAGTGCAGAAGTATCTTTCGCTGACCAACCACGTCTATACGCCGGCCTACGTGCTCGTCGGCGCGAAGCATTGGGCTAAACTGCCCAAGAAGGTGACCCAGGCTATCGAAAAGATCGCCAAGGAAACGTCTTCTTACGTTTACGACACGGCAGACAAGCTCGAGAAGGATCTGCTCGCGAAGTTGAAGGGTAAGATGAAGGTCAACACGGCCGATCGTGAAGCCTTCGTCAAAGCCAGCAAACCGATTTACGACGAATTCGTCACCCGCGTAAACGGCGGTTACGGCCTCGTCAATCAGGTCGAGAAACTCGGCAAAATGTAAGCTGAATCGTTGGGTTCCGCTCCGCGTGATGTGGAGCGGAACCTTCTCGTTTTTCCGAACAATCAGGAAAGTCAGGGGAGCGGGGGCTTGCAAATCTTTAAGCGCCTGCGTTTGATCTTCGAACGTCTGCTCGAAGCCATCACCGTCTTTCAGATGGCGGCTTTGGCTGTCGTCGTGGTCGTGGCGGTGATCTATCGCTGGTCCGGTCACTCGCTTTCCTGGTACGACGAGGTCGCGTCGATCCAACTGGCCTGGCTGACCTATTACGGCTCGGCCTTGGCGGCGCTCAAGCGTTCCCATATCGGTATGACGTCCGTCTTGAATGCGGTGCGGCCGAAACTGCGGGTCGCGTTGTTTCTGGTGGGCGAAGCGATCGTGATCGGTTTCTTCATTACGCTTGCCTGGATCGGCTATGCGATTTTGGAGGTTCTGGAAGGCGATAGGCTCGTCAGCCTGCCGGAAGTGACGGCGACGTTCGCGCAATCCGTGATTCCCATCGGTTCGGTCTTATTCGTTATCGCGCAATTGCTGAGCTTTCCCGAGGAGTTCGAGAAGGCAAAGTCGGAACACGCTCAAATGAGCGCGACGGACAAGGGATAGGCCGGGATGGTCACTTTTTTCATGCTGATCGGCCTGTTCGCGCTCGTTCTCATCAACGTGCCGATAGCGATCGCCTTGGCGGTCGTGACCAGCGTTGCCATGGTCGTGGCCCAGGGAACGGATATCCTGCCCAATATGGCGCTCGTCATGATGGACGGCGCGACCAAGTTCCCGCTGATTGCCATCCCGCTTTTTATCCTGGCGGGCGCGATCATGAATACGTCGGGGATTTCGCGCCGGTTGATCGCGTTCGCTTCCGCCATCCTCGGGTTCATTCGCGGCGGTTTGGCGATGGTCAATATCGGGGCCTCGATGTTCTTCGCCGAGATTTCCGGCTCCGCCGTCGCCGACGTGGCGGCGCTCGGTTCGATCCTGATTCCGGCAATGAAAAAACGCGGCTACCCGCTGGCCTTCGCTACGGCGGTGACGTCGTCGTCGGCCTCGCTCGCGGTTATCATCCCGCCCTCGATTCCGATGATCCTATATGCGGTGATGGCGCAAAGTTCGGTCGTTGAATTGTTCGTTGCCGGGATCATTCCCGGCATCCTGGGCGGGTTCGGCATGATGGGCGTAAGCTATTGGTTCGCGCGCCGCTACAACTACCCGGTCGAGGAAGTCTTCCAGCTCAAACGCGTGGCGCAGACCTTCAAGGAAGCGGCGTTGGCCTTGACCCTGCCGATCATCATTCTCGGCGGTATTTTCGGCGGGTTTGTCACCGCGACCGAAGGCGCCGGCCTGGCCGTCGTCGCGGCGCTGCTGATCGGTCTCGTTTACCGGGAACTCGATCTCAAGGCGTTGGTGCAGGCGATGATCGACGGCGGCATTCAGACGGCCGTCGTGATGCTCCTGGTGGCGGCGTCCGTGTTGATCGGACAATACCTGACCGAAGTGCAGGTGCCGCAGACCATCGCCCAAGGCATCATCGAGTTCACCCAAAACAAATACGTGATCCTGGCTATCCTGAACGTATTCCTGCTGGTGGTCGGATTGTTCCTGCATTCGGCGGCGGCGATCATTCTGGTGGTGCCTATCGTGATGCCGCTGGTACAGGCCGCCGGCATCGATCCGGTTCATTTCGGCATCGTGGTGACGCTCAATCTCGGCATCGGCCAGCAAACGCCGCCGGTCGCCAGCGTGCTGGTCACGGCGTGTTCCGTCGCGAAGGCGGATATCTGGGAAGTCTCGAAAGTGAACATCTATTTCATCGGCGTGCTGTTCGCCGTGTTGATGCTGGTGACCTACGTACCGGCGGTTCCGATGTTCCTGGTCGAATTGTTTTATCGTTGATCGGTATTGGCCGGTATTATGGCAGACTCCGTCATCGTCGAATGCTCGAAAGATATCGCCACCGTTATCCTGAACGCGCCCGAGCGGCTCAACGCCATGAGCAAGGAGACGTGGGCGGCCCTCGACGCGACGATGAAAAGCCTGTCCGAGGATGAAACCTTGCGCTGCGTCGTTTTGCGCGGCGCGGGCGACAAGGCGTTCGCGGCCGGCGCCGATATCAAGGAATTCGAAACGGAGCGGGCGGATTCGAAACAGGCGAAGGTGTACGGTGAGACGGTCGCCGCGGCCATGATGGCGGTGGCCGAATGCCGCCACCCCACGGTGGCCCTGATCAAGGGCGCCTGCGTCGGCGGCGGGCTCGAAGTCGCCGCCTGCTGCGATCTGCGGATTTGCGGCGTCTCCAGCCGGTTCGGCATTCCGGTCAATCGTTTGGGGCTGGTGATGGCGCACGCCGAGTTGCACATGCTGATCGCGCTCGTGGGGCGCGCCCGCGCCTTGGAGATATTGCTCGAGGGCCGGATCTTCGGCGCCGAGAAGGCGCTTGAAATGGGACTCGTCAATCGCGTCGTGCCCGACGAGGCGGTCGAAGACGAGGCCTACGCGACCGCGGCGCGCATCGCCGAGGGGGCGCCGTTGGTGGCACGCTGGCACAAGAAATTCGCCTTGCGGCTGCTCGATCCGCGCCCGCTGACCGACGCCGAGCGCGAGGAGGGCTACGCCTGCTTCGATACCGAGGATTACAAAATCGGCCGGGATGCGTTCCTGGCCAAGAAAAAGCCCGGCTTCACGGGGCGGTAAGGCGTCGGCGGTGGCAGCCCGCCTTTACCATTTCTTCACCACCCCGCTTTACGCTTATCGTCGGTTCAATGGCTTCTTGGTCATAAAGAGGCCGTGCCGAGGAGGATGCCATGGCCGAAATTCTGAGCCTTACGGGATTTTTGTTGGCCTTGGCCGCCGTGTTCATCGGCGGCGAAGCCTTGCGGCGGATTTCGCAGCGCACGCCGGACGCCGCCGGTACGGCCGGCGGTGTGTCGGTCGATGTTCTGCAGCGCCGAATCGACACGCTCGAGAAAACATTGGCCGACTTGGAAAGCCGCGAGCGCATGGCCTATCATCGCTTTAATCCCGATCTGACCGATTCCGAGCGGTTCGCGCCCTCTCACCATATTCTCAAGCGCCACTACGTCGCGTAAGGCCTTCCGACCGCCGTCCTTTCGCATTGTCGGCAATTCATGGCATAATTCCGTCTTCCGGCCGTTCGGTCCGGACCGCTAAAAATGCAAAACGCCGTAAGGCGCAGAAGGGGGCTTTCGTGACGAGCATTCACAAACAGCCGGTGACGGACCGTTCCGCTTGGGTGGCCGCGGATTTCAGGGACGACGACTCCTGGATCGAGACCTGGAGCGCGGCGGAACTCGATGAAATCGATGCGGCCCTGCGCGCGGTCCGGCAAAGCGGTCGGCCTTGGCACGAGATCACCCGCGAGACGTTCGAGGCACCGGCGGCGGGCGCCCGTTTGGAAGCGGTTGCCGAGGAACTCGAGAACGGGCGCGGTTTCGCGCTGTTGCGGGGATTGCCGATCGAAAATTATTCGCTCGAGGAAGCCCGCACGATTTATTGGGGACTCGGAACGTATCTCGGCGACGGGGTGTCGCAAAACTTCAAGGGCCATGTCATTGCAAGTGTGCGGGACATGGGTAAGGATTACAACGATGCCAACGCGCGCGGCTACGTATCGCGCCACCGGTTGTCGCCGCATTGCGACCCGACCGATGCCGTGGGGCTTTTGTGCTATCGCAAGCCGCTGTCGGGCGGTATCAGTTCGATCGCTAGCTCGATGGCCATTTACAATCGTATTCTGGCCGAGCATCCCGAGTACCTGGAGGCCCTTTATGAAGGGTATTACTATTTCCTGCGCGGCGAGGGCGCCAGCGGCAAGTCCGATGAAATCACGTACAACCGGATCCCGGTGTACAGTTATTTCGATAACAGGTTGAGCTGCCGTTATAACGGCAACATGATCCGAACCGCGCAGACGATATCGGGCGAAAAAATTCCGCCGAACGTGTTAGAGGTGCTCGACTATTTCGAAGACTTAGCGATGTCGCCGGAGTTCCGGCTCGACATGACGCTCGAGTTCGGCGATATGCAGTTTTTGTGCAACCATTCCACCGTCCATACCCGCTCCGAATTCGTCGACGGCGAGGACGAGGCGCACAAGCGGCATCTGTTGCGCCTGTGGCTTTATCTGCATCGGGGGCGCAAATTGGCGCCGGAATTCGCGGATCGCTACAATACCGGCCCCCGGGGCGGGTGCGCGATTACCGTGCCGCCGGACGCCCGCCAGTATGCGGCGTAACCGCCGGGCACGGATTTTCCGGACATGATGGCCGTCGGGACGCTCGGCGCCGCATTCCTGTTCTTTGCGGCCATGTTGACGACGGTGATCAACGTCGTCGCCGGGCTCGGCGGCGGTATGGTTCTGTTCGCCGCCATGGCCGCCGTGATCGAATACGCCGTCATGATCCCGATGTACGGCCTTACCCAATTGAGCGGCGCCTCGACGCGGATGATATTGTTCCGCCGTCATATCCAAATCCGGGTCTTGGGCCTGTTTCTGGTGGCGTTCGTGCCGTTTTACGTTTTAGGCTTGATCGTGTGGCGGCAATTGATCGAGATGCCCGACGTTCAGCCGTTCCTCAAGATCGGCATCGCCGTTTACCTGATCGTTTTTTTGCTTTGCGCGCGGTTCTTGAAGGTCAAGCCGGCCGGTCAGCCAAAATTGATGCTGATATCGGGCGCCTTGATCGGATTTACGTCGAACATTCTCGGCGCGGTCGGGCCGTTGATGGCGCCGTTCTTCATCGCGTTGAATTTGAATAAAAACGAGTTCGTCGGAACATGGTCGACGGCGGCGGTTCTCGTTTCGCTCAGCAAATTGCCGTTATTCTACTTTATCTGGGACAAACTGTCGTTCGGCCATTTCGTTTTATTGGTGATCTTGGTGATCGGCTCCTCGATCGGGGCATTCGTGGGCAAGCATTTGTTGGGCAAGATCAGCGAAGACCTATTCCGGAAACTGTTGCATGCGTTTTTGGCGTTGATTGCCTGCAAACTGTTGTTGTGGGACGGCGTTCGGACGTTTTTCGTTTCCTAGATCGGATCATGATCCGATCTAGGAAAATGGGATTGCGTCGGGGGGACGCGTCCTCGTATCATCGCGGCATAACCCGCCGTTCGGCAACTCAATCATTAGCGAGAAAGGGGAAGGCATGGCGTCATCGCCCGGGGCCGGTTGGTCGCAAGAAGTTTATCGGGTTTTCAAGGATAACGGCGTCGATGTCGTCACGTATGTTCCCGAAGGGGGCGTCAAGGACCTGATCGGTTTGTGCGCCGCCGACGACACCATGGATATGGTGCCCCTGACCAACGAGTCGGAAGGCCCGTGTTTGCTTGCCGGAAGTTGGCTCGCCGGCAAAAAGGGCGTTCTTTTGATGCAGGGCTCGGGAGCGGGGAATTGCATCAACAACTTCGGCTTGAATATCGCCGGACGGTTTCCGTTGCTGACCGTGGTCGCGTTGCGCGGCAGCTGGTCGGAGGGCAATTACTGGATGATTTACCAGGGCCGCACCATGCACCGCATTTTCGAGGATATCGGTTTCAAGGTGTACGAGGTCGATAAGATCGAGGACGCGGCGCCGACGATCGAGGCGGCGTTGAAGATGGCGTATTTCGCCGACGCGCAGGTGGCCGTCATTTTAAGCCAGCGCCTGACCGGCGCCAAGGAATTCAAGAGGTAAGGGATCATGAGCGAACGATACGGCGTCCTGGACCGGCGGGATATTACGCAAAGAATTCTGGGCGGTCATGACGATTACCTGGTGGTTACGGGATTGGGCGGCGCCGGTTACGACTGCACGGCGGCACGCGGCGATCATGATTTGAACTTCTGCTTGCATGGCGCCATGGGGGGTGCCCCGATCGTCGCTTTGGGCATGGCGCTCGCGCAACCGGACCGCCGGGTCATTGCCGTCCTCGGCGACGGCGACATGCTGATGGGGCTCGGAAGCCTTGCGACGATCATAACGAAGCGGCCGAAAAATCTGGCCGTCGTCGTTTTGGATAACGGCCATTATGTCGAGACCGGCAATCAGTTGACCGCCAGCGGTTTCGGCGTCGATTTGGCCGGGATGGCCAAGGCGGCGGGATTTCCCGTGGCGTTCGATCTCGCCGAACCCGGTGAGGTCGAGGAGAAGGTCCGCCAAATTCAGGAAGCGCCGGGGCCGGTCTTTGCTTGCGTTAAAATTACCGGCGATCAACCGCCGACGGTACCGAAAACGCGGGACGCCTCGTACATGAAATTGCGATTCCGTAAGGCCTTGCTTGGAGTCGTGCCGACCTGATCCGATAGGAATATTCGGATATGGGGAGCGGCGGTGCGGCCGTTTATCCACAAAAAAATTCAAATTTTTTTGACGTATTATCCCTTCGGATAATAGTGGTGCGCCGACCCGCGCGGTAGAGTCCCGCATACGATCCTATGAATTGGGGCTTATGACCTCAGGACAACCATCTTCCGGGCCGGAAACGCCTCCCTCCTTTCCTGCCCGGAGATGGTTGACCCTTTTCATGGGCCGATAATGCAGCAACGGCAAAAAAAGACCGTACAGAGAGGCCGTAATTGATGGTCGTGGGATTCGCCGAAGTCGCCTTCCTGTTTTCAGCAGCCATTATCACGATGGCCTTGACCGTGGTGGCGGGCATGGGCGGCGGTGTGATGTTGTTTGCCGCGATGGCCATAGTCATCGATTACGCTTTGTTGATTCCGTTGTTCGGTGCCGTGCAATCGGGCGGTGCGACGGCGCGCGTGTGGATGTTCCGCGAGCATATCCATTATCGGGTCTTAGGGTTGTTTCTGTTGGCCTATATTCCCTGCGCGGCGCTCGGCGTTTTCGTTTGGATTCAATTGATTTCCCTGGCCGAGTGGCAGCCCTACATCAAAATGGCGCTGGCGGTTTACATCGTATTGTTCGTTTTTTTCGGCCGTTCGTTGCGCGTGCCGCCGTCGGGCGCAAAACGGTTGATGCTGAGCGGCGGCGCGCTTGCCGGTTTCGGCTCGATGACCGTCGGCGCGGTGGCGCCGGTCATGGCGCCGTTTTTCATCGCATTGCGGCTCGATAAAAAAGACTTTTCGGGCACTTGGGCGGTGGCGTCTTTTATTGCCAGCGCCTCGAAACTACCGTTGCTGTATTTGGTTTGGGACCGTCTAGAGGTAAGCCACGGCGGGTTGATTTTCGTCTTGTTCGCCGGATCTTTCATCGGCGCGTATGTCGGCAAAATCTTTTTCGATCGGACGAGCGAAAATTTTTTTCGCCGCGCGGCCTTTGCGTTCCTGTTTCTGATCGCCTGTAAATTGTTCGTCTGGGACGGCGCGCATGCGCTGATGACCGGCAATGCGGACGTTGCCGCCATGTCCGCCGCGGCCGGGCAGAGGGGCGGGGAATAACGCCGTTCAGGCCTCCGAGAACCGGACCTTGCCGGGATAAAAAGCGAGATATTCCTTGATGGCCGAGACGGAGTCGATGGGGTTTTCATAACTCCAGACCGCGTTCTCGAGCGTTTCGCCGCCGGTCTCGATCGAGAAATACGATGCTTCGCCCTTATACGGGCACCGGGTTCGATGATCGCTCGATTTCAGGGTTGTCATCACGACATCCGCGCGTGGAAAATACCGGACCGGTCCATGGCCTTCCTCATCGAGGCTCAGGATGCGGTCGCTGTCGGCGATCAAGGCATCCCGGCAGAACACCCGAACGCGTTTCGGGTCCGGCGTGATGACGATGCGGCGTTCCGGCATGATCGAATCTACCCTTTTTAGCGCAATGTGCGTTTGTACAGATCGAGCATCTTCGCCCAGGCGTCCTCGGCGGCCGCTTCCTTGTAAACCGCGCGTTCGGGAAAGCAATACCCGTGGCGGGTATCGGGCGGGACATCCAAACGGTACGGCACGCCATGGCGCTCCAACGCGGTCTCGAGGTCGGGGATGACATTGTCGGGAACCAGGGGGTCGGTTTCGGCGAACCCCATGTACAATTCGGCCTTGACCCGGTCGATCAGCAGATGCGGGGAATCGGACTTATCGGTCACCATGCCGACGCCGTAGAACGTCGCACCGGCGGCGAAGTCGTCGGGGTACGATCCGACGACCGAGAGAACGTATTGGCCGCTCATGCAATAACCGACGCAGCCTTTCGGGTTTTCGGACACTTGCGGACAATCGTTCAGGAACGCCAGCAAGCCTTTGGTGTCGCGCACCACCAGTTCGTTATGGATAGAATCCCGGCAGGCCTTGATGACGGCGGACATGGCGTCGTCGCGCTTGGCGAGATCGAAGCGCACCGATCCCAAGCGGTAATACATATCGGGCAAAAGGCAGAAATACCCCTGATCGGCGATCCGCCGCGTGAAGTTGCGCAGTTCCTCCCGGATACCCGGGGCATCCATATACAGGATGACGGCCGGATAGGGGCCTTTGCCGCCGGGATGGGCGAAGAAACTGGGGGTGAGTCCGTCTTCCGTGGGAATGTCTACATCTTGTTCGAACATGGCCTGGCCTCCCGCCGTTTATGGTATTGGATGCGTTTCTTGAGGGGCAGTTTAATCGTCTATCGCGGTACTGTCTTGTCCGGACGGCCCGATTTTGCTTAATTTCATGGAAGCGAAAAACACGGGAAGTATCGTCAGGAGCAGGTGAAATCATGAACGGCCGGGACATCACCATCAAGGCCCACGACGGGGGCGAATTCACGGGATATCTGGCGGCGCCGCCCTCGGGATCGGGGCCGGGGCTCGTCGTTATCCAGGAAATTTTCGGCGTGAACGATGTCATGCGGGCGTTGACGGACCAGTTCGCCGCGCACGGGTTCGTGGCGCTGTGCCCGGATTTATTCTGGCGCCAGGAGCCGGGCATCCGGATCACGGACCGGACCGAAGCGGAATGGGCCCGGGCTTTCGAGCTGTTTCAAGGTTTCGATCTGGACCTCGGGGTCAAGGATATCGACTCGACGATCGAAACCTTGCGGTCCCGGGATGAATGTTCCGGCAAGGTCGGCACGGTCGGATATTGCCTCGGCGGGCGGCTGGCGTTCCTGGCATCGACCCGCACCAAGGCCGATGCGTCGGTCGGGTATTACGGCGTTTATCTGCACGAGCACCTGGACGAGCCGATCAAGAGCCCGCTGATGCTGCACATCGCCCGCGAGGACGAATTCGTGCCCAAGGAAGCCCAGGACCAGGTGATCGCCGCGTTGAAGGATGACGCTAAGGTCACGATTCACGTTTACGAGGGCGAGGGGCATGCCTTCGTGCGGACCGGCGGCAAGCATTACAGCGAGAAAGCCGCCCGGCTCGCGGACGAGCGAACTTTGGCGTTTTTGAACGAAAATCTTGGGTAGATACTTTCGAGTACGGTATTATGCCGTAACGGAACGGATGTGGCCGGCACGGGAGGGGGTGCCTGATCATGGCGAATATCATAGGCGGCCTCGCGCTGTTTGTCGGACTGGGTGCGTTGATTCTGGCGGGAACGGCGCTGAACCGGATCGAGAAGCAGTTCAGCGAGATGATTCATACGCAAATCAATCCGCTCCGTGATCGGATCATCGATCTCGAGCATCTCTTGTCGGATCTTCGCAAGGGGTATGCTAAACTCGAGGTCGAAAGCGCGAATCATAAGCGGGTACAGACCGACACGTTTCAGGCGCTGATGCAGATGCGGGAAGCCCTCGAAAAACTGTCGAACACGGTCACGGACCTCAGCACGCAGGACGCCGCGCGGCATGGGCATAAGCGAAAGGTCGGCACATAATGAAAGTCATCATCGAATATTGCGGTGCTTGAAACTATGAACCGCAGGCCCTCCGGGCGAGGGACTTGATCGCGCGTTCAAGCAGGGCCGACGTCGAGATCGTCAAATCGGGCGGCGGCGTGTTCGAGATCACCGTTGACGGCCGGTTGGCCTTCTCGAAGAAGGCCACGGGACGGTTTCCGACGAATGAGGAAATCGAGGGTATCCTCGAAGCCTGAAAACCGTTCTTAAAAGCGATTTTCCCCCGGAACGCCGTGGGATTGCCCGAGAGATTACGCTGAGGGTACACTTGCCCGGCAAGAAAGATTCATGTCGAACGTCGAGGAGGAATCATGGGACACACCATCGCCGAAAAAATTCTGGGGGCCCATGCGACCGGCTCACCGGCCAAGGCTGGGGAGGTCGTCGTGGCACGCGTCGATTCGACCATGATTCACGATGCCCGGGCCGACGGCGCGTTTGCCGCGGTCGAACGGCTGGGATTGAAGGATTTGCCGTTCGCCAAGAATACGGCCTTGGTGCTCGATCATTATTCACCGCCGCCGACCGTGGATGCGGCCAATACCCATATCGAGATGCGGGCGTTCGCCGACAAATACGGCGCGCGCCTGTTCGACGTCGGCAGCGGTATTTGCCATCAGTTGATGCCCGAGAACGGCTACGTCACCTGCGGCGCGATGGTCTGCGGCACGGACACCCATTCGGTGACCTACGGCGCGTTCAACGCGTTCGGCACCGGCGTCGAGGGCACCGACCTGTCGGTCATCATGGCGACCGGCAAGAACTGGTTCCGGGTGCCCGAGACGGTCAAGGTCGTTTTGACCGGCAAACTGCAGCCCGGCGTTTGGGCGAAGGACGTTACGCTCTTCATGCTGGGCCGGTTCGGCGCCGAGGGGCTGAATTACAAGGCCATAGAATACAAGGGCTCGGCGGTCGCGGCGATGGATATCGACGACCGCATGACGCTCTCCAACCATGCTGCCGAACTGGGCGCCAAGGCCGCCATCCTGGACGCCGACGACAAGACCATCGCCTGGTTGAAGGCACATGGCGCCGCCGAACCGAAGCCGGTGACGGCGGATGCCGACGCCGAGTATGCCGAATCGATCGAAATCGACGCCTCGGCGCTGACGCCGCAAGTCGCACGCAGGCATTTGATCGACGACGTTATTCCCGTGCCCGATGCCGTGGCGCAGAAAATCAGCGTCGCCTTGATCGGGACCTGCACCAACGGGCGCCTGGACGACATTCGCCAGGCCGCCAGCATCGTGCGCGGCAGGAAAATCGCCAAGGGCGTGCGCTTCGTCGTGACGCCGGCCTCGCGCGCGATTTATCTGGCCGCCGAGAAGGAAGGCTTGATCCGCGATATCGTCGAGGCGGGCGGTTCGTTCGACTCGGCGGGCTGCGGCACCTGCGTCGGCATCACCAACAAGCTGATTGCCGGCGACCGCGACGTCGTGATCACCAGCGCCAACCGGAATTTTCAAGGCCGTCTCGGCAACGACGAGTCTGCGATCTTCGTTTCCTCCTCGGCGACGGTGGCGGCGTCGGCCCTGACCGGCCACGTGACCGATCCGCGTGAGATGGAGGGCGGCCAATGGAGGGCAGCATGAGCAGCAACGTCAAAATCAACGGCGCCGCGCATAAGTTCGGCGATAACATCAATACGGACGTGCATTGCTCGAATAAGTATACGCCGGGCAAGGACGTCGACGATGTCGCCGAGGTGGCGTTCTCCCGGCTCGACGGCGAATTTCATGGCCGCTTCAAGATGGGCGACGTGCTCGTGGCCGGCGCCAACTTCGGGATCAACTCGTCGCGCGAGTTCGCGGTGCACGTTCTGAAGAAGCTCGGCGTTTCGGCGATCGTCGCGAAATCCTACGGCCGTCAGTTTTTCCGCAACGCCATCAACAACGGTTTGCCGGTGATCGAGTGCGACACCGACGGAATCGATACCGCCGACGCGATCGAAATCGATCTGGCGACCGGCAAGGTCAGCGTTGCGGGCAAAAGCATCGAGCGGCAAACGCCGCCGCTGCCGAGGGAAGTTCAGGCGATTCTATCCTCGGGCGGGTTGATTCCGTTCCTCAAGGAACATCCGGACTGGTCCTTGAAATAGGAGCGCCATGTCGTTCAAGCTTTGGGGGCGGCATTCGTCCGTCCGTACGCTGAAGGTCATCCAGGCGCTGGTCGAACTCGGTATCGAGTACCGGCTGATCCTGGCGAGCGCGACCACGGGGCCGGACGGCCGGGTCGAGCGCGGCTATCAGGCGTACGGGGTCGTGAACACGCCCGAATACGCGGCGATGAATCCGAACCGGCGGGCGCCGACCATCGACGACGACGGTTTCGTGCTGTGGGAAGCGAATTCCATCGTCGAGTATCTCGGCATGAAATACGATCCCGAGCTGTTTTACGGCAACGACGTCTACACGTTCGCTTCCGCGTCGCGCTGGCTCGGTTTCGAGGAACACAATCTGAACGCGCGCCAGCGCGAGGTAGCGTTTCAACTGCTGCGCTATCCCGAAGGCAACCTCGACGCGGAAAAGCTCGCCGCGGCCCGCCGCCGCCTCAAAGAGGAATTCGGAAAAGTCGAGAACCAATTGGGCAAGACCGACTACATCGCCGCCGACCGCTGGACCATGGGCGATATCGCCATCGGCATCCGGGTGCACCGCTGGATTCTGCTCGAGGGCGAACGGCCCGATATGCCGAATATCATGCGTTATTACGACAAGATCAAAGCGCGACCCGCGTTCATGAGCGTCGCCGATCCGTCCTATCACACGGAAGGCTAGGCACGGACCATGCCGGAACTTTCGATACAGCCGGACACGACCATCCATTACGTCATCGACGATTTTTCCTGGCCGTGGGAAACGCCGGAAACGGTTCTATGCGTGCCGGGGCTCGCCGAATGCAACGAGGTGTGGGCACCGTGGGTGCCGTATCTCGCCCGCGCGGCGCGGATATTGCGCATGGATCAGCGCGGCATGGGGGCGTCCTCCGCGATGCCCGAGGATTATCCGTGGAGTCTCGATGGGCTCGCCGACGACGTCGCGGCGCTGATCGGGAAGGAAGCGCCAAAAGGCGCGCATTTGATCGGCGCGAAGATCGCGGGGCCCGTGGTCGTGCGTACGGCGACGCGCCATCCGGCGCTCGTTAAATCCCTGGTCCTGGTCGGCATGCCGATCAAGGGGCCGAGCGAGCCGGGCTGGTCGGCGCTGCTGGAGGCCGAGGGCGTGCGCGGCTGGGCGGCGGCCCCCATGGATGCGCGCCTGGCCGGCATGAGCACAGCGGCGAAAGAATGGTGGGCGGACATGATGGCGCGCACACCAGTCTCGACCCTGCGCGGCTTCTTGCCGTTTCTCGAACGGATCGACGTCGGCGATGATCTGGAAAAGATCGCGTGCCCGACGCTGGTGATCTCGTCCGACAGCCCGCGCCGGCCGATCGACGCCACCCGCGCCTGGCAGGAGAAAATTCCGGGCTCGACGCTCGCCGTGGTGCCGGGCGACGGCCATCACGCGGCGGCGACCCAGGCGGTCGAGTGCGCCGTGCTCGCCGCCGGGTTTATCGGCGGGTTGATCGATGTGCCTTCGGCGTAATGTTAGGCCCTAATTTCGCCATATTTAATTTTTAAAGAAGAGCTATTCCGGTAGCGGGGTTTAAGCTACGTTCGAAAATAATCAAATCCATAATGTGGGGGTTCACATGGCAAGAAAAATAACGATGGCCGGTTTCGCTTTCGCGGCGGTTTTGAGCTTGAACGCCGGGCCGAATGGAATCGATCTGAGCACGGCCGCGTCGGCGCAAAGCCTCAATCAGTGCGTTGCTCAAACCGAACGCATTTTAGGCAACCCCGTGAATTATCTCGGCGCTAAATACGCCCGTGCCGTGGATGCGAAGATCAAGGCCATGAAGGTGGACCGCAAGCGAGTCGCCTCGGAAGCGTGCAAAACGGCGCGCGGCGATACGAAGGCGGCTGTCGCTCTCGCAAAAAACGATGTCGGCGCGATGTTGATGGGATTGCTCAATCCCGCGCAAGCCGGCGTGAAGCCGTCGCCGCCCGGAAAAGTCACGCCCCAAGAGCAGGTTAAAAAGAACGCGGAACAAGAACGCGTGAAAATGGAACAACAGCGCGCCAAGCATCTGGCGGCTCAACGGACGATGTTGTTGAAGAAACAGCATGCGACGTTTCAGGCTCAGTGTGCCGCCGTGAAAATGGAGTCCAGCAAGTTGGCCATGCAGGCGAAGGCGATCCAGGATGCTAAAATGATGGCGGAGTACAAAAAGCGGATGGCGCAAGCAAGCGTCCTCAATGCCAAATGCACGAGTATCGGCCAGGCGATGGAGGCGCAAACTCAAGCGTTGAATACGAGCAAAAAGCCCGACCCTAAGGCCCTGGCGACAATGGATCAGGCGGTCAAGGACAGTACGGTGTTGCGGGAAGAGCTTCGGAAAAAACGCCAGATGTCCAGCACGGCCTTTCAAGAGTACGATCAGAAAACGAACCAACTCTATAATATGCTCTCGCAGATCACGAAAACGATGCACGAAACCCGCAAGAATATAATCCAAAACATGCGCTAATGGCTCTCGGGCCTTTAAAGACCATGAGCGTCGATGAAAAAAGCCCCGCCGGTTTCGGCGGGGCTTTTTGTCGTGCGTTTCCGATAAACCATGATCCGATCTAGATGCCTAGATGCGTTCGCTGAAATAGGGGGGCGGCACGAATTCTACCGCCGTGCCGCCCGGCGCAATGTAGCGGAACGGCACTTTCCCGGGTTTGGTCAGGATTTCGTATCCGGCGTCCTGTATGGCTTGCGCACGTTCCTCGAAATCATCGACCTCGAAACCGATGTGATGGATGCGCGGCGGGCCGTCGCAGTCATCCGGATGATAGGTCACCGCGAAGGTCAGCTTGCCGTCGGAAAGATCGTGGGTGTAGCGGCCTTCTCTTTCGCGGCAATCGACCGATTTGAATCCCCAGATGTCTTGATAGTATCGGCTCGCTTCGGCGGCGATATCGCGAGAGGGTAGCCGCAACGCGATATGTTTAATGGGCAACGGGGTTTTTTCCGTCGCTCGCCGGACGAAGAACGGCGCCGGTGCAAATTCGGCGACGGTGCCGCCCGGGGTTCTGAATTTGACCGGAACCTGACCGGGTGCGCTGAACAGCTCGTAATCGTTTTCGGTAACGTCATTGGCGTAACGGTCGAAGTCGTCGACATCGAAACCGATGTGATGAATATTCGGCGCCGGTCCGGCCGCCGTCGCTTCCTTGGGCGGCGCATCGTGCTGATAGTATGTCAAGGCCAAGGCCATATTGCCGTCGGTCATGTCGATGGTCAGCAAGCCGCGGCGGGGTCGGGTGCTGATATACTTCAAGCCGTAAACCTGCTCCAAGTGATCCTTGGCGGCTTCGGCCTCTTCGGGCGACGCCAAACTGTAGGCGAGATGCGTAATCTGCATGAGCAGCTCCCATGTTGATTTCATTTTCCTAATATGCGGGTATCTTGTGCCGTTCTTCGAAATTTGTCGAGAGGGTAGGAAAATAAAGTCCAAAACCCTCTTGGGGCGTTATTTCCGAAAAAGCCGTCCGGTTTAACGTTGCCGCAGCATATCCTGTTGAAGTTGGCGTATCGGATTGCCGTGGTCGATCTCGGGCGCATTGCGCCGTCGGCGTGGCGTTGCCCGGCCCGGCAATTTGCTAGCCGCTTCGCCGAACATGGTTCCGTATTCCTGTTCGCTCAGGATCGCGGGCGCACTCGGCGTCGTGCCGAGGTCGGCGACGCGGGTCGCTTGATGGCGCCGGTTCAACGTTACGGCCCCAGCTTGGTTGCGAACGCTCAACTCGCCGACCGTGCCGTTTGAATCCTCCAGCAGCATAACCGTCAGGGGCCTGTTCGGTCGGTAGTGCACGCCGAAGGTCGTGCCGCGGATGCCGATCGTGGCGACCGGCGTTTTGACGGTCATGGCGTCCGGCTGCATTTTGGCGATCTGACCGCCGGCGAAGACGAACACGCCCTTGAGGACGGAAATGGTTTCGGTCCCCCGTTGGACAGCCGGTTCGTAAACCAGTTCATCCAGCAGCAAGCGGGAATCCGGTCCCAGGGAGACGGTCGATTGATCCTCGAAAACGACAACGGAGGAGCCGGTCCTGCCGGTAATGAGTTGATCGCCGCGATAGACGGTCGAGCCCGGCCTCAGCGTTTCGAGCGTGCCGTCGGCGTGACGGGCGGCGGCCGGATCCTGCACGGTTTCGATCACGCCGATCGGTATGCCCCAGGCGGCGGATTTGACCGTCTGGGCCTTGTGCCGCTGGAGGGATTGCGAGTCGATCCCGTCGCCGTGAATCCGCACCTGGCCCTGATCGGCGAAGGCCGAGCCCGTCAGCGCGAAGGCGACCATGGAAAATACGAACGCAAACGAAGGCAGGCGTATTCTGAAATGGAACGGCATGAAACAATCCCCAGGGAACGTGGTCGTTCCCTCCGATGTTTATACGTTCCTTGAACAGCACCTCCCCCAAAACGATGATATCGAGGGAATTTCTATTATTATTTGAGCGGGAGTGTAGGAGATTTCGGCCCTGCTGTATAGCCATACGGTAGTTTAACCTTCTATCGGCACAGCTTAGGATTGTCATCCCAAGATTTCGGCACGGCAAAACCAGGGAGGAAACGATGGATTTAGGGATCAAAGGGAAACGGGCGTTGATTTTGGGCTCAAGCGCGGGCATGGGACGCGGCGTGGCCGAGGCCTTGGCGGCGGAAGGCGTCGATGTCGTTCTCACCGGGCGCCACCAGGACAAGCTCGATCCGATCGCGGCGGCGATGGCCGCGCGATACGGCGTGCGTGTCGAAGCCAAGGCTTGCGATCTCGGCAAGGACGGCGATCTCGACCGCTTGATGGATTTCGCGCTGGATAAATTCGGCGGCATCGACATTCAATTCAACAACTGCGGTGGGCCGCCGCGCCTGCTGCCGGGCGAAGCCGATTTGAAACTCTGGCGCGAATGGTTCGAGATCATCGTGATGGCCGTCATCAATGCCACCAGCCGGGTGCTGCCCGGCATGCGCGAACGCAAATGGGGCCGGGTGTTGTGCATGACGACGTCCAACCTGCTCGCTGCCAAGCAAGACAACGTGATGTCGGGTTCCTTGCGTCTCGCCGTGGCGGGCTGGGCTAAGGCGCTGTCGCAGGAGGTCGGGCCGGACGGGATCACGGTCAATTGCCTGGTGCCGGGGCGGATCTATACCGAACGTGTGAAGCTCGGCGACGAGACCCGCGCCAAGCGCCTCGGCACGACGCCCGAACAGGTTGCCGAGTCCATGCGCAAGAACACGCCGATGCGCCGCGACGGCAAGGTCGAGGACATGGCGGCGACGGCGGCGTTTCTCGCGAGCGAACAGGCGGGCTACATCACCGGGTCCGTGATCCGGGTCGACGGCGGCAAGGCGCAGAGCAACCTTTAAGGTCGAGAGAAGCTCAAACCGGCACGGTGCCGCGCACCACGGTGCGGTGCAGGATGCGCCGGTACTTGTCCATGTCGTAGGTATCGGTCGCGCGGTGCAGCAGGCAGCGGTTGTCCCACATCACCAGATCGCCGGGCCGCCAGCGATGGCTGTAGATGAAGCGTTCCTGGGTCGCGAAATCCTGAAGCTCTTTTAAGAGCCGTTCGCCGTCCTCGATCGGCCGGCCCTCGACGTGCGAAGCGTGGGTACCGATATACAACGACTTCGCGCCGGTTGCCGGATGCACGCGCA
This sequence comes from Rhodospirillales bacterium, assembly GCA_040904505.1. Lineage (GTDB taxonomy): Bacteria > Pseudomonadota > Alphaproteobacteria > Rhodospirillales > CALINB01 > CALINB01. The sequence continues at coordinate 5,875 of JBBDTH010000045.1, read as the reverse complement.
CCAAAGGATGAACGACCGGCGGCGCGGCGTGCTTTTCCTGCTCGGTCGCCGGTTTGGAGCCGGACTTCTGGCGCGAGCGTTCCCAACTATGGACCATGCGTAAATTCTCGATGCGCGCTTTCATGGCATCGTCCAGCGCAGCATAAGCCGCCTGCATGTCGGCGAACTCGGTATCGCCGCCCGTGGGCGGCACTTCGATGGCGAACAGTAATGTCGCCAGCGACGGCACCGCCATGTAAGACTTGTCCGTGTGCCAGGCGTAGTTGCCCTTGTTGGTGAGTGCGCGCGCCGGTTTGCCGTCCGTGCCCAGGTTATTGACGACGTGCAGATGCGGGAATTCATGGCCCCTGAAGTCGGCGTTCACGTGCGGTTCCAGCTCGCCGAAGCGTTGCGTGAAGGCGACCTGATCGGCCTTGCTCAAGGCCTGGTCGCGAAACACCAGCACGTGATAGCGGTTGAAGGCATCGAGGACGGCGTCGCGCAAGCCGTCGTCGACGGGGCGGCGCAAATCGAGATCGAGCACCTCGGCGGCCATGAGCGGCGCGAGCGGGCGCAGGGCGAAAGGCCAGGCGGCGGTGTCGTTCGAGCGGGGTCGTTCAACGAGCATGGTTTCACGTTCCGAACCGGGACTTAAAAACTAGTCCGCCTCCCTGCCGATGACAACAGTATTACCCCCCATTGCCCTCGGAACCGTGTTTCCGGCGGGTTTGGGCCCGCCCGGCTTGGTTTAAGGCCCCCTATCCGAACGGATAGGGCGTTGACGATCGCGTTACATTTCTCGAGAGACGGTGACAGACGCTCAAAGAATCTTTACAATTTTCCTCTATTCCAAACCTATGATAGCCCCCACTCGGAGGCGACCTTTATGAAGGCCTTTCAACGAGGGCTTTATGTCTTTGTGGCCATCATCGTTATTTTCGATGCGATTATTCTCGTCGATCTTTTTTTGGGAAACTCCGGAAAATCAATAGCCGCGAATCCCGTGAATCCCGTGAATGTTCGGGCGGTGCAGGAGGTGTTGAAACAAAAGGGTTTCAATCCCGGTCCGGTCGACGGAATTCTGGGCCCGCGAACGATTAGCGCCGTCATGGCGTATACGGAAGCCCGAAACGGACATAAAAGGGAGGAACACACTACGGGTGCTTCGCTCTGGCTGGCGAGACTATGGAAAGAGAAAGAGACGTCGGAACAAGAAAGGATACATAAACTAAGGAATGATATTGTCGAACGAAAATTGCGAGCCACGATAAAATGCGAACATCTCGTAAAGGCATCCGCCACATTTCCCGAAACGTTTGATTCCGACTTGGAAACGCGCGTTCGATACGACGGAAAAACGGTTGCGGTTTTCGGCCAAGCTCAATTGATGCAGAAACATGGTATGATTCAGCCCCATACTTTTTTCTGCTCGTTCGAAAACGAGGATTTAAAGAAATTCACCATTACGCCCGGCTGAGGCGTAACGCCGGTCCATAACCGCGGGCCATCAGAACGATACTTTATGAAATAAAAAGAATTCGGAATGCCGTCATTCGTAAAAACAGTGCTTTTTCTTTTTTCTTGCCTGCCGGCTTTCGTATCGTCCGGGGAGGCGCAAGACCGTAAGGATTTCGGGTTTGACTTCTCGGGCAAGGCTCGCGTGATCGACGGCGACACGCTGTATATCGGAAGCGTGAAGGTCCGGATCTTCGGGATCGACGCCCCGGAGGCCGGCCAAACCTGTACTCACGAAGGAAAAAGTTGGAATTGCGGCCAAGAGGCGACGTTCGCGCTGACGTATATGGTCAGCCCGCATTGGATCGAATGCAAAAAAAGGGGGAGCGCCGGTCCGGGCGTCGTCTTGGCGACATGCTACACCGGTCCGTACGACGTTGCCGCCAAGATGGTAAGCGAGGGATGGGCTTTATCGTTGCGGAGCGCCTCGCTCGATTACGCCGATGAGGAAACCGCCGCCCGGCGGGCGCGCAAGGGCGTTTGGCGGGGTACGGTTGTGCCGCCCTGGGTGCGGCGCACGCAACATCCCTGACACGCCCGTCCGGGCGAGGGCGGCATGGTTGCCGCGTTTTCGTCGATTTCGTCGATGAGGAAAGATGGTGCCGGCTGCAGGAGTCGAACCCGCGACCCCCTGATTACAAATCAGGTGCTCTACCAACTGAGCTAAGCCGGCGCCGATGGGTCAAACCATAATCCCGGCGGCGGGATCGGGCAAGCGTCCGGGAATCAGTTCCCGAAAACCTTCTTGAGAAGGTCGGTCGTGCGGCTCATCGGATTTTGCCGGATCGCGGCTTCTTCCTTGGCGAGATAATGGAAGATGCCGTCGATGCCCTTGCCGACGACGTGATCGGTCAGGTCGGCCTTTACGTCGGGGACGAAGGGGATGGCTTTGTACTGGCTGATGGCTTGGTCGTACGACCGGACCGCGCCGACCTCGGACAGGCTCTGGTCGATCACCGGGCGCATGGCATCCGCCAGGGGTGCCGACATCTTGCCCTGGAAATACCGCGTCGCGGCGTCGGCCGGGCCGTTGTAGATTTTCTTCACGTCGTCCATCGTCATTTTCGCGATGGCGTCGATGAACAAATCCTTGGCTTTCGGCGTCGCGACTTCGGCGGCGCGGTTGAGCCGCGTTTCGAGATCGGTCAGCATCGCGCCCATGCCGAGCCGCTCGAGCGTCGTCTTTGCGTATTGCATGCTGTCGGGCAGGGGGATGCGGATGGCAGGATCGGCGTTGAAGCCGTCGGTCTTGCCGAGTTTGCCGACGACGTTTTCGGTGCCGACCTTGAGGGCCTCTTTCAAACCGGCGCCGATATCGCCCGCCGAGAGGCCGCCTGTCGAACCGCTCGGGGAACCGCCCCTTGTCGAGCCGGATTCCTTTTGGCCGAAGCCGCCCAGCATTTCCTGGCCTTTTTTCATCCAATCCGTCTGGGCCGATGCGTGCGGGGAAAACAACCAAACGGCGATGAGAACGACGGCGGTGAGGCGAGCGCGCGGCATCATCGGAAAATCCTTTTAAAAACGTAAGGGTTATTCAATGTACCCCCGGCGTATAGCACGATCCATATATTCCGATACAGTGAAGCCCGGGAAGGGAAGGGTCGGGCCGCTCGGCCTGCCATAGTCCTGCCATGATTGTTTTCGATACTTCGAGGTCGGAGTTATGGGATCATCATGGGCTTCCTGAAGCCGACCTTTCAGAACGGATCGAAAACGCGGTGGGCCGCAAGGCTCATCGCCGCATGCACCGTCGGAATTTTTTACGCGATTTCCGGCGCCGCGCGGGCGGGGCAGCCGTCGCCCTTGCCGCCCGAGCCCGTGCACCTGATGCAGAACGAAACGACCGCCTGTATCGATAAAACGGCCGGCCTCAAGAACGGCGTATCGGCCCGGCTGCAAAAGTGCGACATGAAGAATCTCAATCAGCGATTCAAACTAGAGCCCCAGCGCGGCGACTATTTCCTCATTCGCAGCATCACCAGCGGCAAGTGCCTGGGCGTGGCGAGCGAAGATAAAGAGAACGGCATTCCGGTCCAGCAATGGTCGTGCCTCGGTTACGACAATCAACTGTGGAAAAGGATCGAGCGACCGGGCGGCTGGTTCGCGCTGCAGGCGAAGCACAGCGGCAAATGTCTCGACGGCGGAGAAAAGCCGGACGGCATCTTGTATCAGAACGATTGCGCCGAGGCCCGGGCCGGTTTTCAACTGTTTCGGGTGATCCGGTGAAGCGGAAGGCCGATCATTACGAACTCGTATCTTTAGCCATATTAAGGCCATAATTTCGAGTATAGTAACGCTTGTGTTCGTTTTAACGATTCGGACAAGGGGGGTACCATGTTCCGATACTTATTTTCATTGGGATTGATTCTGTCGATATCCGCGCCGGCCTTGGCGCAGACGGCAGCGTGTGATGCGCAACTGAACAAGGCGCATCAAATTGAGATGCAACGGATGGCCATGCAGGCGGACAAGATCAAGCAATCGGTCACGGATGCCACCAAGGCCGGCGCAATGATCGGCCGGATATATTTCGGTTATATCAATGCGTTGGTGCGCCGCGGGAACGATCCAAAGAATGTGCCGTGTGTCATCGGGCAGTTGAGCGAAGCAAGCAATGCCGCGCAAAAGGCGGCGCAGGTCGCGGCCGTACTGCCGAAACGGGACACGGCGCCGGCGGTGGCCGGGGTTAAATTGTTCCCGGCCGCGATGAATCTTCAAAAAGGGAAAGTCATCGCGCCGCCGCAAAATATCCGGCACGGCATGGCGTTCGGGTACGGATTCTGGATCAATCCGCAGGCGCCCCTGCCGGGGTGGTCGTCGATCCTGCATAAAGGCCGGAACGACCAGGAACGCGGCCCGGGGATCTTTTTTCATCCGAAATCGACTCGTCTGCACGTGCGCCTCGGAACGGAAAAGTCCTGGAACGACGGCTGCGATTCGAAAGCGGCCGTGCCGCCGCAACGTTGGACTCACGTGTTCGTTCAGTTCCGCCCCGGCGTGGCGGAAATATACCTGAACGGAAGATTGGACAACCGTTGCCCGATCGGCAAGCAAATCAAAATAAACTCCGGGCCGTTGTTCGCGGCAAGCCCGTGGATCGCTACGGCGGTGGCGTCGATTCGCGACGTGCAGTTGTTCACGCAACCGCTGGCGCCGCAGCAAGTGATGGGGCTTATGAAGCCGGGTAGCTGATAGCCGGATTAAAGAAAAAGAAAAAAGAAGGAGGCTTGGCTTCCTTCTTTTTTTACACTTTCGTTTTCGCCAGTTCGTACAGCGCGATCGCGGCCGTGGCGGCGACGTTGAGGCTCTCGACCTTATCCGTGATCGGGATTTTAACCAGGTGATCGCAGCTTTCCTGCGTGAGACGGCGCAGGCCGGAGCCCTCGGCGCCGAGAATGAGCGCGAGCTTGCCCGACAGATTCGCTTCGGCGACCGTTTGCGGCGCATGGGCGTCGAAACCGACGATCCAATATCCGGCTTCCTTGAGGATAATCAGCGCGCGCGCGATATTCGGGACCCGCACCACCGGCACGATTTCGAGCGCGCCCGAGGCCGCCTTGGCCATCGCCGGGGTTTCGGGGGGCGCGTGGCGATCCTGCATGATGACGAAACAGGCCCCGAAAGCGGCGGCCGAGCGCAGGGTGGCGCCGATATTCTGCGGATCGGTGGCCTGATCGAGAATGAGAATCGGGGCGGTTTCCGGCGCATCGTTGAGGGCGCGCGGCAGGGATGTCTCGGGCAGCGGGTCGGTTTCGACGATGAGGCCCTGGTGGACCGCCCTGCCGGGCAGCAGGCGGTCGAGCTCCTCGCGGTCGCGAATCTCGGGCTTGGGCCGCCCGCCGGCGGCGGCACGGGCCTGGTCGACCTTGGTTTCCAGGGTTTCCGCCGACTGCGACGCAATCACGATCCGATGCACCCGGCGGCGCGGGTTGGCGATGGCGGCCAAGCCGGCGTGAATGCCGTAAATCCAGAGTTTCCCCCGGTTTTCCGGCGGTTTTCCGCCGCTCTGGTGGGGTTTCCGGCCCGCGGGCGAATTGCCGCCGGGGCGCGGCCGGTTTCGGCGCGGACCCCGGGGCGGGCCTTTGGGGCGGTTGGCGCCTGTGGAAGGGTTGCGTTGGTTCATGATCGCGCTTACCATTAGCAGAGAATTCGGTTCTTTCAAGCGTTCTCGTCCGACTTTTTGGGGTTGGAGGAGAAACGCTCTTGTTCGTCTCTTTTAGAAGTTGACATCGGGTGGTAAATCCTCATATTTCCCCGAGTTTTAGCCAGTTTTGTCGATTCCGATAGGACGCGCCGGAGGGGTGCCCGAGTGGCTAAAGGGGACGGGCTGTAAACCCGTTGGCGTACGCCTACGTTGGTTCGAATCCAACCCCCTCCACCA
>JBBDTH010000044.1:0-8965 GCA_040904505.1 Rhodospirillales bacterium | reverse complement strand
TAGGCTCCACCGATCCCCGGTATTCTATCAGAGACCGCCCGGGATTGAATTTGCGTTAACGCTTTCGGAAAAACCTAACTCTGGGGGTCTTTCGCGCCCAATTCATCGAGGATCGGACAATCCGGGCGGGCGTCCCCGTGGCATTTTCGGGTCAGGTCGATCAAGGTCCGGCGGATGGCCTCGAGCTCATTGATCCGCGCATCCAACTGTTCAATATGACTCAGTGCCAACCGTTTCACCTCGGCGCTGGCGCGGTTTTTGTCCTGCCACAGGGTCAATAAATTGCCGATATCGCTCAGCGAGAACCCGAGCTTGCGGGACCGGTGAATGAAGTGCAGGGTCCGCACGCTCTCGCCGTCGTAATCCCGATAGCCGTTTTCGAGCCGCCCGGCCGGGGGAATAAGCCCGATGCTCTCGTAGTACCGAATCGTTTTAGCCGGAACGCCCGATCGTTCCGCCGCCTGCCCGATATTCATGATCTCCTCCTGCTTTTCGTCTCAGTCTTCGCGCAGCGAAATACGCCGCAACCGGAGCGCGTTCGCGATTACCGAGACCGAACTCAAGCTCATCGCCGCCGCAGCGATCATCGGATTGAGCAGAATCCCCATGAACGGATACAGCACGCCCGCCGCCACCGGCACGCCGAGCGAATTATACGCGAACGCGAAGAACAGGTTTTGCCGGATGTTGCTCATGGTCAGGCGGCTCAGGCGGCGGGCCCGAACGATCCCGGTCAAATCCCCTTTCACCAGGGTGATTCCGGCGCTTTCGATGGCGACGTCGGTGCCGGTGCCCATGGCGATGCCGACGTCCGCCTCGGCCAGCGCCGGCGCGTCGTTCACGCCGTCGCCCGCCATCGCGACGATATGTCCTTCTTGCCGTAAGCGTTGCACGATCTCGCCCTTGCGTTGCGGCAGCACGTCGGCTTCCACATCATCGATGCCGAGCTTGCCGGCAACCGCGCGCGCCGTCGTTAGATTGTCGCCGGTCAGCATGACGAGCTTGATGCCGTCGCGCTTCAACGCCTGCAGGGCCTCGCGCGTGGTTTCCTTGATCGGATCGGCGATGACGAGCAGCCCCGCGGCTGTGCCGTCGAGGGCGATATACATCACCGTGGCGCCGTCGCGGCGGCGCTCATCCGCCGCATCCGCCAACGCCGAGCCGTCGACGCCGTGATCGTCCAGCAGCGCGGCGTTGCCGAGCAGAACGCTCTTACCGTCGACCGTGCCGAAGACCCCCTTGCCGGTGGTCGCCTCGAAATCGTCCGCCCGGCCGGGCTCGATATTCCGGTCCTTCGCCGCCGCGACGATGGCTTCGGCCAGGGGATGCTCGCTTTGGCGCTCCAACCCGGCGGCCAGGCGCAGCAGGTCTTTCTCGTCATATCCTTTCGCGGCGACGATCTCGGTCACCTTGGGCTTGCCTTCGGTCAGGGTGCCGGTCTTGTCGATGACGAGCGTATCGACCTTTTCCAGACGCTCGAGCGCTTCGGCGTTCTTGATCAAAATACCGTCCTGGGCACCGCGGCCGACCCCAACCATGATCGACATCGGCGTCGCCAGGCCGAGCGCGCACGGGCACGCGATGATCAAAACCGACACGGCGGCGATCAAGCCGTAGCCCATGGCCGGCGCCGGGCCTATCAACGACCAGACGATAAACGCCAGAACCGCGACGGCCACAACGGCGGGCACGAAATACCCGGCCACCGTATCGGCCAGGCCCTGAATCGGCGCGCGCGAACGTTGCGCTTCGGCGACCATACGAACGATCTGCGCCAGCATGGTGTCGCGGCCGACCTTGTCGGCGCGCATGACGAAGCTGCCGGTGCCGTTGATGGTGCCGCCGATCACCCGACTGTCGGCCGTCTTTTCGACCGGCACCGGTTCGCCCGTGAGCATGGATTCATCGACCGCGCTCCGGCCCTCGATCACGACCCCATCAACCGGAATTTTTTCGCCGCCCCGCACCCGCAACCGGTCGCCTTCGTTGACATGGTCGAGCGGCACGATTTTGTCGTTGCCCCGCGCGTCGATCACGGTAGCGCTCGGCGGCGTCAGGTCGAGCAGCGCCCGCAGCGCCTGGCCGGTGCCTTCGCGCGCCCGCAGCTCGAGAACCTGCCCGAGCAGCACCAGCACGACGATCACCGCGGCGGCTTCGAAATAGACCGCAACGACGCCGTGCGCGTTGCGAAACGCCGGCGGAAATATCCCCGGCGCCACGGTCGCGACGGCGCTGTACACGTAGGCGACCCCGACCCCGAGCGCGATCAGGGTGAACATATTCAGATGACGCGAGCGGATCGACGCCCAGCCGCGCCCGAAAAACGGCCACCCCGCCCACAACACCACCGGGCTCGCAAGCGCGAACTGCACCCAGACCGATACGTTTGCGGAAATCCATCGGCTCAGATGAAGCCCGGGTATCATTTCCCCCATGGCGACAAGGACCAACGGCACGGTCAAGACGGTTCCGATCCAAAACCGGCGGGTCATATCGACCCGTTCCGGGTTGGGCCCGGTTTCGACGGAAACATCCATGGGTTCGAGCGCCATGCCGCAGATCGGGCAATCGCCCGGGCCGTCGCGGACGATTTCGGGATGCATCGGGCAGGTATAGTGCGTTCCCGCTTGTACCTGTGGCGCCGGTTCCGCCGGATGCGTCTTCTCTTTCAGGAAATCCTCCGGCGCGGCCTCGAACTTCCGCAGGCAGTGCGCCGAACAGAAATAATACGCCGTCCCGTCATGGGTGAAACGGTGTTGCGCCGTTTCGGGATCGACGCTCATACCGCATACCGGATCGACACAAACGGGATCGATTGCGGCCGGGGCGGTCCCGGTATTATGATTTCCGTGAGAACATGAATGCGGTTCCGTCATGATAACCTTCTATCGAACTGGAATGTTTATATAAGGCTTCCCGTCACGGGAAGGTCAAGGCGGCGACCAAAAATATCTCGTACTCGGCTGAACCAGGGGTTATGAAGGCTTCGCGGAACGCAACAGAACCTTCTTCAGAACATGAAGATAACATTATAACTGATTGAAATGTTTTTACTTATCGATAACTACGATAGCTTCACCTATAACCTGCGCCATTACCTCGGCGAGCTGGGTGCCACGGTCGACGTGCGCCGCAACGACTCCTTGAGCGCCGACGACGCGATGGCCTTGCAGCCGGACGGCATCGTGATCTCGCCCGGGCCGTGCGATCCCAACCGCGCCGGTATCTGCCTCGATCTGATCGGCAAGGCCCATAAGACGGTTCCCATCCTCGGCGTCTGCCTGGGTCATCAGGCCATCGGACAATATTTCGGCGGCACGGTGATGCGCGCGCCTAAGCCGATGCACGGCAAGGTCAGCGACATCAGCCATAACGGTACCGGCGTCTTTAGCGGCGTGCCGAGCCCCTTCACCGCAACCCGCTATCATTCCCTGATGGTCGCCCGGGACGGTTTCCCGGACTGCCTCGAGATCACCGCGACCAGCGACGACGGCGTCATTCAGGGCCTGCAGCACCGCGAGCTGCCGGTCTTCGGCGTGCAGTTCCACCCCGAAAGCATCGCCTCGCAAAACGGCCACCGGATCCTGGAAAATTTCATCGCGCTCGCCGGCGGCAGGAAGCAGGCTGCATGACGGCCCCCTTCGCCGATTTCAAGAACGTCCTCGCCCGGGTCGCGATCGGCGGCACGTTGAACCAGGCCCAAGCCGAGGCGGCCTTCGATTTCCTGATGTCCGGCAAGGCGAGCCCGGCGCAAACCGGCGGTTTTCTCATGGCGCTCCGGATGCGCGGCGAAACCGTCGACGAGATCACCGGGGCCGCCCGGGCCATGCGCGCCAAGGCCATGCCGGTCAAGGCCCCGGACGGTGCCATCGATATCGTCGGCACCGGCGGGGATGCCGCCGGCACCTTCAACATCTCGACGGGCGCGGCGCTTGTCGTCGCGGCATGTGGAGTTCCCATCGCCAAGCACGGCAATAGAGCACTGACTTCCAAGTCCGGCTCGGCGGACGTGTTGCGCGAGCTCGGCGTCAATCTCGACGCCCCCTTCGAAACGGTTGCCCGCGCCATCCGCGAAGCCGGGATCGGCTTCATGATGGCGCCCCGGCACCATACCGCCATGAAGCACGTCGCCGCCGCGCGCGTCGAATTGGGCGTTCGCACGATCTTCAACCTGCTCGGCCCCCTGACCAATCCAGCGGGGGTCAAACGCCAATTCACCGGCGTCTTCGCGCGCAAATGGATCGAACCCCTCGCCCGGGTGCTCGGCAATCTGGGAACGGAAAAGGCCTGGGTCGTGCACGGCGACGATGGTCTCGACGAGTTGACCACGACCGGCATTTCCCATGTCGCGGCGCTCGAAAACGGCACGGTCACGACCTTCCAGGTCACGCCCGATGATGCCGGCCTTGAGCGGGTCGATCCGGCCGCGCTCACGGGCGGCAGCCCGGCCGTCAACGCGGCGGCCATCAAGGACTTACTGGCCGGAAAGGCCGGTCCCTATCGCGATGCCGTGCTTTACAATGCCGCCGGCGCGCTGATCGTGGCCGGCCGGGCCGAAACCCTGAAAGAGGGCGTGGCCCAGGCGGCACGCGCCGTCGACGACGGCAACGCCAGCGCGACGCTCGACAAGCTCGTCACGATCACCAACGCTGCCTTGCCCGAGGAATTGCTGAAAGAAGTCGGCGGATGAGCGATGTGCTGGAAAAAATCTGCGCCGACAAACGCATCCACGTCGCCGAGTGTCGAAGCCGCCGGCATTTCGGACCGGTTGCCGCCGGCGCGAAAGCGGCTCCGCCGCCGCGCGGCTTCATCGAAAGCCTCGAACGCGCCGGCGGGCACGGCCGGTACGGCCTGATCGCCGAAATCAAAAAGGCCTCCCCGTCCAAGGGGGTGATCCGCGAGGATTTCGATCCCGTCGCGCTCGCGCGGGCCTACGAGCACGGTGGTGCGACGTGCCTCTCCGTTTTGACCGACATGCCGTATTTTCAAGGCGCCGACGAAGACCTGACGGCGGCCCGCGCGGCGACCGGGCTGCCGGTCCTGCGCAAGGATTTCATGATCGATCCGTATCAAATCGTCGAATCCCGTTCGCTCGGCGCCGATTGCGTTCTTCTTATCCTGGCTGCGCTCGACGACGTTCTGATAGGCGAGCTCGAAAGCGCCGCCGAGGAATACGGCATGGATGTTCTTCTGGAAGTTCATAACGAAGCCGAACTCGAACGCGCGCTCGCGTGCCGCGGCCGCCTGATCGGCATCAACAACCGCGACCTCAAAACCCTCGCGGTCGATCTCGCGACCACGGAACGCCTCGCGCCGATGGTGCCCCCTGACCGCCTGGTGGTGTGCGAAAGCGGCCTGTCCACGCCGGCCGATCTGGCGCGCATGGCGAAAATCGGCGTCCGCTGCTTTTTGATCGGCGAATCCCTCATGCGCGAGAACGACATAACGGCGGCGACCCGGGCCCTGCTCGCCGATCCCGCGCCCCCGAGCATGTCCCGGCGCGCGGCGGGGTGAGGACGAAACCGATGGCCAAGCTGACCCACTTCGACGAGAACGGCAACGCCCGCATGGTCGACGTTTCGGCAAAAGACGAAACCGAGCGCACCGCCATCGCAAAAGGTTCTGTGATCATGGCGCCCGAGACGCTCGCGCGCGTCCGTGACGGCGGCATCAAGAAAGGCGACGTGCTGAGCGTCGCGCAGCTCGCCGGAATCATCGGGGCGAAAAAGACCCCCGATCTCATCCCCCTTTGTCATCCGCTGAGCCTGAGCTCGGTCGACGTCGACCTCGCGTGCGATCCCGCCCGCAACGCCATCGACATCACCGCGACCTGCAAACTCAAGGGCCGGACCGGCGTCGAGATGGAAGCCTTGACCGCCGTTGCCGTCGCGGCCCTCACGGTCTATGACATGTGCAAGGCGATCGACCGGGGCATGCGGATCGCCGATATCCGGCTCGTTCATAAAGCCGGCGGCAAATCCGGCACGTTTTCGGCCGAGTGATTTTAAGACGACCATGGGCGAAGAAAAACAGACATTGATGGCCGTGGCGGACGCCTTGGCGCGCGTGCTCGAAGGCGTCACCGAACTGGCGGCGGAACGGGTCGGCTTGAACGAGGCCGCCGGGCGGGTGCTCGCCGAGGATGTCGTCGCGCGCCTCGATCATCCGCCCGCCGACGTTTCGTCCATGGACGGCTACGCGGTCCGCTCCGAAGACGTCGCGACGGTGCCCGTCACGCTTAAACTCATCGGCGAATCCAGCGCCGGCAGCGGGTTCGCGGGAACCGTCGGCCCCGGCGAGACGGCGCGGATATTCACCGGCGCGCCCCTGCCGAAGGGCGCCGATACCGTCGTCATTCAAGAGGATACCGAGCGGCCGGAAACCGGCAACGGCGATAGCGTGACGATGCTGGAAAGCTCGCACGCCGGGCGCTACGTCCGCCCCGCCGGGCTGGACTTCAAGAAAGGCCAAGTGCTTTTGAAGGCGGGCACCGTTCTGCGCGCGCGCCATATCGGGTTGGCGGCGGGCATGAACGTGCCCGAGCTGACGGTCCGGCGCAAACCGCGCGTCGCGCTCCTGAGCAACGGCAACGAATTGGTCGAGCCCGGCGAACCGGTCGGCCCGAACCAGATCATCAACTCGAACACCTTCGCCCTCGCCGCGTTCGTGCGCGATTGCGGCGGCGAGCCCGTCAACCTCGGCATCGCCCGCGATACGGTCGAGTCGCTGCGGGAAAAAATCGCCGAAGCCCAAACGACCGATCTGCTGGTCACCATGGGCGGCGCGTCCGTCGGCGACTACGATCTGGTGCAGCAGGTGCTCGGCACGGAGGGATTCGACCTCGGCTTCTACCGGATCGCCATGCGGCCGGGCAAACCCTTGATCTTCGGACACATGGGCACGCTGCCGGTTTTGGGCCTGCCCGGCAATCCGGTTTCCGTGGGCGTGACCGCGTTGATTTTCCTCAAGCCCGCGATCGAGGTCATGCTCGGCATCGCGCGCGATACCGCGCCGCCCGAGACGGCGCTGTTGGGGTGCGATCTCGGCGAAAACGACCGGCGCCAGGATTATCTGCGCGCGCGCCTCGGCTTCGACGAAACCGGCCGGCGGGTCGTAACACCGTTCGGCAAACAGGACAGTTCCATGATGGCCACATTGGCCGCGGCGGACTGTCTCATCGTGCGCGCGCCGCACGCGCCCGCGACCAAGAAAGGCGAGCCGGTCGAGATCGTTTTTCTGCCGTGATACGGTTTGCCATCGAATGTTCTCCTTTTTTCGTTAAAACGGCTATTTTCCGCGATAAAGGTCTTGACGACCTAGGAGAACCAAAGTAGAACAAGTGTAGAACGTTTTTGTTTTGTTCTATATCTTGTGGCAGCCGGTAATCCGCACCCCAGGGAAAGGCAAAACAGGCTCATCAGGGACCATGAGGCCGCGTCCGGTGCGGCCCGGAGAACGACCCCATGCTCACCCGCAAACAACACGAACTGCTTGTCTATATCGACCGTCGCATCAAACAAACTGGCGTTTCCCCTTCCTTCGATGAAATGAAACAGGCCTTGGGCCTGCGCTCGAAATCAGGAATCCATCGGTTGATCTCCGGCCTCGAGGAACGCGGTTTCATCAAACGGCTGGCGCACCGGGCCCGTGCGCTCGAGGTCATCCGGCTGCCCGACAACCTCGATCAATTGGAACAGATCAAAGCCAAAGCCAAAAAGGCGGCCGCACCGGAAAAAGCCAAAAAACAAAAGGCCGACAAAAGCTTTTCGCCCAATGTCATCGAGGGCACGTTCAAGCTGCGCGGCGCGGCGTCGGAAGCGGCCAATGATTCGGTCGAATTGCCGCTCTATGGCCGCATCGCCGCCGGCACGCCGATCGAGGCCCTGCGCGATCACACCCACACTATCGATATTCCCGCGAGCATGATCGGCAAAGGCGAGCATTACGCACTCGAAGTCGACGGCGATTCCATGATCGACGCCGGCATTCAGGACGGCGATACGGTTCTGATCCAACGATGCGACACCGCCGAAAACGGCGCCATCGTCGTCGCGCTGGTCGAGGAAAACGAGGTCACCTTAAAACGCCTGCGCCGCAAGGGCCACTCGGTCGCCTTGGAACCGGCCAACAAACGCTACGAAACGCGTATTTTCGGCCCCGATCAAGTCAAGGTCCAGGGCAAACTGATCGGCCTGTTTAGAAAGTACTAATCCGGAAATATTGGTCCTCCGGTTTTTCGATCCCGAAATAGCCCTGATAGGACATCGGGCCGCATTCACGCCTGCGCGCCTCGCCGCCCTTGAAGACCATCCCCTCCATGTTGGCCGCTTTCGTGAGACCCTTGACGATATCCTCGGCCCATCGGGCGTCGTAACATCGCACGCGTCATCCTTGTTGTGCGTGACCAACGCCGGCACCGTAATGTCGCCGATCGGTAACTCCGTTACGTTGTTTAAGATTCCAATACAGAACCAGTTCGGCTACCATCGGAACCGGGAAACCAAAGGGGGGAACATCATGTCACATGTCATTATCCGTACCTTTGCAGCGGCGGTTACGGGGGGCGGACTGATCGCAGGTATCGGCGCGGCGAACGCTGCCATGGGCGAATTCGACGGCGTTTGGAAAGGAAAAACGAGCTGCGAGCACATCTCTATCATAGATTTATATATCAAAAAGAAAGTCGTTTTGACCGTAAAGGGGGCGACCGCCAGCTTCAAAACATTGGGTAAGAAAGGACGTAAAGCCTTTCCGGCTTCCGGAAAGATGGAATACGAGGGCAACAATGCCGAAGTCACGATCTACGGAGAGTCGGAGAGCGGACGGGCGGAGAATAGTCAATATAAAATTGTCGCCGCCTTCACGAAAGGAAGCGATGAAGCGAAAATAACCGGCGAAATAGGCAAGTTCAATTGCTCATTCAAGATCGCCCGAAAAAGCACCGGCGGTTCGTCCGCGAGCGCAT
>JBBDTH010000043.1:0-9005 GCA_040904505.1 Rhodospirillales bacterium | reverse complement strand
TTGTTGCGATCGGCGAAATTATCGTCGAGCGGGCGGCCGTTATAAAGCTGCACCCACAGGCGCAACAGCCGGCGGCGGCGTTCGGGCTCCGGCCAATCCTCGTAGGCGTTGCGCGAATGCAGCACGGCATGATTGGACAGAAGCTGAATGTCGCCGCGTTCGAATTTCATATCCAGGCGAAATTTCTCGCTCATCGCCAACTCGCGCACCTGCAAAACCGCTTTTTCCTCGAAGGCGTCGAGCGGCTTACCCGCCTTGCGCATGCCGTCGATGATGGTCTTGCCGTTATACCGGCAACTCAAGCGGCCCATGTGATAGCTGTAGACCGGCACCCGGTGGAACGTCGTCTCGTTGCGGTCTCCGCTGACGCCCTCGCCACGCAGGTCGAAATGAAATCCCCGATACAGCGGCTCCAGATAGCCGGGATTCGTCCGCAGGATTTCGTTGTGGATCGCGAGCGAACTTGCGATTGAGCTTTCGCCGCCGGTTTTGGCCGGGTGGAAACATAACAGCCCGACCATATCGGCATTGTCGCAATGGGGAAATTGGCGCTGGCTCGTGCTGTAGCCACGCACGTTGTTCTGATCACGATCGTACCCCCGGTCAGTGACTTCGGCCATGTATTCGCCGACCGCGTTCTGGCAAATCGGCACGCCCATGTGAACGGCGAGCCCCCAGTAAAAAAGCCGAACTTCGTCCTCCGTCATGTCGTCGATCGGCAATCCGCGCAACAAAACGAAGCCGCGTCCGTTTTCCAGGGTATCGCAGATTTCGCGGATCGCCTTGGCGAAGACCGGAAACCGGAAATCGGCCTTGTCGAGAGCATAAGCGTCGATCCCGACTTTTTTGACTCTGGCCGTTTCTTCCCTGATCTCGGCGATCTCTTCCGGCGAAAACGGCCGAATCCAGGAGTCGTCACCGGCGAAATCGCTGCCGTGCCACACGGCCGGATCGTCGTACGGCTCGGTCAGAATGTTGGGTTGGGCTAAAGCAGCTTCCATGATACGCATCCCCGTCGATTGTTATGAAGCCGGCTTAATTTTATGGGCTGAACGGGCGCCTGTAAAAGGTAAAACGATGCGCCCGAGATCAGCCGTCGCCTTGCTCGCGCTTGTGCCAATCCGCCGGCGCGATTTCGGCAATGCCGCCGCCGCCGGGCACCGTAAATTTAATGGTCGTCGCATCGGGCCGGGTCGGATCGGTGAGAATGTCGGCGCCCGCTTTTTTAAGCCGTTCGGTATAGTCCTTAGTGTCGTCGACATCGATCCCGAAATGGTGAATGCACGGCCCGCTGCCGGCGGCCGAGCCCATCTTGCCGTCTTCTTCCGAATCGAAGGTGACGAAGGCAAGATCAAAGTTGCCGTCGGTCAGATGCAGCGACACATGATCACCGTTGCGCCGGCAATCCGTTTCGGTGAAGCCGAAAACGTCCTTGAAGACCGTCGCGGCCCGATCGGCGTCCGCGACCTTGAGGGCGATATGCGTAATCTTCGGCTTCGTCTGCGTGTCTGTCATCGCCTTCTCCTTTTCGTTTTCGGCATGCTCAAAATGCCCGAGAACCGACCCCGTTGACCAGTGTTTTCTTCGCAACCGTTCAAGGATATGATCGGACAGGATAAAAAGTCATTCTATCGGTAGGGATTTTCCGACATGGCCGCACTGAACACCAAGGAACGCTACGGCGTCATCGCCCGAGCCTTGCACTGGACCGTCGCTTTGCTGTTTCTGGGCGCATATTGCGCGGTCTATTATCGGCATTGGTTCACGGTCAAGAAAACGCCCGAAAACATCATCGCCGCCCAACTGCATTTTTCGTTCGGCATCACGATCGCGGTCTTCGTGCTGCTGCGCGTGCTTTACCGGCTTTGGGACGATCAACCCGATCCCGCGCCGGGGCCGCACTGGCGCCAACTGTGCGCCAAGATCAGCCATTACGGCTTGTATTTTTTCATGATCCTCATGCCGTTGACCGGCTATCTCGGCACCGGCACAACCATCAAGTGGTTTTATCTGTTCGACGTCATGAGCTTCAAGAATACGTCCGTATTCGAAACCGTGGTGCAGGGCTGGATGGGGCTGACCTGGAAAGCCTTCGAAGCCCCGCTTGATGAAATCCATCATTTCGCCGGCAAATGGATCGTCTGGGTGCTGATCGCGATCCACGTCGGTGCCGCGCTCTATCATCACTATCATCTCAAGGACAGCGTGCTCACGCGCATGCTGCCCGGCAAGTAACATTCACCTCGACATTTCTTAGGGCGCGATGCCTGTATCCCCAGACACACCGCTCAAGCGCTCGCTCACCCTGCCCCTGATCACTCTTTACGGGCTCGGCACCACCATCGGCGGCGGCATCTACGTCCTGATCGGCGGCGTCGCCGGACGGGCGGGCCTGTACGCGCCGTTTTCCTTTATGCTGGCGGTGCTGCTAGCGACCCTGACCGCATTCAGCTTTGCCGAACTGTCGTCGCGCTTTCCGCAAAGCGCCGGCCAGGCCGTATACGTTCACGAGGGCTTGAAGCGGCGCGACCTGGCGATATTCGTGGGCTTTCTCGTGATTGCCAACGGCGTCATCACCGCCGCCGCGATGGTCGTCGGCTTTGCCGGCTATTTCGGCACCATGATCGAGACGCCTTCGTGGTTGGCCGTAATCGTCGTCACGGCCGCCCTCGGTCTGCTCGCGTTCTGGGGCATCGGCGAATCCGTCAGCGTCGCCGCCCTAGTGACGCTTGTCGAGATCGGCGGATTGCTCCTGATCGTTTGGGTGGGCCGCGACGTCTTTGCCGATTTTCCGGCAAAGGCGCCGGACCTGATTCCGCCCCTGACGGCGACCGCCTGGCTCGGCATTCTGGGCGGATCCTACCTCGCCTATTTCGCCTTCATCGGCTTCGAGGACATGGTCAACGTCGCCGAGGAAGTGCGGGACGTGCGGCGGAATCTGCCGCTCGGCATCGTGTTGACGCTGGGAGTGACCGCGCTCTTGTACATGACCGTCTCGCTCGTCGCCGTGCTCGGCATTCCGCTCGACCGGCTCGCCGCCAGTCAAGCGCCGTTGACGCTCTTCTACGAACACAAAACCGGCGGAGACGGCCGCATCGTCACGGTGATCAGCATCTTCGCGTTGCTGAACGGAGCGCTGATTCAGATCATCCTCGCCGCACGGGTGCTTTACGGCATGAGCCGGCAAGGATGGCTTCCGCACAAATTTTCGCGCGTCAACATACGCACGCAAACGCCGGACACGGCGACCGCGATCGCGACAGCCGCCGTCCTGATCCTGGCGCTCGGCTTCACTATCGAGGATCTCGCGCAAACCACGACGTTCGTCATGATGATCGTCTCTTGTTTGGTGAACGCTTCCCTATGGCGGATCAAACGGCGCGGTCCGGAACCGCCGCCCGGCGGCATGACGATCCCGATTTGGATTCCCGCAACGGGCTTGATCGTCACCGCCGTTTTTGCCGTGCTGGTGTTGTGGGACCTCATCGCCCGGCTCTCGTAGCCTCCCGGAAATCCCCCGCAAAACGGCTGTCCTACGGCGTTAAGGATCGGTGAAGGATTATCGCCCAGACTCACAGGCGTGGGATCGGCGGCCCGAAGACCCGAAGACACGAATATCCGGGGGGCCTGCCGGCGATGTGGGTTATTCAAGACACCAATGTACGACGCATGAACCGTCAGCAGCGGCGCGCCGCGAAAAAGCATTCCAAGGGCCCCGGCTTGCCCGCCGCGGGCACCGTAACGAAACCCGATGCACTGTTTGCGCGCGGCGTCGAGCATCACCAAGCCGGCCGGCTCGACCGGGCGGAGGCCGCCTACCGCGACCTACTGGCGCTCGAGTCCGGCCATGCCGAAGGCTGGTATCACCTCGGCGGCATCGCCTACCAAAAGGCCGATTGGCCGCGCGCCGCCGAATGCCTGCAAAAGGCTTTATCCCTCAAGCCCGATTACGTCGAGGCGCTCAACGTGCTCGGCGTCTCGTACAAGAATCTCGGCCGCCTGCCCGAAGCGCTCGAGTGCCTGCAGGGCGCCGTCGCCCTGCGGCCCGGCCTTGCCGACGCCCGCTGCAATCTCGGCAACGTTTTCCTGCAGCTCGGCCGCCTCGAAGACGCGGAGAAGCAGTATCGCGATGCGCTCGACCTCAATCCCGGTTTCGTGCTGGCGCACAGTAATCTTGGCGCGGCGCTTTTGAAGCAGCACCGCTGGGACGATGCCGTCGGGTGCCTGAAAAAGGCCATCGCCTTGGCGCCGAGCCATGCCGAAGCCCATAACAACCTCGGCGTCGCCTACAAGGAACAGGACCGAACGGACCAGGCCATCGCCCAATACCGCAAGGCGCTCGAATTCAGCCCCGACTTCGCCGACGCCCACAACAATCTCGGCAACGCCCTCGTGGCGGCGAAGCAAACCGACGCCGCCATCGAGCATTACCGCCGGGCCCTGGCGCTCGGCCTGAACAACGCCGAAATCCTCACCAATCTCGGCGCCGCTCTGCAGGAAAAAGACCGGCTCGACGACGCCGCGCAATGCTACCGCCGGGCCATCGACCTCGCGCCCGATTACCCCGTCGCCTACAACAACATGGGCAACGTGCTGAACCTTCAGGGCCGGCCGGACGACGCCATCGCCTTTTACCGCAAGGCCGTCGGCATCGATCCGACCTATGCCGACGCTCACAACAATATCGGCGTCGTGATGTCCGAACAGGGCCGCCTGAAGGAGGCGATCGAGACCTTCAAGAACACGATCTCCGCCGATCCCGATCATGCCAGGGTCTATCGGAACATCGGCACCCTGCACAAGTACGGCGAGAACGATGCGTTTGCCGCCGCCTTGCTCGACAAGGCCAAGGATCTGGAAACGCTGAGCCCCGAAAACCAGGTTCATCTGCGCTACGCGCTCGGCAAATATTATCAGGATATCGGCTCGTACGACGATGCCTTCGGGCACTTCAAGGCAGGCGCGTCGCTGAAGCGCGGCATGCTGACGTACGATCCCGCCACGATCGAAAACGCCCTGCACGGCGTGGCGCATTTCTTCGACCCCGGCGCGTTGAGCGGCATACCGGCGTACGGCGCGCCCGACGACGCCCCGATCTTCATTCTCGGCATGCCGCGTTCGGGCACGACCCTGGTCGAACAGATTTTGGCCGCTCACCCGCAGGTTCACGCGGCCGGCGAGTTGAAGGATTTCGACGCGGCCTTCGGCGGCTTCAGGGTGAACAAGAACGTTTTCACCGCCACGTCGCCCGAAGCCGCGAATCTGGCCGCGCGCGGGCAAGCCTATGCCGACGGATTGCGCCGCCGGGACCCGAACGTCCGGCGCGTGACCGACAAGATGCCGTTCAATTTCATGAACGTCGGCCTGATTCACCTGGCCCTGCCGAACGCGACCGTCATTCATTGCCGCCGCGATCCGGTCGATACCTGCCTGTCATGCTTCCTGACGTATTTCGCCGAACCCATCGATTGGTCCTACGATCTCGAGGAAACCGGCCGCTTTTACGCGGCGTACGCCAAGATGATGGATCACTGGCACGCCGCCTTGCCGGGTCGCCTGCTCGACGTTCAATACGAAGACGTGGTCGCCGATCTGGAAACCCAGGCCCGGCGCATCGTCGAACAATGCGGCCTGCCGTGGGACGACGCCTGCCTCGACTTCCAAAACGCCCGGCGCGCCGTGCGCACGGCCAGCGCCGGACAGGTCCGCAAGCCGATCTACCGAAGCTCCGTGCAACGCTGGCGGCGTTATGAACCCCACCTCGGCCCGCTCCTGCGGGCGCTCGCGCCAGTCCTGGAAACGTCGAAAGCGGCGTAACCGCCCGGTCGTGTCTCGTTCTGGCCAAGACACCGTTTATGGACGACTATCCGCGTCTTATGGATATCACCGTCGCCGTCCTCGTCCTGACATCCGCCGTCATTCACCCGTTGCGCGACTTCATCGCCAAGGGCAATGAATGGCGGGAATCGTTTTATCTGGGTATCGCGGCGGTCTGGATCGTCATAACCGTTCCCCACGCCCTGATAACCTCCGGCACGCTTGTTCTTCCCGATGCCGTTTGGCCGATGGTGGTCTTATCCGCATTCGGGCTCGTTCTGTATTACGTCGGCATCTCGATCTGCCTTAATCAAGGCGAGCTTTCGATATATTACCCGATCATACGATCCTCGCCTCTTTTCGTCGCCGCCGCGAACGCCCTACTGTTCGGGCACCTGTACAACGCCGTTACGATTTTCGGCATTACGATAACGGTGATCGGGGCCTTTGCCATTCAACACCGCCGCGGAACCGGCCTGTTCGACAAACCGCTCATGTTCGCCCTGGCGTCGATGGCCATGATCGGCCATGGAATTCTGACTCTCGCCGATGCCACAGCCATGCAAATCGCCGACCCGGCGCCGTTCCTGTTTTGGACGTACTGCTTGGTCTTCGTGACTCAACTTGTATGGTTTGCCGGCACCAAACCGAAGGCCCGCACCCTGACGCGCCATCTTTGGGAAGGATGGCGGCTCGCCCCGGGCCGTATCGTTCTCGCCGGCGCGATTTCGTATTTCTCGTACATTCTGATCCTCCTCGCCTTTCAGCGCGGCGGCGAGGCCGCGGCGGTCACCGCCATTCGGCAGGTTTCCATTCCCGTGTCCGTTATTCTCGGCGCCTTGATTTTACGGGAGGGAATGTTCGGTAAGCGTTTTGCCTGGTCTTTCGTGCTCGCCGCGGGAGTTGCCGTCGTCCTGATTTCAGGGTGATGCCGGCATTTGCTCGGCCGTATCGTCAACGCGCGAATCCGCCCCCACCGGGCCGAATATCCGCAGATGGCCGAGAAACTGCCTGGCGCAATTCTCCCAGGAAAACTTCACCGCATAGGCGCGGCAGGCCTTCGGCGAACAGGTCAATGCCTTCCGCACGGCATCGGACAACGCCTCATCGAGACAGCCCACGTCCGCGACGATGACATCGAGCGGCCCCGGCACCGGATAGGCCGCCACCGGCATCCCCGAGGCGAGCGATTCGAGCAGCGTCAAGCCGAACGTGTCGGTCCGGCTCGGAAACACGAAAACATCGGCGGCCGCGTAATAAGACGCCAGATCCTCGCCGGTCTTCGCGCCGGTGAACCGCACGGCCGGGTATTTTCGTTTTAAGTGCGCCAATTGCGGCCCATCGCCGACGACATACTTGGTGCCGGCGATATCGAGCTTGAGAAACGCCTCGATGTTCTTTTCGATCGCGACCCGCCCGACATAGAGCGCAATCGGCCGGCGGTCGGCGAGGAAATCCTTGTCGCGGGGATAAAACAACGCGGTATCCACGCCGCGCGACCAGCGCCGGATATGCCTGAAACCGTGCTCGCGCAGGACCAGCTCGATCGAAGGCGTCGCCACCATGATCCCCGCGGAGGGCCCGTGGAACCATCGGAGCATGCGGTACGTCAGCCAGATCGGAAAGCGAAACCGGGCGTAGACGTATTCGGGAAAGCGCGTGTGATAGGCCGTGGTGAACGGCAAACGGTTCTTCAGACAATAGCGCCGCGCCGCCAGCCCGAGCGGGCCTTCGGTCGTGATATGGATGGCGTGCGGGCCGAATTGATCGATCAGGCACCTCATCCGCCGTGCCGGCCACACCGCCAGGCGAATTTCCGGATAGGTCGGACACGGGACGGTCCGAAACCGGTCGGGGCCGAAAACCCGGACGGTATGTCCTAGTTTTTCGAGTTCACCGCAGAGCGTATGTATTGTCCGAACGACGCCATTGATTTGCGGAAACCAGGCGTCCGAGACGATGAGTATGCGCATGATTGATCAACCACGGGTGAAAGCTTCTTTTGCTCGATCCAGTTGATGAGCTCCAACCGGCCGTCTAAATGCTCGACCAGGGCCGTGCAGCTTTCGACCCAATCGCCGTCGTTGCAGTACAGAAGCCCATCGACTTCGCGGATTTCGGCATGGTGAATGTGCCCGCACACGACCCCGTCGACCTTGTGACGCCGCGCTTCGGCGATGACGGCGTCCTCGAACCGGCTGATGTATTCGACCGCGTTCTTGACCTTGTGCTTCAAGAATGCCGAGAGCGACCAATACGGAAAGCCGAACACGCGGCGGACCTGGTGGAGCCAGTCGTTCATCTTAAGCGTGATGCCGTAGGCCCAGTCTCCCAACAGGGCCAGCCATTTGGCGTATTTCACCACGCTGTCGAATTGATCGCCGTGCAGGACGAGGAATTTCCGCCCGTCGGCGGTGACGTGCACCGTTTGATCGAGAATCGCAACCCGGCCGAACCGCCGGCCCGCGAAATCGCGGAAATTCTCGTCGTGGTTGCCGGGCACGTAGATAACCCGCGTGCCCTTGCGGGCCTTGCGCATCAGCTTCTGGATAATGTCGTTGTGGGTCTGGCACCAATACCAGGAGCGGCGCATCCGCCATCCGTCGATAATGTCGCCGACCAGATAGAGGTAGTCCGACTCGGTGTATTTCAGAAAATCGAGGAGGTATTCGGCTTTGCACCCCGGCGTCCCGAGGTGCACATCGGATATCCAGATAGCGCGGTAACGATGATTTTTATCGGGTAAAGCATTCATGCAGCGGTTCCCGGGACAATGAGTGCGTGGCGGCACAATATATAGCCGACCAATGTATTACAAGGTTTATACTTAGATTTTATTAATATTTTACGTGTATTATTGAAACAATACTTAAATATTACTGTAATAAAACCGTAACAGACTATGCCTTTTAAATATCCATGACCGCCGCAACCGCCCCCACCGCAACCGTTCCTGGCGCAACCGTCCCTGGCACCGGCCGCAACCGACGCCGCCGTTTTCTGGTGATCTATAACCCGATCGCCGGCTTGCGCCGGTATCGCCATCTCGAAATCGTTTTGGCGCAACTGAAACGGTACGGCTGTTTCGTCGAGTTGCGCGTGACCGGCGCGCGCGGGCACGCCGAGAAACTGGCATGCGGTCCCCTCGCCAAAAAAGCCGACGCCGTCGTCGTCGCCGGCGGCGCCCG
>JBBDTH010000042.1:0-9016 GCA_040904505.1 Rhodospirillales bacterium | reverse complement strand
TACGCCGGACGGGCCGCGCGGCCCGCGCATGCGCGCCAGCGACGGCATCGTCACCATCGCCCGGCTCGCCGGCGCGCCGATCGTTCCGGTCAGCTTCGGCGCGGCGCGGCGCCGGGTCCTGAACACCTGGGACCGCTTCGTGCTGGCCTTGCCGTTCAGCCGCGGCGTGATCGTCTGGGGCGACCCGATCGTCATCGAGCGCGACGCCGACGACGCGAAGCTCGACGAGGCCCGCCGCGCCGTCGAGGACGCGCTGAACGCCATCACGGCGGAGGCGGATGCCTTGTGCGGCTGCGCGCCCGTCGAGCCGGCCGCCGTGAACGAACGGGTCACGCCATGATGCTGGCGCTCTATCGCACCCTGACCGTCGCGGGCCGGCCGCTGATCCGGCTCTATCTCGCCTATCGGAAAGCCAAGGGCAAGGAAGACCCGGCGCGCTTCGCCGAGCGCCTCGGATACCCGGGCCGGGCACGGCCCGAGGGCGTTCTCGTCTGGGCCCATGCCGCGAGCGTCGGCGAATCCCTTTCGCTGCTGCCGCTGATCGAGCGCCTGCTCCGCGATCGCCCGGCATTGACCGTCCTGGTCAGCACCGGCACGGTGACGTCCGCCCGGCTCATGGCCGAGCGGCTGCCGGCGGGCGCGTTTCATCAATATATGCCGGTCGATTGCCCGGCATACGTCCGGCGCTTCCTCGATCACTGGCGGCCCGATCTCGTGTTGTGGGCGGAATCGGAATTCTGGCCCAACATGATCACCGAGCTCAAAGCCCGCGCGGCGCCGATGGTGCTGATCAACGGGCGCATCTCGCCGCGCTCGTTCAAGGGCTGGCGGCGGTACGCGTCCTTGATCCGCGATCTCCTGTCCGCTTTCAGCCTATGCCTCGGGCAAACCGAGGGCGACGCGGAACGCTTAAAGGTTCTGGGCGCGCGCGACGCCCGCTGCCTCGGCAATCTCAAGTTCGCGGTGGCGCCGCTGCCCTATGATCCGCACCAATACGAAACCCTGAAGGCCGCCCTCGGCGAGCGGCCCCGGTGGCTGGCGGCCAGCACGCATCCGGGCGAGGAGGATATCGTCGCGCGCGTGCATCGCGATCTTTGCCGCACGGTTCCCGACATTCTGACCATCGTCGTGCCGCGCCATCCCGAGCGCGGTCGCGCGGTCGCGGCCGTGTTCGAACAAGCCGGCCTGCGCGTCGCCCGCCGAGCAGCACAGGAATCGCCGAGCGCGCAAACCGATGTCTACGTCGCCGACACCCTCGGCGAGCTCGGGCTGTTTTTCCGCCTGTGCGGCATCGTGTTCATGGGCAAATCGCTGCTGCCCCTCGGCGGCCAAAACCCGCTGGAACCGGCCCGGCTCGACTGCGCGATCGTGCAGGGGCCGCACACCGCGAACTTCGCCGAGATGACGGAACGATTGAAGGCCGCGCGGGCGTTTCGCGAAGTCGCCGACGAAACCGACCTCGCCGACGCCGTGCGCGGCCTGCTGAACGACGACACGTTGCGCGCCCATCTGGCCGAAGCGGCGGCCGCGTTTGCCGAATCCGAAAGCGGCGTTCTCGACCGCCTGGCCGACACGCTAAATCCCTACCTGTCCGCACCGCCCCGGGACAAGACCCATGCGCACGCCTGAATTCTGGTACGCCTCGACCCGCCCCGCCTCGACCCACGTCCTGGCCCGCGCGCTGACGCCGCTCGGCGGCCTGATCCGGCTGGCCGGCTGTCTGCGCGCCGGCCTGACGCGCCCGTGGCAAGCGCTCGTGCCCGTGCTCTGCATCGGCAACGCGGTCGCCGGCGGCGCGGGCAAAACCCCGGTCGCGCTCAGCCTCGGGCGGCGCCTGATCGAGCGGGGCCGCAAACCTCATTTCCTGGTCCGCGGCTACGGCGGCGCGCTCCGGGGCCCGGTCCGCGTCGATCCGGCCCGGCACACCAGCGCGGATGTCGGCGACGAAGCCCTGCTGCTGGCCCGGACCGCGCCGACGTGGGTCGCGCGCAACCGGCGCCGGGGCTGTCAGGCTGCCGTCCTCGACGGCGCCGATCTCATCGTCATGGACGACGGCCTGCAAAACCCGAGCGTGCGTAAAACCGTCTCGATTCTGGTGGCCGACGGCACCTTCGGCTTCGGCAACCATTGCCTGCTGCCGGCGGGCCCGCTGCGCGAGCCGCTCGAGCAGGCGCTCGCCCGGGTCGACGCCGTCGCGATCGTCGGGAGCGATCAGGCCGGGATCGCGGCGGAGGTGCGGCGGATCGATCCGGCCACGCCGATCCTGCACGGCCGCGTCGTACCCGGTCCGGACGCGGACAGACTGCCCGGCCAACGCGTCGTCGCGTTCGCCGGGATCGGCCTGCCCGAGAAATTCTTCGCGCTGCTGCGCCGGATCGGCTGCGACGTCGCCGCGACGCACGCCTTCGCCGACCACCACGCCTATACCGCCCAAGATATCGCGGCCCTGCGCGACGAAGCCGGTGCCGCGAACGCCCGGCTGATCACGACGGAAAAGGACGCCGCGCGCTTGTCGGCGGAAAGCCGGCAGGGCATGATCGTCCTGCCGATCTCGGTGTCCTGGCAGGACGACGGCGCCATCGACGGCATCCTCGATAAACTTTTCTCCGATCCGTTAAGGCCCTAAGGTCGAGCCGTGCTGAAACGCCTGAAGCAATTTCTCGAAGCCGCCGCCTTGAACGGCATCTTCGCCCTCATCCGGCTGATGCCGGTGCGCGCGGCGTCCGCCTTGGGCGGCCGTCTCGCGCGCGCCCTCGGCCCGTTGTCGAACGCGCACCGCACCGCGCTCAAGAACCTCAAACGCGCCTTTCCCGAAAAATCGGAAACGGAAATCGCCGCCATCGTCAAAGCGATGTGGGACAACATCGGGCGCACCGCGTTCGAATACCCGCATCTCGACAAATTCATCTGCCACCGGCCCGGCGAGGACATGCCGGGCGGCAACGTCGAGGTGATCGGCTCGGAATACGCCGCTCAACTGCGCGACGACGGCAAGGCCGGAATCTTCTTCTCCGGCCATCTGGCGAACTGGGAAGTGCCGGCGCTCGCGATCGTCTATAACGGCGTTCCGCCGTACAGTTTCTTTCGGGCGCCGAACAACCCCTACGCCTCGAAAGTGTTCCGCCACCGCCAGCTCGGCCACGGCGAGCTGATGCCGAAAGGCGCGGAAGGCGCGCGCCGGGCGATCCAGCACCTCAACGCGGGGCGGCACCTCGGCATTCTGGTCGACCAGAAAATGAACGACGGCATTCCCGTGCCGTTCTTCGGCCGCGACGCCATGACCGCCCCGGCGCTGGCGCAGTTCGCGCTCAAGTACGACATTCCCGTGGTGCCGGTCGGCATCGAACGCCTGGAAGGGACGCGCATGCGGGTCACGTTCTACAAGCCGATCCCGATCCGCAAGACCGCGAACCGCCAGGACGATATCCTCGCCGCCATGACCAACGTGAACAAGGTGATCGAAAGCTGGATTCGCAAGCGCCCGGAACAATGGCTCTGGGTTCACAACCGCTGGCCGGAGTGAGGTCCGGACTCAATTAGCCTGTCGCCGGCGTCATCCCGGCCGCAACTTTCCTCCAAATCCTCGATTTGGAAAGGAAAGTCAGCGGGCCGGGATCCAGGACGGTCGCTCGCGACGGGCGTCGGCTGGATCCCGGATCGTAAGGATCGCCGCCGAAAACCATCGGTTTTCGGGCAATCCTAACGTCCGGGATGACAATGGTGTACAGACCCTAGATCGGATTCACCTGATCGAGGCGGCTTACTTCTTGCCGATCGTCTTCGATTTCGGCTTGTCCCCCGGCATCGGGCCCGCGACCAGCGCGGGATCGAGCCGGGTCGAAAACCAACTCAGGCCCCAATGCAGATGCGGCGCGGTCGCGCGACCGGTGGCGCCGATCCGCCCGATGCGCTGGCCCTGCCTGACCGCCGCCCCTTGCGCCACGTCGATCGCGTCGAGATGGGCGTACACCGACTGCAGGCCGTGGCCGTGATCGATCATCAGGGTCTTGCCGGTGAAAAACATCCCGTGGTGGATCAGCGTCACGATACCGTCCGCCGTCGCCGCGACCGGCGTGCCCTTGGGGGCGGCGATATCCACGCCCAAATGCGGGTTGCGCGGCTTTCCGTTCAGAATGCGCCGGCTGCCGTAGACCCCGCTGATCCGCCCGACCGCGGGCCAGACGAAGCGGGAGCGGAAAAACACGTCCGGCGTATCGCGCCCGCGCACCGTCTTGATCAAGGCCGATTCCGCCCCGATGCGCTCGATGTCCTCACGCTTGGGCGAAACCTTGCGCGCAGGCAGCCCGTCGATCCGCGATACTTTATAAATCCGCTGCCCAATCGCGAGAGTCTCGGTGCGCGCCGTGCCGTCGGGATAGCGCACGTCGAGCCGGGCCTCTTTCGCGGCGTTCCAGCCGAAGCCCAAAACGAACGTGCCGTCCGGCGCGACCCGGATCGCGCGCTTTTCCAACATCACTGTCGCGCCCGGCACGGTCCGGCCGATCACGAGGCCGCCCTGGGTCAACGCCCCGTCGAGGGTCACGCCGCCGTCCCGCGCCGCCGCCCCGGCGCTCAGCGCGGCCAGAATCAGGGCGCCGACACCGAGCGCGCGCCATACCGCCCGGCTCACGACACGGCTCACAACAGGGTGCCCTGCTTACCGTCGGGCGTTTTGCCCGGCGTTTTATCCGGCGTTTTCTTGGGCGCCGGCGCGGGGGTTTCTTTCGGGTGCGTTTCGGGAGCCTTCCCCGTGATCGCGGCACTTGCCGCGCCGTCCTTCAATTCCAGGGTTACGGCCATGCCCGGTTTCAGCAAGGCCGCCGAATTCACCAGCCGGTCGCGCTCGTCCTTGATCAGCGCGAAGCCGCGTTCGAGAACGCCCTTGAACGAATAGCTTTCCAACAGGGCGGACGCCTGGCGCAGGTCGGCGGCATGTTTCTTGTAGTAATGGTCGCGCGCCAGAATCAGGGCGCGCGATGTCGCCGTCAGGGTGCGGCCGTTTTCCGCGATCACCGCCTTCGGGCTCGTGAGCTTCGCCGCCGCCGTGCCGAGCCGCGACTCTTGATGCTTGAGGCCGACCTTCAAACTGTTCGTCAACCGCTCGGCCCAATCGTCGAGACGCTGCATGGCGTCCTCGACCAGGCGCCTGAGGTTCGGCAGGCCGCGCGACAGTCCCGCGAGGCGCGTGCGGCGCTCGCCGATGATGCGCGTCAGCGCCGCGATCAGGCGCGTGCCGTCCTTCAGGACCGACGCCAGCAACTCGATGCGCACCGGCACCGCCATCTCGGCCGCCGCCGTCGGCGTCGGCGCGCGCCGGTCGGAGGCGTAATCGATCAGCGTGGTGTCGGTCTCGTGGCCGACCGCCGAGATCAACGGAATGGCGCTTTCCGCCGCCGCGCGCACCACGATTTCCTCGTTGAACGCCCACAAATCCTCCAAACTGCCGCCGCCACGCGCGACGATCAGCAGGTCCGGGCGCGGCGCCGCCGGATCGTTTTCCCGAAAGGCGTTGAATCCGCGAATCGCGGCGGCGACCTGCGCGGGTGCGTCCTTGCCCTGCACCAACACGGGCCACAGCAGCACCCGGCGCGGGAAGCGGTCCGACAGGCGATGCAGGATATCGCGGATCACCGCCCCCGTCGGCGAGGTCACGATGCCGATCACCTCGGGCAGGTAGGGCAGGTCTTTTTTGCGGTCTTGCGCGAACAAGCCTTCGGCGGCGAGCATCTTGCGCCGTTCCTCGAGCAGCTTGAGCAGCGCGCCCTCGCCCGCGAGTTCCATCCGCTCGATCACGATTTGGTATTTCGAGCGCGCCGGATAGGTCGTCAGCCGCCCGACGGCGATGACTTCCATGCCGTCCTCGGGGCTGATCGCCAATTTTCCGGCGGTGCCGCGCCAGCATACGCCGTCGAGCACCGCGTTTTCGTCCTTGAGCGCGAGATAAACATGGCCCGAGGCGGCGCGTTTGAGCCCGGAAATCTCGCCGCGCACCCGCACGTAGGCGAACGTCTCCTCGACCTCGCGTTTGAGCGCCTGCGACAGCTCGCTGACGGACAGCACGGGCAAATTGCCCGTGGTCGTATCGGGCAATTTGCCCGTGGTCGTGCCGTCAGGCTGGGATTGCTCTTTGCTCATCGCTCTCGGTATGTATGATACAGCTATGATCCCGGGATAAAAACACCGGATCGCCATAATTCAGGGAAGCGCGCATGAAAGTTTCAATCGCATGAAGGTTCTGGTCGTCGGCGGCGGCGGACGCGAGCACGCGCTCTGTTGGGCCATTGCAAAGTCGAAACGGTGTTCGGCGCTTTATTGCGCGCCCGGTAACGCGGGAATCGCCGATATCGCCGCCTGCGTCGAGATCGACGCCGAGGATATCCCGGGCCTGGTCGCGTTCGCCGAGACCGAAAAGATCGAATTCGTGGTGGTCGGCCCCGAGTCACCCCTGGTGGACGGCCTGGTCGATGCCCTGGAAGAGCGCGGCATCAAGGCGTTCGGCCCGAGCGCGGAGGCCGCCGAGCTCGAGGGCTCGAAGGGCTTCATGAAGGATCTGTGCGCGAAATACGGGATTCCGACCGGCGAGTACGAACGCTTCGACGAACCGGACGCGGCCAAGGAATACGTGATCCGCCATCACGCGCCCATCGTGGTGAAGGCGGACGGCCTGGCCGCCGGCAAGGGGGTCATCCTGTGCCGCAACGAGAACGAGGCGTTCGCCGCCATCGATCACATCATGACCGAACGCTCCTTCGGCGACGCGGGCGAGGAAATCGTGATCGAGGAATTCCTGCGCGGCGAGGAGGCGAGCTTCTTCGCCCTGGTCGACGGCAAGACCGCCGTGGCGCTGGTGTCGGCGCAGGATCACAAGGCCGCGCACGACGGCGACAAGGGCCCCAACACCGGCGGCATGGGCGCCTATACCCCCGCGCCCATCGTGACGCCCGCGATGACCCGAACGATCATGGACACCATCATCACCCCGACCATCAAGGGCATGGCCGCCGAGGGACGGCCTTTCAAGGGCGTGCTGTTCGCCGGCCTCATGATCGAGGATGGTATTCCGAAAGTCCTCGAATACAACGTGCGCTTCGGCGATCCGGAGTGCCAGGTGCTGATGGTCAAGCTCAAGTCCGACGCGCTCGACATGCTGCTCGCCTGCGCCGAGGGAACCCTCGACAAGACGCGCCTCGACTGGCACGACGACGCCGCCCTCGCCGTGGTGATGGCGAGCAACGGCTATCCCGGCCATTACGCCAAGGGCAGCGAGATTCGCGGACTCGAGGACGCGGGCGCGCTCGAGAACGTGGTGGTCTTTCACGCCGGCACGACGTTCGACGATCACCGCGTCGTTGCGAACGGCGGGCGCGTACTCGGCGTGACCGCGCGCGCCAAGACCGTCCGAGAGGCGCAGGAACTGGCTTATAAGGCGGTGGGCCTGATCGAGTGGCCGGGCGGCTTTTGCCGGCGCGATATCGGCTGGCGCGCGATCGAACGCGCCGCGCGTAAGAACTAGATCTCAAGGAGGAACCCATGGACGAGAAAACCCGTACCGAACTCGAAGCCGCCGCGTTTCGCGGGCTGATCGAGCACCTGCAGAAACGCACCGACGTGCAGAACATCGATTTGATGAATCTCTCGGGCTTCTGCCGCAACTGTCTTTCCAAATGGTACCTGGCGGCGGCGCAGGAGAAAGGCCTCGACCTCGATTACGAGGCCGCGCGCGAGGCGGTCTACGGCATGCCGTATAGCGCGTGGAAGGACAAACACCAAAAGCCCGCGTCTGAGGCGCAGATGAAAACGTACAAGGAAACCGCGCCCGATCACTCGGACATCAGCAAGCAGATTAAGGGGTGAGGCGAGCTTCTTCCTTGCCGCTCCTTTTATTAATTTGTCATGCCCCGGCCCACCGGACCGGCCAAGGGCCGGCCGGAGGACAGGCTCCGTCCGGGGCATCCAGTGCGATATAAAGATTCCTTATTCGTATGAAGTTTTGCGTCGAGCGTTTGCTTGCGTGATAATCATCATTGATGAGCAATTGGGTTTACATCGTTACCAAAACGACTTGTACGAAACACTCAATTGACTGGATGCCCCGGACGGAGCCTGTCCTCCGGCCGGCCCTTGGCCGGTCCGGTGGGCCGGGGCATGACGAATGAGAGGTAAATGCGGTTTTGTATATTCGCTTTCTACCGCCGCTCCCTGAAAAACACCTTTAGAATTTCCCCCGCTTCCGTTTCCTGAACGCCGCCGACGACTTCCGGTTTGTGATGACACGTCGATTGCGCGAACACGCGCGCGCCGTGCTCGACGCCGCCGCCCTTGGGATCGTAGGCGGCGAACACGAGCCGCCTGATGCGCGCGAACGAAATCGCCTGCGCGCACATCGGGCACGGCTCGAGGCTCACGTAGAGATCGCAATCTTCGAGGCGCTTCTCGCCACGCTTTTTGGAAGCTTCGCGGATCACCTGCATCTCGGCGTGCGCGGTCGGATCGTTAAGCGCCTCGATGCGGTTGTGCGCCGCCGCCAGCACCGCGCCCGTGGCGCCGTCCACCAGCACGGCGCCGACCGGCACCTCGCCCGCCGCGCCTGCCGCGCGGGCCAACACCAGCGCCTTTTGCATATAATCATTCGCCCGATCCGTCATGGCCGCAGCCTGCGGCGATACTTCTTTCCCGTCAAGCGCTTGCCGCCGGGCCCGCGCGCGCCTAGATTGCGGGCATGACCACACCCGTTATCGGTATTACGCTCGATTCGGAAGAGGCCGGGGGCTATTCCAAGTACCCGTGGTACGCGCTGCGCGAGAACTACGCGGGCGCCATCGCCGGGGCCGGCGGCCTGCCGATGGTGCTGCCGCACGAGCCGGACCTCGTCGAGATGTATCTCGAGCGCCTCGACGGCCTGGTGATCACCGGCGGCGATTTCGACGTCGATCCGGCGCTGTTCGGGGCGCACCAGCGCCATGAAACCGTCAAGACCAAGAGCACGCGCACGCGCTTCGAGCGCGCCATCGTCGAG
>JBBDTH010000041.1:0-9052 GCA_040904505.1 Rhodospirillales bacterium | reverse complement strand
GGTCATGGTGATGTACGCGGGGCGGATCGTGGAACACGCGCCGACCGAACGCCTGTTCGCCGATCCCAAACATCCCTACACCCGGGGCCTGATCGAAACCCTGCCGGTTTCCGGCTGGCACCGCGAGCGCCTCCCGACCATCCCGGGCCAGGTGCCGAGCCTCGCGGCGCTGCCGCCGGGATGCCGTTACTCCAACCGCTGCCCGCTCGCCGACGACGACTGCCGGCGCGCCGAACCCGATCTGCTCGCGATGGGCGACGGCCGCACGGCCGCCTGCTGGAAGGCCGAGCCATGACGGAAACGCCCTTGAACGGCGAAACCATGAGTGCGGCCCCGCTTTTGGAGCCCCCTCTCATCGAGGCCAAGAACCTGTCCGTTCATTTCAAGGCGGGGCACAACAAAACCCTGCGCGCCGTGCATGACGTCAGCCTCGGCCTCAAGCCCGGCAAGACCCTGGCGCTGGTCGGGGAATCCGGCTGCGGCAAGACGACATTGGTCCGCGCGCTGTCGCTGTTGATCCCGCCGACGGCGGGCACGGTCACGTTCGAAGGCCAAGACATCACCCGGTTCAGCCGGCGCCGGCTCCGCCCGCTGCGCCGACGCATCCAGATGGTCTTTCAGGACCCCTATTCCTCCCTGAACCCGCGCATGCCGGTCGGCGCCCTGATCGCCGAGCCGCTGGTCATCCACGGCATCGGCACCCGACGGGAACGCCGGGATAAAGTGGCATCGCTGCTCGACGCGGTCGGCCTACAGGCCGATATGATGAACCGGTATCCTCACCAGTTCAGCGGGGGGCAACGTCAGCGCATCGCCATCGCCCGGGCGCTTGCGTTGGAGCCGCGCCTGATTATCCTCGACGAGCCGGTGTCCGCGTTGGACGTTTCGGTGCAAAGCCAGGTGTTGAATCTGCTGCAGGATCTTCAGGAAAAACTCGGGCTGACATACCTGTTCATCGGCCACAACCTGACCGTGATCCGCTACATCGCCGACGAAGTCGCCGTGATGTATCTCGGCGAAATCGTCGAACATACCGAAACTCGCACGCTGTTCGCCGACCCGCGCCATCCGTACACGCGCGCCTTGCTCGAAGCCGCGCCCGTGCACGGCGTCGGCAAGCGCAAGCATGGGACGAAGCTTAAAGGCGATCCGCCCTCACCGCTCGCGCCGCCGCCGGGATGTCCGTTTCACCCGCGCTGCCCGATCGCCGAAGCGGTGTGCAAAACCGATAGCCCGGCGTTCGAGCCCGTTGCCGGACAGCCCGCGCACACCGCGGCCTGCCACTTCAAGAACGAGGCGGCGTCATGATCCGCTTTACCCTGTGGCGCTTCGGGCAAACCGTTATCGTCATCGCCATCATGTCGTTCGTGATTTACGGCCTGATCGGCCTGATGCCGGGCGATCCCATCGACATGATGATTTCCGCCGATCCGAAAATGACGTCGGCGGACGCCGAACGGCTGCGCGCGCTCTACGGTTTGGACAAACCGATTTACGAACGCTACCTCAACTGGGCGCAAGCCGCGCTGGCGGGCGATCTCGGGTATTCGCGCCTCTACGCCCAGCCGGTGCTGGACGTAATGTGGCCGGCCCTGGGGAACACGCTGATCCTGCTCGGGCTGACGGTTTTCTTCTCTATTTTGATCGGCCTGCCGCTCGGCATGGCCGCCGCCCTGCGGCCCTATCGGAAGCTCGATTACACCATCAACTTTCTGGCGTTCGCGGGCATCTCGACGCCGTCGTTCTGGCTCGCCTTGATGATTATTATCCTGTTTTCCGTGCAGCTCGGCATTCTGCCCGCGAGCGCGACGGTCGTATCCTCGGACGCCGGTTTGTGGGAACATGCGCGCGCCATGGTGCTGCCGGTCCTGACGCTGACGATTCACGGCATCGCCGTCTACGCCCGGCACATGCGCTCGAGCATGATCGAAACCCTGCGCCGCGATTACATCCGCACGGCCCGTGCCAAGGGCTCGAGCGAACGGCGCGTGGTGCTGAAACACGCGCTCCGCAACGCGTTAATCCCGGTCGTTACCATCGTCGGCTTGGAATTCGGCCACCTGTTCTCGGGCGCGCTCGTCACCGAAACCATCTTCGCCTACCCGGGCATGGGCAAGCTGATTTTCGATTCCATCATGGGCAATGATTTCAACATGGCGCTCGTGGCGTTGCTGTTCGCCACCTTCATGACACTGCTCGGCAACCTGCTGGCTGATCTCGGCTACGGCTGGCTCGATCCGCGTATCTCGTATCAGGGGAAACGCTGATGACCGCCCGCGCCGACACAGCCACCGTCCCCGCCACGACTGCCGAAGGAATGCTCGGCCTGGCCTGGAAACGCTTCCGGCATCACAAGATCGCGCTCGTCAGCGCCGTCGTGCTTATCGTCCTAGCCACCGCATCGGCGGCGGCACCCCTGATCGAACTGGCGCTCGGCACCGACGCCAACCTGGTCAATCTCTATCTGCGGTTCGCCGGGCCGTCGCTCGCGCATCCGCTCGGCACCGATGAGCTGGGCCGCGACGTCTTGGTCCGCCTGCTGTACGGCGGCCGGGTCTCCCTGCTGGTCGGCCTGACCGCGGCGCTCGCCTCCGCCGTCCTCGGCACCATGATCGGGCTTTTGGCGGGGTATTACGGCGGCCGGCTCGATGCGTTCCTCATGCGCACGACGGATGCCGTCATCGCGCTGCCGCTGCTCGCCCTGCTGATCGTTCTGGCCGCAATCGATTTGCGCAAACTCGGCCTGTCGGAAGCCATGATCGACTCCGAAAACATCAGTCTCTATCGCATCATCGTCATCGTCGCGCTCACGGGCTGGACCACGGTCGCCCGGCTGGTGCGCGGCCGGGCGCTGACGGTGCGCGAACGTGATTACGTTCTGGCGGCGCACAGCCAGGGCGCGGGCGGGCTCAGGATCATGCTGGTCCACATCCTGCCCAACGTGGTGTCGCCGATCATCGTCGCGGCCACGCTCTCCATCGGCAACGTGATCCTGCTCGAATCCGTTTTGAGCTTTTTCGGCCTCGGCATTCAGCCCCCCATCGCCAGCTGGGGCAACCTGCTCACCAACGCCCAGGAATTGATCTGGCAGGCGCCGGCCCTGGTGATCTATCCCGGATTGATGATTTTTATGACCGTGATTTCGTTCAACTTCCTCGGCGACGGCCTCCAGGACGCGCTCGATCCGCAGGCCATGGACCGCGCCGACTGAGCCGTTCCCTATCTTCAGATGGGGCATGCGCCCCATGCATGGATTGTCCTGAAACCGCCTCCACCCGGTCGCGACCCTTGCGGATTACCGCAAAAACGGACATCTCCGTTACGATCAACGTGGCGGCGCATACGCCGGAACTCTCCGTTTCGGCGAGCGCGGCGAACGGCCTCTTGAGGGGGCCCCCGATTAGGGCTAGAACCCCTTCAACATTCGCATGGCCGGATCGAGCGGCCCCTTTCCAAAGGCATGATCATGATCGAGAAAAGACTGAACTCGGCGGCCAGCCGGGATATCGCCTACCATCTGCATCCTTTTACCAATCTTAAAGCCCATGAAGAGGAGGGCTCGCTCATCATCGCGCGCGGCGAAGGCGTGCGCGTGTTCGACGTCGACGGCAATAGCTACATCGAGGGCATGGCCGGGCTTTGGTGCACGGCGCTGGGCTTTTCCGAAGAGCGCCTGATCAAGGCCGCCGAGAAGCAGATGCGCACCCTGCCGTTCTATCACAGCTTCAACAGCAAGGCGTCCGATGTCATCGGCGCCTTGGCGCAGGAGATCATCGATCTCGCGCCGGTGCCGATGTCCAAGGTCTTCTTCGCCAACTCCGGCTCCGAAGCCATCGACACCGCGATCAAAATCGTGCGCTATTACAACAACGCGCTCGGCCGCCCAAAGAAAAAGAAACTGATCGCGCGGATGAAGGCCTATCACGGCGTGACCGTCGCCTCGGCGAGCCTCACCGGCCTGCCGAACAACCATCGCGATTTCGATCTGCCGATGGACGGCGTGCTGCACACCGATTGCCCGCATCACTACCGCTATGCCAATGAGGGCGAGTCGGAAGCGGAATTTTCGACCCGCCTGGCCGAAAGCCTCGAACGGCTGATCAACCAAGAAGGCCCTGACACCATCGCCGCCTTCTTCGCCGAACCCGTGATGGGCGCGGGCGGCGTGATCGTGCCGCCCGAAACGTACTTCGAGAAGATTCAGCCGATCCTCGATAAGCACGACATCCTGCTCATCGCCGACGAAGTCATCTGCGGGTTTGGGCGCACCGGCAACTGGTGGGGCAGCCAGACCTACGACATGAAGCCCGACATGATCACCATGGCCAAAGCCCTGACATCCGGCTACGTGCCGATGTCGGCCCTGATGGTGTCGGAAAAGATCTACGACGCCATGAAGACCGAAAGCGAGAAGATCGGCCTGTTCGCCCACGGTTTCACCTACGGCAGCCATCCGCTCGCCGCCGCCGTCGGGCTCGAAGCCCTCTCGATTTACAAGGAGCGCAATATCATCGAGCACATCCGCGACGTCGCGCCGGTGCTCCAAAACGGCTTGCGCCGCTTCGCCGATCACCCGCTGGTGGGCGAGGCGCGCGGAGTCGGGCTCGTCGGTGCCGTCGAAATCGTCGAAAACAAGGAAACCAAGGCGCCGTTTGCCCCCGCCCGCGGGGTCATGCCCTATCTGATCCAGCGGGCCCAGGCCCACGGCCTGATCGTACGCATGATTGCCGATTGTGTGGCGTTTTCGCCGCCCCTGGTGATCAACACGGCGGAAATCGAGGAAATCCTAGCCGCTTTCGGCAAGGCCCTCGACGATACGGCGGATTGGCTCGGGCGCTAAAGTTGAGCGGCATCAATACAAATCGGCCGCGGTTGCGGATAATAGGCCTATTCGGTAGCATATTGTCGGAAATCCAGGGACTTATTAACTGAAAACGGCCGGGCCGCCGTTCCCTGGAGGGGAAACGAAACATGGACTACGAAGCCTTCTTCGCCGGAAAGATCGACGAGCTGAAGTCCGAAGGCCGTTACCGGGTGTTCGCCGATATCGAGCGTCAAGCCGGGAACTTTCCCACGGCGACGCTTCACGACGGGCACAAATCCCGCGAGATCACGGTTTGGTGCTCGAACGACTACCTCGGCATGGGCCAGCATCCGATGGTGCTCGAGGCCATGCAGGAGGCCATCGCGAAATGCGGCGCCGGCGCCGGCGGCACCCGCAACATTTCCGGCACCAATCATTACCACGTGCTGCTCGAAGAGGAACTCGCCGGCCTGCACGGCACCGAGGCCGCCCTGCTGTTCGGTTCCGGCTGGATCGCCAACATGACGACGCTCAGCACGCTCGGCCGATTGATCCCCGAGTGCGTGATCCTGTCGGACGAACTCAATCATAACTCGATGGTCGAGGGCATCGTTCATTCGCGTTCGGAAAAACGCATCTTCAAGCACAACGACCCAGAAGACCTGGAAAGAATCCTGCGCGAATATGCCCCCGACCGGCCCAAGCTGATCGCGTTTGAATCCGTCTATTCCATGGACGGCGACATCGCACCGATCAAGGAATTCGTCGATCTCGCGGACCGCCATAACGCCATGACGTTCCTCGACGAGGTCCACGCCGTCGGCCTCTACGGCACGCACGGCGGCGGAGTCGCCGAGCGCGAAGGCCTGATGGACCGCCTCACCATCATTCAAGGCACCCTCGCCAAGGCGTTCGGCGTCGTGGGCGGTTATATTGCCGGCACCCGGGCCATGTGCGATTTCATCCGCTCCTACGGCTCCGGGTTCATCTTTTCCACCTCGCCGCCGCCGAGCGTCGCCGCCGCGGCGCTTGCCAGCGTGCGCTACCTGAAGCGGCATAACGAGATCCGCGAACGCCATCAGGAACGCGCGGCGACGCTGAAACGGCGCCTGACGGACGCCGGCATGCCGGTCATGCCCTCGGACAGCCATATCGTTCCCGTGCTGGTCGGCGATCCGGTGTTGTGCAAACAAGCCAGCGACGAATTGATGGACCGGTTCGATCTGTACGTTCAGCCGATCAACTATCCGACCGTGCCGCGCGGGACCGAACGGCTGCGCTTTACGCCGACGCCGCTGCATACGGATGCGGACATGGACCGCCTGATCGGCGCCCTGACCGACGTCTGGCATCGCCTCGGCATCCGGGCGGCGGCCTGAAGCGCCCGCGCATATCAACGATTTGTTAGAGTTCGCGCGCTGTTTTTCGGTCGCCGGTGGACGCTGCCCCTATAAATGCTTACATTAACGGGGTGAAAGGTTTGGGTATCCATGTATCCCGATAACACACTGACCCCGAAAGAAGCGATCCGGCTGTGCGCCCTCGGCATCCTCGCCGACGGCACCATGCGCTATAGCGCGCTGGCCACCGAGGTTCGCCATTTCGTCGGGCACATGATCGGCCCGTCCCTCGATGTCCTCGCCCCGTCGATCGAATTACTGAAATACGAAGGCCTCGTGACCCCGCTCGACGGCAAAGGCATGGAGGACGACGCCTCCCTCGAAATCACCGAGGACGGCAAAGCCGAAATGCACGCGTTGCTGACGGCAAACATCCGCGCCGGCGCGACCGAGCTCAACAAGCTGATCATCGCGCTTAAATTCCGGTTCCTGCATCTTCTGGAAAAGCCGAAACAAGCGGATCAAGCTGACCTGCTGATCGACGTTTACGAGAACGCGTTGGCCCGGCTCGACAATCTGCGCCAATACCATGCCGACGATGACGGATATTTAGTGTCCTGGCTGGACCACGACATCGAAACCGTCGAGGCCCGCATCGCATGGCTTCGATCGTTTCGCGCTCAACTCGGCGCTTAAAAAAAATAGAGACCGGCTTATCTTCCCGATGCGGCCTTGTTGGCCGCGTTCGTCGCGGCTGTTTTATCGGGAAAGAATTTGGCGATGATCGCATCCAGGCCCTCGAGAAGCGCGCGGCCCTCGCTGCCGCCCGTCCCCATGATCGACTGCGACACGACCAGATGCATGGCCAGAATGCACAATTCCATCACCTGAAGGTCCTTGGCTTTGATATCGTCGAGATATTCGATTACGCGGCACAGCCTGTCCGCGATTTGCGTTAACAGATCGTAGCCGAAGCTGCCCGCCTGCCCTTTGATGGTGTGCGTGACGGAAAAAATCTCTCCCAATGCCGGCTGCGGCTCCGCCGGATCGGCTTTCAGCGCGCTCATGGAACGCCGCAGCTTCGATAAATCCTCCTTCACGAGCTGAAAATAGTTATTGGCCTCTTTCGAGATCACGGCTTCGGCGCGCTTCAGGGTCTCTTCATCCACGGCACCGGGCCCGCCTTCCGTGACTTTCGACTTGATCACATTGGGCGGCTTGATAATCTCGACGTCGTCTTTCGCGGAGTCTCCTTCGGTCATCTCAATCCTTTTCTTTCGATGACGCCCGCATCGGCCTGTCCCCGGACACCGGGAGAGTCACGATGCGTACCCTATCGCAGTTAAACATCGGCATTCCAGAGCGGCCTCAGAGCAGTCTCAGAGCAGCCCCAGATCGCGCAATTCCGTCGCCATCGAATCGGGCATTTCCGCGGTTTCCGATATGCTCCGTGCCGCGCCGGAATCGGCCGGCGCCTGCGCGGGGTCGAAGTAGCGCCATCCCTGAAAGGCCCGCATCGCACGAATCTGCGTCGGAACCAGATCAGGATCGAGGATGAGCGCGCACCGTTTGGTTTCATCCTCGCCGGTCACGCGCTCGATTCCGACAATCCTCTGGCGCGCCCGGATAAAACCCTTGATGACCCAGTAGATGGAACCGCTTTCCTTCAATTCGTCCGCGCGCTTCGGAACATGACGGGTGATATGGCGCAGGATCCCCGGCTCGCCGCGATCCGCCGCCTGCTGCATACGCTCGCGCTGCCGCTCGGACAAATGATCGATATCCCGGATGCCGACGGCGAGTTTAATCAGATGAATCACGAAACACCGTTACCACTTGGATCGTTGCAGTTTCTTCTTGATCATCCACATCCGGTCCGAGCCCCAGAAGCCCTCGCCGTCGATGACGAAGAACGGCGATCCGAACACGCCCTGCTCGATCGCCTCGTCGGTTTCCCGTGTGAACCGTTCCTTGACGGCCGGGTCCCGGAGCGCGTCGAGAACGGCCTCGCGCTCGACCCCCAACGCGGCCGCAACCTCGGCGACGACGCCCGGTTCGGAAATGTTTTTCCCGTCCGCGAAGTAAGCCGCATAAATCGCCTTGGCGAAGTCTCGGGCGAGCGCCGCATCCCGGTCGTGCAACCAATAAAACGCCCGGCCCGGCGCGACGGCGGCGATGGGAAACGGCTCGGGCAGACGCCACGGCACTTCCATGTACTTGCCCATCCGGTCCCAATCGAGGCGGCTGTACTCGTCCTTCAACGGAATATCAACCAAGGGTTTCGCGCCGGTTTTCTTGAAGGCCGCGCCGAGAAAGATCGGCTTCCAGACCGGCATGCGCCCGAAGCCTTCGGCGAGACCGTCGATCTTGAAACTGGCGAAATACCCGTACGGCGAGGAAAAGTCGAAATAGAACTCGATCGTTTTAGTCATACGGTCGTTTACCAAGCGAGCTTCGCGCCGTCATAATTGAGAAATTTTCCGCTGTCGGAAAGCTTGATCCTTGAAATAACCTTGATCATGCTTTCGACGCTGCGCTCGGGTTCGATCGGCGCGCTCGGACCGCCCATGTCGGTTCGCACCCAACCCGGGTGAAAAACGACCACGGTCACGCCGCGCGGCTTCAAATCCGCGGCCAAACTCCGCATGACCGCGTTCAAGGCGGCTTTGCTCGAACGATACGGATACGCGCCGCCCGATTCGTTATCGGCGATGCTGCCCATGCGGCTGGTGATGGAGACGATTTTCTTTTGATCGCTGCGCGCGATGTGTTCGACGAAAGCCTCGCTGACCTTCATCGGCCCCATCGTGTTGATCCTGAACACGTCGGCCCAGGCGTCATAATCGATTCCGCCAAGCCTGGAAGGTCGGGGACCGTGAACCCCGGCATTGTTGATCAACACGTCGAT
>JBBDTH010000040.1:0-9082 GCA_040904505.1 Rhodospirillales bacterium | reverse complement strand
CGTTGCGCGCCTCGCGGCGCACAAGGGCCTGATCGAGCGCCTGGCGCGCATCGAGCGGATCGAGGCCGCGAACGACATTCCCAAGGGCGCGGTTCAGGTGGTGGTGGACGAGGCGACCTATGCGCTGCCGCTCGCCGACGTGATCGACATCGATGCGGAGAAGGCCCGGCTCGAAAAGGAAGCCGCCAAGTGGGACGCCGAGATCGCGCGCTTCGATAAGAAGCTGGCGAACCCCAAGTTCGTCGAAAAAGCGCCCGCCGAGGTGGTCGAAACCGAGCGCGAAAAGCTCAACGAGGCCAGGAACAACCGGGTCAAGCTCGACGAGGCCTTGGGTCGCCTCTCATTAATGTAGGGTGCGATCTAGGCCTGCGGTTTTAATTTTCGTCATTGCCCGGCGTCAGCCCGGGCAATCCAGGATGATGTGCTGGATGCCCCGCGCGAAGGCGGGGCATGACGAGGGCAGAAAGGCCGGGCAAAGACGAATGGAAGAAGCGGCGCGAGGCTCGGAATGGGGCCCGAAAAAAATTTAAACGAAATTACGACGCACCCTTGGTAAGGGTGGAATCGCATATTACACTGTCCTGATGACCGACATCTTTAACAAACCCGTCACCGATGCCAGCGCCTGGACCGCCGCCGAGATGCGCGGCCGCGACGACTGGATTCACGTGCTGAGCGCCGCCGAATTGGCTGATCTCGACGCGGCCTTGCGCGGCGTGCAAAAACGCGGCCTCGAAATGGCGCAAGTGACGCGGGAAGAGTTTCCGCTACCCGTGCTCGCGCCGTTTCTGGCCGAACTGGAGACCGAGGTGCGGGCCGGGCGCGGCTTCTGCGTGGTGCGCGGCATCCCGGTCGAGCGCTACACCGAGGAAGAGGTGTTCATGCTCACCTGGGGCATCGGCACCCATGTCGGCGACAAGGTATCGCAAAACGCCTACGGCGATCTTCTGGGCCACGTGTTCGATCACGGCCACGATCCGGCCGAAACGCGCACGCGCGGCTACCAAAGCCGCGACCGGCTGCGTTTTCACGTCGACCG
Organism: Rhodospirillales bacterium; assembly: GCA_040904505.1. Taxonomy (GTDB): domain Bacteria; phylum Pseudomonadota; class Alphaproteobacteria; order Rhodospirillales; family CALINB01; genus CALINB01. The sequence goes on along the minus strand of JBBDTH010000040.1, from coordinate 8,043 downwards.
CGCCGACATGACCGCGTTGTTGTGCCTGCGCAAGGCCAAATCGGGCGGCTTGAGCCAAGTCGTCAGTTCGACCAGCGTGCACAACAAGCTCTTGGCTGAGCATCCCGAATACCTGCCGCCGCTCTACGACGGCGTGCCCTACATCAACATCGAGGCGGTCGGCGACCTGCACACCTGGAAGGAACCGGCCTATAGCGCGACCGACGGCTACCTGAGCTGCACGGTCCGGCGCAATACCGTGCAGAAGGCCATCGACAGCGGCGCCGTGGCGATCGGCGATTTCGAGCTCGAAGCCCTGCACGCGTTCGATGCCGCCGCGGAAGACCCCGAATTGATGCTCGAGATGGATCTCATGCCCGGGGATATCCAGTTCGTGAACAACTACACGGTCATGCACGGCCGCTCGGATTTCGTCGATTTCGAGGAGCCCGCGAAGAAACGCCACATGGTGCGGCTGTGGCTCAGGTTCTTTACGCCGCGCCCGACGGCGGGTTACATTCAGGCGCAGTTCAACGGCATCGAGAAGGAATTGGAACACGGGGCCGGCTACGGCCTCGAAGGGAGAGCATCATGAAGGGCGTACACCTCTATTTCATCATCAGTCTGGTCATTTTCGTCCTGGTGACGCTGTACGGCTGGCACACCGGCAAGCTGAATTTCTGATCGGTTCCCGTTTCGTCATCGTCATGCCCCGCCTTCGCGCGGGGCATCCAGTTTTCTAATGCTGGATTGCCGGGGCCTCGGGGGGAAGGGGGTGCCCCCCTTAAAACCCCCGGCCCATCGCAAAAAGCAATGACGTAAGGGCGGGGGTTTCGCGCTCCCTAAAACTTCTCCCCCCACGGCCGCAGTTCGATTTCCCAGGTCCAGGAGCCGCGATGCTGGCGGTGAACGTGCAGGTACGTCCTGGCGATTTCCTCGGGCCGTAACAGGCCGTCCGCGCCGCGCGCGGCGGCGCGCGGATCGTCCTCGCCGCGATCGATGCCGCCGTCGATCACGAAATGGCCGATGTGGATGTTTTGCGGGTGCAACTCGCGCGCCATGCTTTGCGCGAGGCCGCGCAGCCCGAACTTGCCCATCGCAAACGGCGCCGATTGCGGATAGCCCTTCACGGACGCCGACGCCCCTGTGAACAAAATCGTGCCGTGCCCGGCCGCGAGCATCCGTTTCGCCGCCGCCTGGCCGACCAGGAATCCGGCGTAACAGGTGACGCGCAGGGATTTCTCGACCTCCAAGGGGTCGAGCTCGACGAACGGTCCGCGCACCCGGTAGCTCGGATTGAAAACGACGACATCGGGCGCGCCGACATCCTTATCGAACGCCGCGAACAGCGTTTCGACGTCTTGTTGCGACGACGCGTCGCAGGCATAGGTTTTTGCGCCGGTTTTTTGCGCCAGGCCGTCGAGCTTGGCGGGATCGCGCGCGGCCAGGCCGACCGCCATGCCGTCCGCGTGAAACGTTTCGGCCAACGCGCGCGACAGGCCCGATCCGGCGCCGATGATAAGAGCTTTTTCCGTCATCGCATCCTCCCCCGGTATCTTCTCCTCGGCGTGTCAGTAGCGTTGCATGGCCGGATCGAACGCCGCGGCCCAGGCGTCGATGCCGCCGGCGACGCTTTGGGCGTTGTCGAATCCGTTGAGGCGCAGCCACTGCGCCACTTGCAGGCTGCGCATCCCGGAGTGGCATAACACCAGGAGCGGCTCGTCCTTGGGAAGCTTCTCGAGGCTTGCGGGAATATCCATCATGCGGATGGTCAAGCTGCCGGGCAGGGCGCAGATCGCGAGTTCCTGGGGCTCGCGCACGTCGAGCACGGTGTGGGCCGCGTTTTGTTCGCGCAGGTCGTGCAAGGCCCGAACGTCGATTTCAAGCGGCGGGTCGTCGCTCATAAGCGTTTTTCTCCCAAGTCTTTGTCGTTCCTTATCTTTCACAAGTCCTTCAGGCGTGTACAATGCCCTCCGGGAGCGCGTCGGGGCAAGCCGAAAGGCAGGCAATGATGGGTAGGAACGGCGGGGGGTTCCTCATCCTGAGGAGCCCTTTTGCCTCTTATCCTTCGAGACAGGCACTAGCGTGCCTTCCTCAGGATGAGGCAAAAGGGCGTCTCGAAGGATGAGGGGTGTAATGAAGAGCGTTAGGCCCCGGCAAGGAGAAATCAGTGACGGGAGGATTGGAACATTCGATGCGGCGGTTTCTCACGGATTTGGCGTCGCGCCGGGGCACGGTGACGTATCGCGTGCTGGCCAAGGCGCTGGACCTGGCACCGCCTCACACCATTCATAAGATCGGCGACGCCCTGGCGGCCTTGATGGCCGAAGACCACGCGAACGCCCGGCCGTTTCTCGCCGCGCTGGTGATCAGCAAGGCTCGTAACGGCTTGCCGTCGCCGCATTTCTTCGATATCGCCGGCGGGCTCGGGCGTTATACGGGCCCGGCGACCGGCGCGGAGGCGCACGGTTATCATACGCAAGAACTCGAACGCGCCTGGGACTATTGGGGCGCACCGCAAAAGGCTTCATCGGAACATTAGGAAAGCGATGCTCGACAAACTTTTTTCGCAATACGAATCCAAGATCGACGTCGGCAAGGACAAAACCATCCTCGGCGCGCGCACCGGCATGGCGGCGGCGCTGACGTTCTGCACGTTGGCGTTTCTGGTTTTCTTCTTGGCTGAATTCAAGGGGACGAGCGCCAAGCTCGGCATCGAGTTGTGGTCGGTCGCGATGGCGCTCGGCGCGATCTCGCTGCATATCGGCATCGGCCGCTTGCGCGATACTCGGTCCTTGATGATCATCACCAAGGAAGGGCTCGCGTTCCCGCGTTTGTTTACCGACGTGATCCCGTGGAACGACATCGCGGAGATCAAGTTTTCCCGCTCGATGCTGACGCTCAACTTCAAAAAAGACAAGCGCCTGAAGTGGTATCCCCGCTTCACGCTGGTGCCCGGCGATCCGGGCTTCGCCGGCGACGGATTTTTTTCCAAATACGAGGTGCCGTGGGTGCGCGTGCGGATCAATTACATGTGGCCGGCGACGTCGGAGAACATTCGTCAACTGATCGACAATCGCCGGCCCAAATCGATGCGCATCACGTCATAAACACGAAACGAACGGTGCTGGCTGAGCAACCCGGCCTCTCCTTCGAGACGTTCGCTTTGCTCTCTCCTCAGGATGAGGCCGGGTTGGCATTGAAACAATTGACCTCATGCTGAGGAGCGCAGCGTCTCGAAGCACGAGGTCAATCATAAATCTCGTTTTTCAACAGCCTGTTAGAGAATCCCGTCCTCCTCGAATACCTCGCGCGCGACCTTGAAGCTCAGCCCGGCGGTCGGCGCGCCGCAGTAGACGGCGACCTGGATGAAAATCTCCTTGATCTCCTCCTTGGTGACGCCGTTGCGCATGGCGCCGCGCAGGTGGCCCTTCATTTCCTCGGCGCGCCCGAAGGCCGCCAGCAACGTGAGCACCAGCGTGCTGCGTTGTTTCAAGGTGAGCCCGGGCCGGCCCCAGGTTTCGCCCCAGCAATACGCGGTTTGGAATTCCTGCCAGTCCCGGCCGAACTCGTCGGCTTCCTTCATGCGCTTTTCGACGTGCGCGTCGCCTAGAACCTTGCGGCGGATTTTCATGCCTTTTTCGATCATTGCCTTGTCAACCATGAGAGCCTCCTTGCGGTGTGATGATGAAATGAAAATGAATGAGGACTTTGGAATATACGGCGTCGCCGTCAGTCGATCTTTTTCTAGTCAAGTCCGGTTTAAGTCATTACATTTTCCACATAACGATAAAAGAAGTCTACGACAGGAATGAACACGCCGGGTTCGAAGGAGGGACGCATGCCGCCAGAGTCGTCGAAACAACTGGAAAAATCGCCGAAACAACAGGAACCGTCGGAACGCATTTCCCTGCTCGATTCGGAATCGGCGGAAGGAATGCAAAAGCTGGCCTTGGAAAGCGCGCTCGAATTGAAATCCGGGCGGTTGCCGAATTCTTACCGCGCCGGCGCGCACGCGCCATTTCAGATGATGATGCTGATGCCGTTTATCGCGGTCGCCGCGCCGCAAGGCGGCGGCGGGCAGCTGACGGCCAAGATCAAGGAAATGGCGGTCATCAAGACCAGCCACATCAACGGGTGCGGGTATTGACTGGCGCATAATACGTCGTTCGGTCGAGCGGCAGGCATCTCGGAAGATCAGGTTCAGGTCATCGGTTCGGATGACTACATGGAGTCGCCGCTTTTCAACGAGCGGGAAAAGGCCGCCATTTTGTGGGCGGAGCACGTAACGAAGAACACGGCGAAGTTTCGCGACGATGTTTTCGAAAAGGTGAAGAAGGAATTCAACGAATCCGAAATCGTCGAGCTGACGTTCATGATCGGCTATTTTAATCTTCGCAACCGGTTTCAGGACTCGCTTAAGATTCCGCTCGAGCCGCATAGCGGCGAGAAAAAACTCAAGGAGCGTTCCGTGTGGGCCGATACGGAAAGCCTGCGGAAATATCTTCAATTCGTGTTGGATAACTGGCCCGAAAAATTTTCGGAACCCAATCCGGACGGCTGAACGGGAATCATCAGGGAGGGGACTTTGGACGAAACATCGCGCAAGCTTGTCGATTTTACCCAGGCGTTGAACTTTTCCGATCTGTCCGACGCGGCGGTGCATGGCGCCAAGGCGCGCATTCTCGATGCCTTCGGGGCGAGTCTGGCGGCGTTTCGGACCGACTCGGTGCCGATCGTGCGCAAGCTCGCGCAGCCCGTCATGAGCGACCCCCAAAGCGGCCCAACGGCGCGGGTGTTCGGCGATCTGACCGCGACCACCGTCGATATGGCGGCGTTCGTGAATTCGTGCATGGTGCGCTGTCTGGACATCAACGATTCATGCGTGTTCGCGAGCGGCGGCCATCCGTCGGACGCGATTCCGGCGGTGCTGGCGGTGGCCGAGTCGGAAGGCGTGTCGGGCCGCGATTTCCTGCTGGCCGTAATCATCTCGCATGAAGTGCAATGCCAGTTCCTGCAGAACGTGCCGGTCGAGCACCGGGGCTGGGATCAGAACACGACCGTTGCGTTGGGCACCGCGCTGGCGGCGGGGCGGCTGATGGGCCTCGACGACGAGCAGCTTCACAACGCGCTTTCCATCGCGGTCGTGCCCAATTTGGCACTCTATCAGACTCGCGCCGGCACGATGTCGATGTGGAAGGGCATGGCCGGACCGTACGGCGCGCGCGCGGGCGTGTTCGCGGCGATCCTGGCGCGCGGCGGCGTCACGTCGTGTGACGGCGTGTTCGAGGGCGAATTGGGATTGTGGAACCAGGCCTACGGCGGCGACCGCTTCCCGGTCGACCCGCCGACGTCGTTCAAGGATCACATTTTTGCGATCCAGGAAACCACGATCAAGACCTGCCCGATCCGCACCGGCATTCACATTCCGGTTTATGCCGCCCAGGAGCTGCGCAAGAAGATCGACGTGAACGAGATCGTGTCCCTGAAAGCCGAGTTGGTGCGCAAGACGTTTGCGAGCTGGGTGAACAAGCCCTCGTCGATCAATCCGCGCAGCCGCGACGCGGCCGATCATTCGCCGCACTTCTGCATCGCGGCCGCCGTGCTCGACGGCAACATCACGCCCGAGACGTTCGAGAAGGAACGCTTCAACGATCCCGACATTCACGATCTCATCGGCAAGTTGACCATCGAATTGCCGGACGAATTCGCCGACGAAAAGCTGGAGGTCCTCAACGCCCGGCTGACGGCGACGCTCAAGAACGGCGAGACCGTCTCCGCCTCGAAGCGCTGGGTGCCGAAGGAAGAGGCGCGCAACACCAGCCGCGAGAAAATCGAAACCAAGCTCCACACGCTGCTCGAGCGGTTTCTGCCGGAAAAAACGCGCAACGAGCTCTGTGCGAAAGCATGGGATTTGGAAAACCTGAAAAGCGTGGACGAGCTGATTTCCCTGACGGCCATGAAGTAATGCCCCGCATCGCCGGCTTTCACCAGGATGACGAGGGCCACTGGATCGCGGATTTGGATTGCGGGCACAGCCGCCACGTGCGCCACAATCCGCCGTTCGTCGAGCGGCCCTGGGTCCTGACGCAAGCCGGGCGGGACTCCTATCTCGGCGCCGAGATGCCGTGCGCGGATTGCCCGGCGGAGGCCCCGCCGGACGGCCATGACCGAACCCGTGCCGTGATTCTCCGGGCGATGGAAGAGGCGGGCATCGCCGGGTTATGCCGCGAAGGGCAGGTTGAGTTGGCCGTCGAGGCGCTGAAGGCCCTGCACCCGGATATCAGCGCCGAGGAACTGCAGGAACTGGTCAACCTGATCGCCCCCGGCGCGGACTGACGAACCAGGGCTTGTCCGGCATCCATCCTTCGAGACGCTCCCTTTGGTTGCTCCTCAGGATGAGGAAATACGGAAACCTCATGCTGAGGAGGCCGCTTCAGCGGCCGTCTCGAAGCATGCGGAGGCTGCGTCCTTCGGCCCGCCACCATCCTTTGATCCCATAGCCGCGACAGACAAGGATGAGGGCGGAAAGGGAGTGTTTCGAAGATTACGTCGGCCTCTTCCCTGCGGGCGCGCGCCGTGGTATCTCCCTGCGGCCATGTTGCATATCAACGATCTCAGCTACCGCATCGGCGGCCGTCTTTTGTTCGACGCCGCCAGCCTGCACCTGCCGAAAGGCCACAAAGTCGGCCTGGTCGGGCGCAACGGCACCGGCAAGACGACCCTGTTCCGCCTGATCATCGGCGAGATCGCGCCGGACGGGGGAACGATCGCGTTGGCCGGGCGCACGCGCATCGGGCGGGTCGCCCAGGAAGCGCCGTCGGGCCCGGAAAGCCTGCTCGATACGGTGCTGGCCGCCGACAGCGAGCTGGCGGCGCTGACGCTCGAGGCCGAAACCGCGCGCGATCCCCATCGTATCGCCGAAATTCATACCCGACTGGCCGATATCGACGCCCATACCGCGCCCGCGCGCGCCGCCTCGATTCTGGCCGGCCTCGGTTTCGACGAAGCGGCGCAAGCACTACCGTGTTCGGATTTTTCGGGCGGCTGGCGCATGCGCGTCGCGCTCGCCGGCACCCTGTTCGCGCGGCCCGATCTGCTGCTGCTGGACGAGCCGACCAACCATTTGGACCTCGAAGCCACGTTATGGCTCGAAAGCTATCTCGCCAATTGGCGCGGCACGCTGTTGATCATCAGCCATGACCGGGATTTGTTGAACAAGGCGGTCGACGGCATCGTTCATCTGCATAGCGAAAAACTGACGCGCTACGCCGGCGGCTACGATCGTTTCGAGCGCACCCGGCGCGAGCAACTGGCCCACCAGGCCGCGCTGCACAGCAAGCAGCTGGAGGAGCGGCGCCATATCCAGGCGTTCGTCGACCGCTTCCGCGCCAAGGCCACGAAAGCCCGCCAGGCGCAAAGCCGGCTCAAGATGCTGGCGCGGATGGAACCCATCGCCAGCGTGATGGAGGAGCGGACGATCACTTTCCGCTTTCCCGATCCGGCGCCATTGTCGCCGCCGCTGGTCGCGATGGACGATCTCTCCGTCGGCTACGGCGGCAAGGCGGTGCTGTCGCGCCTGAACATGCGCATCGACGGCGACGATCGCATCGCGCTGCTGGGCGCGAACGGCAACGGCAAGTCGACGCTCGTCAAAATGCTGGCGGGCCGCTTGAAACCGATGGACGGGCGCATCACGAAATCGAAAAAGCTCAAGATCGGCTATTTCGCGCAGCACCAGGCCGAAGAGTTGAACATGAACGCGACGCCGCTCGAGGAACTCACGCACCATATGGACATGGTGCCCGAGTCCCGCGTGCGCGCGCATTTGGGGCGTTTCGGGTTCGGCGAGGATAAGGTCGGCACCCGCATCCGCGATCTGTCGGGCGGCGAGAAGGCGCGCTTGCTGTTTTGCCTGATGAGCATCGAGGCGCCGCATATCCTGTTGCTGGACGAACCGACCAACCACCTCGATGTCGATGCCCGCGAAGCCCTCGTGCAGGGCTTGAGCGCCTACAATGGGGCGGTCGTGCTGGTCAGTCACGACGCGCACCTGATCGAGTT
>JBBDTH010000039.1:0-9126 GCA_040904505.1 Rhodospirillales bacterium | reverse complement strand
CAGGACCTTCAGAATTTTACGAAGCGCCGCCGCGCCGCCGCGCGTGCTCGAGCCGGCGATCGCGCCGAAACCGAAATGGGCGATGGTATCGGCGATCAACTGGCCGTCGGGATGTTCGGAGATCAGGGTGTGAAAGGCCTGTGGGCCGGTCCAGGCATAGGGCATCATCATCAGCCGGCCGTGCCAAAACCCGGCGATGAACGGTTTGTTCTCGTCGAGAAACCGCTGCGGAATGTCGCCGCGCACGGTTTGCCACTGCCCGCTCCTGAAGACGAAACGGATGTAGTACGCGCCGAGCCGGCACAGAAACCGGCGCACGCTCGGCTTGCGGGTGATGGTTTTGATCACTGCCACCGGGGCGTTCCCTTACCCGAAGCATTCACCGAAGCGTTCATCGAATTGGGGCCGGTCACGAAAGACTCTCGGCCCGGTTCGCCGCGCCCTGTTCGTCGGCGAAGAACTGCATGGCGTAGAGACGCGCGTACACGCCGTTTTGCTGCAACAGCTCGGCGTGCCGGCCGTGCTCGACGACCCGGCCCCGGTCGATCACGTAAATGATGTCGGCGTCCATCACCGTCGAGAGCCGGTGTGCGATGATCAGGGACGTGCGCCCGTGCATCAAGTCGCGCAGGGCCGCCTGGACCTGGCGTTCCGATTCGGTATCGAGCGCCGAGGTCGCTTCGTCGAGGAGCAGGATGGGCGCGTTTTTCAGCATGGCGCGCGCGATGGCGAGGCGCTGGCGCTGGCCGCCCGAGAGTTTCACGCCCCGTTCGCCGACCATGGTTTCGTAGCCGTCGGGCAGCTCGGCAATGAACGCGTGCGCCGCGGCGTGGCGGGCCGCGTCGACGATCTCCTCTTCCGACGCGCCGGCGCGGCCGTAGGCGATATTGGCGCGGACCGTGTCGTCGAACAGCGTGACTTCCTGGCTGACCAGCGCGACGTTGGCGTTGAGCGACGCCAGCGTCACGTCGCGGACGTCGATGCCGTCGATCGTCACCGCCCCGTGCCCGACGTCGTAGAACCGGGGAATCAGATTGAGGATCGTCGATTTGCCCGCGCCCGACGGTCCGACCAGGGCGACCGTCCGTCCCGCCGGCACCGCCAGGGAAACGTTTTCGAGCGCGGGGTGACCGGCGACGTAGGCGAAGGTCACGGCGTCGAGAACGATGGCGCCGTTCTTGACGACGAGATCCGCGGCGCCGGGGCGTTCGCTAATGCCGGGCGCGATGTCCAGAATCGTGAACAGGCGCTGCGCGCCGGCGAGTCCTTCCTGCAGACTCGCATTGAGATTCGCGAGCCGTTTCATGGGTTCGTACGCGAGCAGCAACGCGGTGATGAACGAAAAGAAGGAGCCGGGATCGGTCGCCTGTTCGATCACCCGATAGCCGCCGTAGACGATCACGACCGTGATCGCGACGCCGCCGAGGGTTTCCATGATCGGACTCGAAAGCGCGCGCACGCGGGCGGCGCGGAAGGTCAATCCGTAAAGCCGCGCCACGATCGCGGCGATCCGGCTTTTCTCGTACGGTTCCATGCCGTAGGACTTGACGACCCGAATGCCTTGGAAGGTTTGCTCGAGCAGGGTCGTGAACAACCCGGTTTCTTCCTGGGTGTTGGCGGTCACTTTTCGGATGCGCCGGCCGATGTGCGCGATCGGGATGACGGCCAGCGGAAAAACGAAAAACGAAATCGCCGCGAGTTGCCAGTCCTGGATGAACATCACGATCACGAGGCCGATCAGCGAGAGCAGGTCCTTGCCGAAGCCGGTCAGCGCGTTCGAGACGGCGGCGCGCATGGCGTTGATGTCGATGGTAAAGCGCGAGATCAGTTTGCCGGTCGGATTTTCGTGGAAGAACGGCAGGTCCATGTGAACAAGATGCGCGTACAGGCGGTTTTGGCTGTCGGCGATGATTTTAAGGCCGACGTGGCTCATCAGCGTCGCCTGGGCATAGTTGGCGGCGCCCTTGACGATGAAGGTGACGAGAACGGCGCCGCCGACGATCCACAGCATCGTGCGGTCTTGGCCGATGAAGACATCGTTCACGATGGGTTTCATCAGCCAGGCGCTTAATGCCGTCGCCGCGGCCATCACGGCCATCGCGACCAGGGCCAGGCCGAGCCGGCCGAAATAGGGCCTGACGTAGTCGCGGATCAGGCGCCGGACCAGGACGTGGGTCGGCAGGTGCGCGGGCGACGGGGTTTCGCGGGACGCGTGTTCGAACGATTGGACCAAGGCCTATAACCTCTTGATTCGCTTGGCGGACCATACCATTGCGCCGACCCGGACGCCAATCGCGCGGGTTTTACTGCCCGGCCACGGTCATGCCCTCGATCCGCACCGTCGGGGTGTTGGTGGCATAGCGGAATTCGAGGTCGTTCGCCGCGCTCAGGGTGGCGAACATATCCTTGAGATTCCCGGCGATGGTGACTTCGCTGACCGGAAACGCCAAGGCACCGTTTTCGATCCAAAAGCCGCTCGCGCCCCGGCTGTAATCGCCGGTCACGGTATTGACCCCCATGCCGATCAATTCGGTGACGTAAAAGCCGCTTTTGACGTCGGCGTACAGTTCGCCGGGGGTCGGCGTGCCCGCGTCCAGATAGAGATTCGTGGTCGACGGGCCCGGCGGCGAGGAAACGCCGCGGGCCGCCCGGCCGTTGCTCGCAAGCCCCAATTGGCGGGCCGAACGCAGATCGAGCAGCCAGGTCTTGAGAACCCCGCGCTCGACGATATCGAGCGGCTCGGCAGGCAGGCCTTCGCCGTCGAACGGGCGCGAGCCCAGGCCGCGCGTGCGCCGGGGGTCGTCGATCACGCGAATCGTCTCGGCGAAAAGGGGGGTATTCAGGGATTTTCTTAAAAATGTCGTGCCGCGCGCCACCGCGCCGCCGCTGATGGCGCCGGCGAGGTGGCCGATCAGGCTCCGGCCGGCCCGCGGATCGTAAACGACCGGGACCTGGACCGTCGGCATTTTACGCGGATTCAGCCGTTTGACCGCCTTTTCGCCGGCGGCGCGGCCCACGGCTTCGGGGCTCAGCAGGTCTTCGGCGTAAACGGCCGAGGTGAAGTCGTAGTCCCGCTCCATGGCGGTTCCCGTGCCGGCGAGGACGGACACCCCGAAACTCACGCTCGAGCGGGCATAGGCCTGCGCGAACCCGTTGCTGGCGGCGAGGGCGATCCGGGTCCGGCTCCAGGACGCCTCGGCGCCTTCGGAATTGGTCACGCCCGGCACGGCCCGGGCGGCGTCTTCCGTGCGCAGGCTCCAGTCCTTCAGAGTTTCAGCGGTAATGTCGTGCGAGTCGCAGATATCCAGATCCGGGACCGAGGTCGCGATTTGATCGGGATCGGCAAGCCCGCAATAGGGGTCTTCGGGCACGTTTTCGGCCATGGCGACGGCGCGCTCGACCAATTCATCGAGCGCCGCTCGGCGGGTATCGGACGACGACACGATGGCCTGGCGGCGGCCGATCAGAACCCGAAGCCCGATATCGGTGTTTTCCGCCCGTTCCAGCCGTTCCGGCTCGCCGAGGCGCTGGGCAAGCGAAAGCGCGGTTCCGCCGATCAAAACGGCATCGGCGGCATCGGCGCCGGCGCGCCGCGCGGCGGCGATGAGATCGTTCAGGAGCGTGAGGGAATCGGCTGACATGCGCGTTCCATGGCGTGGTTCAGGAGGCCTATGCGGGTTGTACGGGAAGCGTCGCGCCGGGCCAAGCCCGATTTCTCGGGATTCTCGAGGATTCTCGGGGATTCTCGGGGTTTCACGGGATCGCGGGCGGTGCCGGCCCCGCGCTCGGCGCAGGTCCGGGTTGAGAATCCCGGGAAGTCGCGATTCTCGGATCGTTTGTGATTGTTTCGCGCCGGCAAAGACATTACATACGCTCCGCCGATGAAGGACCCCGGTAAAAAATTTATGATTTATCAAACCTTTCCGGTAAGAGTTGTCGGTGGCTTTGGGAGCCGGATATAGCTATATATAAGCTGGCTATAATTTAAAATTATCGTTCTCGGGCCGTGGCGAAACTTTGGACCAATCGATCTCGTTTTATCCCGATGGGAACACTTGAAAATGAAGCGCGCGGCTCTGCCGTTATTTTCAGAAAAAAATGAGTTACCCGATAACAACAGCGGTATAGGCGACACGTGAGATGCCCGATACAGTATCGAGTGAACCCGCGAGATTAGATCTCGAATCGGCGGTTGTCCGGTTCGCCGGCGATTCCGGCGACGGGATGCAATTGACCGGCAGTCAGTTTACCCAATCGACGGCATTGTCCGGTCACGACCTGGCGACGTTTCCCGATTTTCCGGCGGAGATTCGCGCGCCGGCCGGAACCACGTTCGGCGTGTCGGCGTTTCAGATTCACTTCGGCACCAAAGTCAAAACGTCCGGCGACGCGCCGGATATGCTGGTTGCCATGAATCCGGCCGCGCTGAAGGTCGAGCTGAAGGATTTGCGTCCCGGCGGCTTGCTGCTGATCGACGAAGGCGCGTTCACCGAACGCAACTTGCGCCGGGCCGGTTATGACGGCAACCCCCTCGAGGACGGCAGCCTCGACCACTATCGGGTTTTGAAGGTGGATATTTCGCGTCTCACGTTCGAGGCCGTGAAGGACACCGGCCTGTCGCAAAAAGAGGCGATGCGCTGCAAGAACCTGTGGACCCTGGGGCTGGTCTATTGGATGTACGGCCGCGACCGTCAGCCGACGATCGATTGGCTGAATCATAAATTCGCCAAGCGGCCCGATATCGCCGAGGCGAACACGCTGGCCTTGAACGCGGGCCATGCGTTCGCCGAAACCGCCGAACTGGCGGACGATTTCCCGTCGTACCGGGTGCGCCGGGCCGGATTGCCGGTCGGAACCTATCGGACGGTGACGGGCGGCGAAGCGCTGGCTTTCGGCCTCGTCGCCGGGTGCCGATTGGCCGGCATCGAATTGTTTTTGGGATCGTACCCGATCACGCCGGCCTCGCCGGTGCTTCATGCCCTGTCCAATCTCAAGCAGTACGGCGTGAAGACGTTCCAGGCCGAGGATGAAATCGCCGCCGTGTGCTCGGCGATCGGGGCGTCCTACGCGGGCGCGCTCGGCGTGACCTCGAGTTCGGGCCCCGGCATCGCGCTCAAGGGCGAAGCGATCGGATTGGCGATCAGCACCGAATTGCCGTTGGTCATCGTCAATTCGCAACGGGCCGGGCCGTCGACCGGCATGCCGACGAAAACGGAGCAATCGGATTTGTATCAGGCCGTTTACGGGCGTAACGGCGATGCCCCGTTGGTCGTTCTGGCGGCGCGCTCGCCTTCGGATTGCTTCGAGACCGCGATCGAATCCGTGCGCCTCGCGATTAAATACATGGCGCCGGTCATCCTGCTGACCGACGGCTATATCGCGAACGCCGCCGAGCCGTGGCTGCTTCCGGACGTCGACCGGGTGGCCAAGATTCCGTTGGCGTTCCGGACCGATCCGGAAGGCTTCCATCCGTTCCTGCGCGATCCGGAAACCCTGGCGCGGGCCTGGGCCCTGCCGGGAACGCCCGGCCTCGAACACCGCATCGGCGGCCTCGAGAAGGATTACGACAGCGGGCACATTTCCTACGATGCCGAAAACCACCAGCGCATGACGGACGTGCGCGCGGCCAAGATCGACGGAATCGCGAACGATATTCCCGAGCAGGACGTCGCCGAAGGCGCCGACTCGGGCAAGCTGGCCATCGTCGGCTGGGGCTCGACCTTCGGGCCGATCTCGAGCGCCGTTTCGCGCTTGCGCGACGAGGGCTACGACGTGAGCCATATTCACCTTCGTCACATATGGCCGATGCCGAGAAACCTGAAAGCGCTGCTCGGCGGCTTCGAGACGGTACTGGTCCCCGAAATGAACACGGGCCAGTTGCTGACGGTGCTGCGCAGCGAATTTTTGGTCGATGCGAAAGGGCTGAACAAGGTAACCGGACAACCGTTCCTGGTATCCGAGATCGAGAGCGCGGTTCGCAGCCGCTTGGAGAAGTAAGATGAACGTTGTAGCGCCGGCCGAACCCCTGAAGCCGAAGGATTTCGCCACCGACCAGGAAGTCCGGTGGTGCCCGGGGTGCGGCGATTACGCGATTCTCAAGGCCGTGCAGCGCACGCTCGCCGACATCGGCGCGCGCAAGGAAAACACGGTTTTCGTTTCCGGCATCGGGTGCGCCGCGCGGTTTCCGTATTACGTCGAATCCTACGGCTTCCACACGATCCACGGCCGTGCCCCGGCGTTCGCGACCGGCATCAAGCTGACCAACCCCAAGCTCGACGTTTGGGTCGTTACCGGCGACGGCGATGCGCTGTCCATCGGCGGCAACCATTTGCTGCATGCGTTGCGCCGCAACGTGGATATGCAAATCCTGCTGTTCAACAACGAGATCTACGGGCTGACCAAGGGCCAGTATTCCCCGACGTCGCGCAAAGGAACCCGGTCCCCGTCGACGCCGCAAGGCTCGATCGAGGCGCCGGTTTTGGCCACCGCTTTTGCGTTGGGGTCGGGCGCGCGGTTCGTCGCCCACGGCGTCGATACCCAACAAAAGCAGCTCGTCGACGTGTTGACCCGGGCGCATGCCCATAAAGGGACCTCGTTCGTCGAGATTTTTCAGAACTGCATCGTCTACAACGACGGGGTTTACGATGATTTCACGGAAAAGAGCGTGGCGCAGGACCGGCAGATTCTGCTCGAACACGGCAAACCGCTGATTTTCGGCAAGGAGAAAAACAAAGGCCTGCACGTCAAGCCGGGAACGTTTGAGCTCGAGGTGGTGACGCTGGGCGACGGGTTCGGCGAATCCGATATCCTGATTCACGACGAAACCAACATGGGCCTCGCGATGATGCTCGCGCATATGGCGCCGCCTCTCATGCCGATGCCGATCGGCGTGCTCTATTGCAATCCGGCGCCGAGTTACGAACAAAGCGTTACGGATCAAATCGAGCAGTTGAAAAAAGACGCCCCATCCGGCAGTCTCAATGATCTGCTGCGCCGGGGATATACCTGGACGGTAAGCTGATAACGGGACGCCGGGACGAGTACCCCGGAAAGATTTAGCTGAGAACGGATCGCCAGGGAGGTGGCGGTTCGCTCAAAAGGGGGAGACGGGCCGGATTCCGGCGTTCGTGGCTAAAATATTCCATGGCAATCACGGTAGCGATTATTGGCTCGGGGCCGGCCGGCTGTTATACCGCCGAAGCGCTTCTGAAATCGAACGCCGACGTCACGATCGACGTCATCGACCGGCTGCCGACGCCGTTCGGCCTGATTCGCGCGGGCGTGGCGCCGGATCATCAAACGACCAAGAAAATTCAAAAAAAATTCGGCACGGTGTTGGCCGATCCGGCGGTGCGCTATTACGGCAACGTCGAGATCGGGCGCGATCTCACCCTCGCCGAGGTGCGCGGGATGTACGATGCCGTGGTGCTGGCCGTCGGCGCGCCGTTCGATCACAAACTGGGCATCCCGGGCGAAGACAAGACCGGCGTTTACGGATCGGCCTCGTTCGTCGGCTGGTATAACGCGCATCCGGATTTTCGCGAGCTCGATCCCGATCTGAACACCCAAGCGGCGGCCGTGATCGGGGTCGGCAACGTCGCGATCGACGTGGCGCGGGTGTTGGTGAAAACCCGTGCGGAAATGGCGGACTCTGACCTGCCGGACTATGCCGCCGCCGCCATCGCCGCGTCGCCGATCACGGATGTCTACATCATCGGCCGGCGCGGGCCCGTCGAGGCCAAATTCACCAACGTCGAATTGCGCGAAATGGGCAAGCTCGAGAACTGCGTGTCGCTGGTCGATCCCGCGCAATTGCCGGAGGAAGTCGGCGAGGTGGACCTGTCCGATCGCGACAAACGGCTCAAGGAGCGCAATCTGAAAACGCTTCGGGAATTCGCCGCCTGCTCGCCCGGCGACAAGCCGAAGCGGGTGCATTTCCTGTTCTATGCCGCGCCGGTGGAGATTTCGGGCGGTGCCAAGGCGGAAGCCATGACGCTCGAACGTACCCGGATCGAGGGCGGCCGCGCCGTCGGCACCGGTGATTTTTTCGACATTCCCTGCGGCCTGATCATTCCCGCCATCGGCTATCGCGCCGTGCCGGTCGAGGGCGCGCCGTTCGACGAGCGCCGTTGCGTGGTGCCGAACGAGCAGGGGCGGGTCGAGCCCGGGCTTTATGCCGTGGGCTGGATCAAGCGTGGGCCGACCGGGGTGATCGCGTCGAACCGTCCCGACGGCGAGGAAGCGGCCGAGCATATCCTGCGGGATGTTCCGGCCGGCGCCCGGCCGGGCCGGGCGGCGCTCGAGGCGCTGCTGGCCGAGCGCAAGGTGCGGGCGGTGAGCTACATCGATTGGGAAAAAATCGAAAAAACGGAAAACGAAACCGCGACACCTCCGGCGCCGCGGCGTAAACTCGAAACGATCGAGGCGATGCTCGCGGCCCTAGAGCCGGTCATGGTTAGTCGGAATCGCGAATAGCGATCCGACAACCATGTGAATCGGCTCTAGGTTATTGATGTAGATCGGATTCACATGATTTATCGAAACCAAAGATGTTTCCGATAAATCATGATCCGATCTAAGGGATAAGGCGGCGCGCCTGCCCAAGGAGGATCGAATGGCCGAGCAAAACTATGCCGGCGACGTTTTACCGAAGGAAGCCTGGCAGATGCTGTCCGAGGATTTGGACGCGGTGCTGGTCGACGTGCGCACGCCCGAGGAATGGCAGTTCGTCGGCGTGCCCGAGCTTACCGGGCTCCATAAGGACCCCGTCTTCGTGGCCTGGCGCCATTTGGGCGCGCAAAGCCCCGATCCGGAGTTCGAACAGAAATTGCGCACCCACGGCATCAAGGAAGACACGCCGATTTTCTTCCTGTGCCGTTCCGGCGTCCGGTCGAAATCCGCCGCCATCGCGATGACCGCCGCCGGGTTTCGCACGTGCTATAACGTCGCGAACGGGTTCGAGGGCGACCTCGACGATGCGGGCCATCGCGGCACCGGCGGCGGCTGGCGGCACGACGATTTGCCGTGGAAGCAGTCCTGACGTTTAGATCGGATCATGATTGATCGGAAATATTCCTTGGTTCAGATAAATTATGTGAATCCGATCGGCATCGATAACCTAGAGCA
>JBBDTH010000038.1:0-9267 GCA_040904505.1 Rhodospirillales bacterium | reverse complement strand
GACCCAAGCGGTGCCCGCGTTCAACAATCCGGAAAGCCCCTCGCCCAACCCGGCGAGCCCGCCGCCGCCGGTGCCGCAGACGCAGGTGTTCTACGCCAACAATTCACCGGTGCCGCTGCTCGAGGCACCGCCCGCCGATTGGCAGGGCTGCGTCTATTCCCGCTACCTCAACGACGGCGATCCGAACAACGACGCGGATATCCTCAAGGGCCCGATCACGCTGATCAACGGCGACTGGGCCGGCTGGCAGCCGATCGGCCCCGAGGGCGAGCCGGTGCCGGGCTGGCAACGCTGCGCGCTCTCGGTCAACAGCACCGAATGCCGCGCCTGCCTCAGCCACGGCATCACCGCGCTGACCAATCTGAAGCAGCCGATCACGGACGCCATCGACGCGCTCATCAGCCCGGACGGCACCACCAACATCCCGCAAGGATTGGGCTGGGCCTGGCGGGTGCTGAAGCCGGAGGCGCCGTTCACCGAAGCGATCCCGAACCCGCCCTACAAGCGCAAGCAGGCCATCGTGCTGCTGTCGGACGGCGAGAACGTCGCCGGCTCGGGCGACGGCTACAAGGCGACCTGGGGCACCGGCGGCTTCGCGCAAACGCAAATGAACGACCGCTTGGTCGCGCTCGCCGACAACATCAAGGCCGACGGCGTGATCCTCTACGTGATTCAGTTCGCCAACAGCGGCACGGCGCTGCAGAACCTGCTTAAGCAGATCGCGAGCGGCCCGGATTCGCCCTATTACCACTTCGCGCCCGACGCGGAGACCCTGCAGTCGGTCTTCACGGAGATCGCCAATCATTTATCGGAACTAAGACTATCGAAATAAAAAAACCGGACCAAGAGGAAGAGTCGAAACGTCATAAATCAGGAATATTGCAAGGAGAGTCCGCTATGAATTACGAACACTCCATGGAACCGAAGGAAGAAACCGCCGACCGTTCGCCGGTACGTAAAGATGTGCGGCGGGAGACCGGAAAAAAACAATCCAAGAAACCGGCGAAGTCCGTCCGGGTCTTGGAAAAGCAAATGGCCGGCAGCGATTTCGATCTCGCGAAATGCATGGCCCACGCGCGCAAGCAGCACGGCAAGTCCTATCTCGGCCAGGTGATTGAGATGGCCAAGCTCGCGTTCGCGCCGATGAAACTGACGCCGGAGGAATACTACGCCTATCGCCTCTACGACGATAAACAGTATTCGGAAGCCGAGAAATACGGCTTCATCGGCCGGCGCGCGCAACCCGCCATCCATGCCCGCGCCAACGACATCGGCTGGTGGGGCATCGCGCACGACAAGCTCGCATTCGACGCCGTTTTGCGCGGTCTGCGCCTGCCGCGCGCGCAAATTCACGCGATCTATCACCCGAACCGGGTGCACGGCACGGTGCCGGTGATCCGCCATCACGAAGCGTTGGCGGAATACCTGCGCACCGACATGCCCTATCCGTTCTTCGCCAAGCCCGTGCTGGGCATGCACAGCGTCGGCATCGCCAAGGTCATCGGCATCGACCGGGACGCGGACGAGCTGATCATCGCCAACGCGCCGCCGGCCAAGGTGCAACACTTCGCCGACGAAGTCGTCGCCTACGGCACCGGCGGCTACATGTTCCAGGAATGCCTGAAGCCGCACGTCATGATCGAGGAGATGTGCGGCGCGCGCCTCTCGACGGTGCGCGTGCTGGTCGCGCTGACCGCCCAGGGCCCGGAGATCTTGCGCTGCATGTGGAAAATTCCGGCCGGGCGCAACATCGCCGACAACTTCTGGCGCGCCGGCAACATCCTGGCCGCGATCGATACCGAAACCGGCCGGGTGGAACGCGCGGTCCAGGGTACCGGGCCGGAGCAGGTCTGGGTCGACCGCCATCCCGACACCGAAATCCCGATCCGGGGCGCCGTGCTACCGGACTGGAAGAGCTTGAAACAGATCGCCGTGGTCGGCGCGATGTCGATCCCGCAGTTGCGCCTGCAGGCCTGGGACGTCGCCATGACCGACCGCGGCCCGGTGCTGCTGGAACTGAACGTCGGCGGCGATTTCAACCTGCCGCAGGTCGCGACCGGCCGGCCCATGATGAGCGAACGGTTCGTGGCGTTCCTGGAAAGCTGCTAGAAGATTCCGGCATCGAGGCCGGCGGCCATCGCCGCACCCAGCTCGCGGCAGCGGCCGACGAACGCTTCGTCCCACACGCCCCGGCAGATCAGCGGTTCCTGAACCGCCCGCCAGCGCAATCCCGTCACGATGGTCTCGACGCCGCGCCGGGTGCCGGTGCCGTCCTGGCCCGCGCGCACGTACAGGCAATACGGCATCCCCTGGGTCTTCTCCAGACACGGATAATAACTGCGGTCGAAGAAATCCTTGAGCGCGCCGCTCATATAGCCGAGATTTTCGGTGGTCCCGAGAATGAGCGCGTCGGCGGCCAGCACGTCGTCGGGCCCTGCTTTCAAGGGGCTCAGCGCCGTGACCTCCACATTCAGCGCCGCATCGGCGCGCGCGCCCTCGAGCACCGCGTTCAAAAGCGCCGTCGTATTGTCGGACGGCGCGTGCGCGACGATGAGAAGTTTTTTCATCAGACGCCGACAATGCCGCACGGCGGGCGTTGAAGGCAAGCCCGAGCACTAAATGGAGTAGGCCTCACCTTCGAGACGCCCTTTTGCCTCATCCTGAGGAGGCCGCAATGCGGCCGTCTCGAAGGATAGAAGGCAAAAGGGCTCCTCAGGATGAGGCCACGATTACGGCGTGATCGCGTTCAGGCTGCCGAAGCGCGGGCGGTAGACCGCGTAGTTGTAGAGAGTCGTCGGGTTCATGACGTTTTCCATCAACAGCGGCTGATAGTCGTAGAACACTTCCGACACGATCACGTTGTCGCCGTCGCCCAAAACGATGCCGCCCGGCACGCTCGCCGGGCCGCTCGCGCCGCCGACCGCGCTGGTGCCCGGCCCACCGCCGTGGGAGCGCTGCCAGTTGACCGTCGGCGCCGATCCGCCGCTGACGCTGACCGACGATACCACCACCTTGCCCACGTTCGAAAACGGAAACGGGGCCATCGACAATGCGGTGATCTCGAATAGGTTGCCGATGTCGGCTTCGCTCAGGCTTTCCGATTGCGATACCAGATCGGCGACCGAGGCGGACGTCCGTTCGATTTTCTGGTTGAGCAGCACGAAGCGCGTCACCTCCGCACCCGTCAGCAATAACCCCAGCAGCACCGGCATCGCCATTGCCAGTTCGACCGCCACCGTCGCGCGCGTGTTCTTCAGAAATCGCCGGAGCAAACGGGTCATATCACACGCCGCCTCCGCTGCCGTCATCGAACGGCTCGTTGCGCACGGCCACGTTCGCGCGCAACGGAATGGTGCCGTTCTCGTCGCCGGTGAGCGACGCACCGAGCGGCGTCAGCAGCGGCCAGTTGTATTCGATGCGATACACCACCACGTCGCCCGCGCCGCCCGGCCCCGCGGCACCGATGTCGGCGTCCCATTGGCCGTTGCCGTTGCCGTCGGTATAGGTTTCCCCGGCGTCGTACTGGCCGTTGCCGTTGCCGTCCACGAAGTCTTCGCCCTGGCCGACGCTGCCGAAATTCGGATACACCAGCAATTGGATATTGGCCTCGTCGAGATTGACCAGGCCGATGGTGCGGTCAGCCACGATGGCGATGATCTGCTCGGTGCGCGAAACGCCGCCGGCGCCCGGCGCGCCCGTGATGCCGTAACGCGAGGCGTCGCGCAGCGCGCCTTCCATCAAGGTGGTCACGAACAAGACCATGCCGATCTCGATGACCGCAATCAGCATGACGAACATCACCGGCGCGGCGAAGGCGAATTCGATCGCCGGCGTACCGCGCGCGTCCTTGCCGAAACGTTTGAGGCATGCGGCCAAGCCCAGCACCATCGTGACGCCTCTTTCGATGCGTTACCGCCGGACTCCGAAAAATCCGAAAGTAACCTGAAAATACTACACAAGCGTAAGACTCCCTTAATACTTCATCAATATTATTATTTGCCGTGATATATACATAAAAATTCCTTAAAATTTTAAGTATTCGCCGGGACCAACAGGCAATACCGGGCTTTGCCGAACCGCGCCGAACCGGTATCATGGCCGGGCGAGTCATCGAATTGAGGATCGTTTGCGCTTCATCCATATCCGCCCCGCCAAACTCGAAGACGCCGCCGCCCTCGCCCGCGTCGAGGTCGACGCGTGGCGCGATGTCTATCCCGATGTGCTGCCTGCGTCCTATCTCACCAAAACCCTGGAACCGCTCCTCTGCGAAACCCGCTGGGAACGGCGACTCCGGCGCGAACAAGCCTGGCCGACGCTCGTCGCCCTAACCGGCCAAAACCAGGGCGGCACGCCGCAACGCGTTGTCGCGTACGCGACCTGCGGGCCGTCTCGGCTTTCTAACCTGCCGTTCGCGGCGGAATTGTTCGAGTTGTACGTCCATCCCGACGCCCAGGGACAAGGCATCGGAAAACGCCTGTGCGCGGCCATCGCCGAGCGGATCTACCGCAAGGGCTACGAGTCGATCTGCGTCGAGGTGCTGGAACGGAACGCCAACCGGTTCTTTTACGAGCGCCTGGGCGGCCGCCTGGTGGCCCGGCGCGATCATCCGTTCGCCGGAAAAATCCTGCCCGCCTGCGTTTACGCCTGGGCCGATATCCGGACCCTTGCCCGGCCGCGGGTAAAAAAGCACGCCGACCGCTGAATTTCCCGAATTGACGACCGTCACGCCGGCTGACTTTCGCTCAGCTGTCGATAGCGCCTCAGTCTAAAATTCGGAACGGAATGCCCATCCTTCGACGGGCTCAGGATGAGGCATTCTTATAATTTGTGATGCCCCTCACCCTGAGCTTGTCGAAGGGTGAGGGTGAAACCGAGACGCTGCTCAGCTATCGCGCTGCTTGACCATGTCCCGGGCGGCACCGATCAGGATGCCCGACAGATTCTTCTGAATCATGAAGTCCTCGCGCATCTTCCTGCCGGCGGCGTGAATCTTCGCGGTCGTCGCCTCCACCACCTTCATGACCTCGGGGTGCTTGAGTTGCCCCGTGTAGCCCATGTCCTGGGCGAAATCGGCCGGACCGAACATGAAGAAGTCGATCCCCTCGACCGCGAGCAGCTCGTCGACCTTATCGGCGCCTTCCTTGGTTTCGATCATGGCGCCGATGCACATCTGCTCGTTGGTCGCCTGCAGATAGGCCGGCAGATCGTCGATGTTGGTCTGGTAATTCGAACTGCGCCCACCGCCGTAGGACCGCTCGCCGAGCGGGCCGAAATAACACGCGTTCACGATATCCTGCGCGTCTTTTTTATTCGCGATATGAGGCGCGATCACGCCGCGCACGCCGCGATCCAAAATCCGGTTGATCGTGCCGGGCGTGATGTCGGGTACCCGAGCGATCGGCGTGATGTCGTATAAATCCGCCGCCCGGCAGACGTCTTCGATCACCGGAGTATCGAACACGCCGTGCTCGACGTCGAGGAACACAAAATCGAGATCGACCATGCCCATCATCTCGACAAGCGCCGGACTCGGCACCGTCAGGCGGATACCGCAGCATTTGCGGTTCTCTTTCAGGGCTTTCTTGACACGGTTTTCCTTGATCATGTTTCCCCCTTACAGGTTTTCGAGAAGCGTTAAATCCAGAATGACTTTCTTGGGCGTCAGATGCGGCGAATCCAAAACCACCGTGCGGCCGCCGCGCAGCACGATCGACGCCGGTTCACGAACGCCTTCCTGAATATCGTGCGGCATCGGGATCGCGATAAACGGCGGTTGATCGGAATGAATTTCTTCCGGATCGGCGGCGGCGTACTTATGAAGCGGTCCGCCCTGCGAGACCGACAGTAAAACGGCTTTTCCGAAATCGAGCGTGGCGCGCGCCCCGTAAACGATCAAACCGTCGGCCCGGGTCGCCCGGTACAGCGCCAGGGCGGAAATCACGGCTTCCTCGTCGGGTTCCGTCGGCGCATCGACGAACACCGTCGCGATCATGTCATGAGGCATGACGGCCTTGAAGGCATCGAACGCCGCGCTGCCCATAATGCCCGGACCGGCGATGACGAAAGGTTTCCTGACGGCAAAGCCGCGCAAGACGCCGGGTAAGGATTTCAAGGCGCCCGGCGCGGCGATGATGTCAAAACCGAATTCCAATCGACACATCCTACAGCCCTAAAGTTTCAATTTGGCGCGGATCGCCGCGGCGATATCCCGGGCGGCATTCAACGGCGGGTGCGACCAGCCCTCGTAAACCCCCGTAAACGGACGGGCGTAACCCCCTTGATACAGGGACCGATGAAAGCGGGCGTGCTTTCCCGTAATCAACGGCGGCGGCGCGAAAACGTACACCGGTTTTCCCATCGCGCACGCCTCCGAACACATCGAAACGGAGTCGCCGGTCACGACGACGGCATCGGCCAACGCCAGATAACCGGCATACGGATTTTCCCCCTCCTCGCCCCAGGTAAATGCGTATCGCGGGGCATCGACGGCCGCAAGCACCCTTGCGCCGGCCGGTCCGGTCCGGCGCGACGTGGTGATGAGCAACGAGCCGCCCGCCGAGCGGGCCATGGCCGACGCCATCGCCCCCAGCTCGGCCGCCATGGCCGCGCTGAACGAGCGCCGCCGGGTGCCGCCCCCGACGATCAGGGCGATCCACGGCTTCGGCAGGTGCTCGAACGCCGCGCGCCAGTGCCGCGCCGCCGCGTCAAGGCGCTCCGGCGTCATCCGATGCGGCGCGCCCGTAATTGTCATCACGTTGGCGGGCCTATCGGGATGCTCCGCCGCCCGGTCGTGCCCGGGGATCGCGATCAGATCGAAATCCCCGGCGCCCGCCGGGCCCGGGTCCATGATCTGCACCAACTTAGCGGCCCCGCCGGAACGGTGTTTGATCGCGCGCGCAACCGGCGCGGTTCGCCGCCCCGCCGCGATCACCAGATCCGGCCAGGGCGGCGTCAAGCGGGCCTTGCAGTCCGGCGCCAGCCCCGCGAAAGACGCCCCGAGAAGCGCGTTCGGCAAACAGGCACCCCAAGAATACGCCAACCGCCGTTCCTCGAACGGCAAGCCGAGCGCTTCGGCCACGCCCCGGCATTGGCTTTCGTTGCCGGCCCGGTCGTCGATCAACAGCCAAATACGGGGCGATGCATCCACGTTATGTCGCGGCCTTCAAGGAGGCTTCCCGGATGGCGCTCAACGTCGCCCCGGTGGTGATGTGTTCCGGGTTCATCATCAGCTCGATCACGGCGGGTTGATTGGCTTTCACGGCGGCGTCGAACGCCGGGCCGAACTCGGCCGTCTTCGTCACCCTTTGGGCAAAAGCCCCGAGCGCTTCCGACATCTTGACGAAATCCGGATTGGTGAGATCGGTGCCGATGGTCCGGCCCGGATAATGCTTCTCCTGGTGCATCCGGATCGTGCCGAGCATGCGGTTGTTGAAGATCAGCACGATGGGATTGACGCCGTACATTTTCGCCGTCGCGATCTCGTTGCCGGTCATGCCGAAGCCGCCGTCGCCGACGCAGGCCACGGCGATGCGGTCGGGCTTGTGCAGTTTCGCCGCGACGGCGGCCGGCACGGCGTAACCCATCGCGCCGACGGTGCCGCCGACGAAACGCCGGCCCCTGCCGAAGCGCAGATAGCGGTGCGGCCAACCGGAGAAATTACCGGCATCGACCGTGATGACGGACTCCTCGGGCAGCTTGGCGCGCAGATCGGTCATGACCGCGCCGAGATCGAGATCGCCTTCGTAGCCCGGCGACACCTGAAACGCTTCGTAGTCCTTGCGCGCCTCGGCCACCCAGGATTTCCAGCGCCCCGAGTCCACCGGTGCGAGCGATTGCAGTGCGTCGGTGAACGCCGCCATGCCGGACGCGATCCCGAGAACGGGCTGATAGACCCGGCCGATCTCTTCCGCCGAGGCATGCACATGAATCAGCGGCTGCTTGGTTTTCGGCGGCGTGAACAACGTATAGCCCTGCGTCATGATTTCGCCAAGGCGCGTGCCGACGGCCAGGATCAGATCGGCCTCCTTGACGTGCGCGATCAATTTCGGGTTCGGCGCGATATGCAGATCGCCGACGTAGCAAGGATGGCCGTTGTCGAAAACGTCCAACCGGCGGAACGCGCAACACGTCGCGAGGGTGTTCGCCTCGGCGAATTTCACGAGATTTGCGCGCGCCTCGTCGGTCCAGCCGCTGCCGCCGACGATCATCAGCGGTTTTTGAGCTTTCGCCAGCATGTCGCGCAGGCGGTTCAAGTCTTTCGGATGCGGCGACGCCTGCATGGGGCTGAAGGCATCCACCGGCGGCACGCTCGCGGGTTCGCGCAGCATATCCTCGGGTAAAGCTAATGCAACCGGACCGGGATTGCCGGAACTCGCGGTCTGAAACGCGCGTGCAAGAATTTCCGGCACCTTGCCCGGATCGCTGATCTGTTCCACCCACTTAGTGAGCGGCTTCATCATGTCGCGGTATTCGACTTCCTGAAACGCGCCCCGGCCCATCTCGTCGCGCTGCACCTGCCCGATCAGCGTGATCATCGGCGTCGAGTCCTGCATGGCGGTATGGATGCCGATGCTGGCGTTGCACGCCCCAGGGCCCCGCGTCACCATGCAGATGCCCGGCTTGCCGGTCAGCTTGGCGTAGGCTTCAGCCATATTGGCCGCACCGCCCTCGTGGCGGCAGACGATCAGGCGGATTTCGTTGGAAACGTCGTACAGGGCATCCATGACGGCCAGGTAGCTTTCGCCCGGCACGCAAAAAATCGTGTCGACGCCATGGGTTCGTAACGCTTCGACGATCAATTGACCGCCGGTGCGGGCTTTCTCAGGCATGTGAAGAGTCCCTTTTTAATACAGTTTTTTGCTTCGGATGATCTTAGATCGGATCATGGTTTATCGGAAACACCATTTGGTTCCGATAAACCATGTGAATCCGATCTATATCAATAACTTAGAGCAGATTCACATGGTCGTCGGATCGCCACGTCGACCGCATGTGGCGATTCCGACTAACCATGATCTGCTCTAGAACGCCGACAAAGTGGCACAATTGCGCCGGAAATGGAATTCATGAATAACCGGCGCCGAGAACGCTCGACCGTCGTTTCATCCCTTCCGAAGCGACCGCAAAACACCGGTCAGAACCGGCAGGATTCCGAGCACGGACACGACCGTGGCGCCGACCGGCAGGTCGGCGGCGTAGGCCAGCGACAATCCCGCCATGCTGCCCGCGCCCCCCAGGCCCCAGCCCACGATCAGACGCGTGCTCCAG
>JBBDTH010000037.1:31921-48732 GCA_040904505.1 Rhodospirillales bacterium | reverse complement strand
CGCTTTTTCGAGTTTTCGCGGAATCGGCGCCAATTATCTGATCTTTAGCGAATGCTGGCTGCTGTTTGGCGTGGCTTTGACGGCGGATGATTGGTTCGGGAGCGAAATATGGCGCGCCCGTGTTGCTTATCGCCGCGCGTTTCTCATGATGTTGTGCGCTGGTGCTCTCTTTTTCGAAGTGCAGTCTTTCGATAAGGCGTTATCGAAAAGAGTTTGGGATGAGCCCAAGGCACTTTGCGGTCAAATTAACTATATGCCCCATCTGACGGATTATTTCGGCCTGATGTGCAAGGGATGATAAGTGATATCGTTCAGGATTTGGGGCAGTTGAACAGGGGGGCCAAATCGTCGGCATAAGGCTTCAGTTTCGGTGCCGCCATACGAAGAAGTTCGCGGATTTTTTTCTCACGGCTCGGCGTGATTTCATCCTTTACGACGGTTTCCAAGCCGCCGATAAAGCTTTTAATGGCGGCGCGTCCTGCTTTTTGTCCGATATGTTTTGGTGTTTCGGTATCCGAACTGGGACATTAAGTGTACGCAGCAGGATGGGAAAGGCAAAGGAGACGCCGTGTGGAAGGGGTTTGACATGGCGCGCGGCGACATCTTAATGATTCTCGATGCAGATTTAACGGTTCGCCCCGAAGACCTGCCGAAATTTTACCGTGTGATTGCATCCGAAAAGGGAGAGTTCGTTAATGGAACCCGCATGGTTTATTCGATGGAAGGGGGCGCCATGCGGTTCTTGAATTATTTGGCGAATTGGACCTTTGCGAAAATATTCAGCTATCTTTTGAATCAACGTTTTACAGACACTTTGTGCGGAACGAAGGTTCTTCGGAAAAGCGCTTACGAAAAGATCAAACAAAATCGTTCGTACTTTGGCGACTTCGATCCCTTCGGCGATTTCGATTTGATTTTCGGCGCTTCGAAGTTAAGTCAGAAAATCGTTGAAGTTCCGGTTCGTTATGCCAGCCGCTCTTACGGCACGACCCAGATTTCCCGATTCCGGCATGGCGTTCTGTTGTTGCGCATGGTGGTTTTCGCCTTTTTCAAACTCAAAGCGATCTGATCGTTCCGCCCACCGATTACTTGCATTCGCAAGAATAAGGAATAAAATCTTTTTTTCTGAGCCGTGGTATTCCCGTATGGCTGCGGGTACTTCTGCCATCTTATTGAAAACAAACTCGATTTGGGATCCCGTCCGCATACCTTGTCAATTGCGCTCAATGATTGTTTGTGACATAAGGACTCTCGGAATTTCGAACGAAATATCCTAAACGGCGGCTGTTTCTCGACACGTTGGATTGCAGAGATGAACTCGATTCTCGCAGAGTATCTGCCTATCTTCATTTTTCTCATGCTGGCCGGCGGTTTGACCGTTGCGATGGTCGCCGGATCGTACATCCTGGCCAAGCAGCTCCCCGATACCGAGAAGGACTCGGCGTACGAGTGCGGATTCGAGGCGTTCGAGGATTCTCGCGGCCGCTTTGACGTACGGTTCTACCTGGTCGCGATTTTATTCATCATCTTCGATTTGGAGGTGGCCTTCCTGTTTCCCTGGGCCGTAAGCCTTGGAAAGATTGGTGTTTTCGGTTTCTGGTCGATGATGGTTTTCCTCGCAATTCTGACGGTCGGCTTTATATATGAATGGCGGAAGGGAGCGTTAGATTGGGAATAATGTCCTCAACACCCGCCACGGATAAATCCCTGGCCCCCGGCCCCGAGCAGGACGCGGTCCTCAAAAGGGTTACCGGCGAACTCCAGGAAAAAGGCTTTATCGTTTCCAACATCGATAAATTGGTTACCTGGGCGCGCACCGGCTCGCTCTGGCCGATGACGTTCGGTTTGGCCTGTTGCGCCATCGAAATGATGCATACCGCGGCGAGCCGATACGATCTCGACCGTTTCGGAGCCGTGTTCCGTCCGAGCCCGCGCCAATCGGACGTCATCATCGTCGCCGGCACGTTGACCAACAAAATGGCGCCCGCGTTTCGCAAGGTCTACGACCAAATGGCCGAGCCGCGCTACGTGATCTCAATGGGCTCATGCGCCAACGGCGGCGGCTATTATCACTATTCCTATTCCGTGGTGCGCGGGTGCGACCGAGTGGTGCCGGTCGATATCTATGTGCCGGGCTGCCCGCCGACGGCGGAAGCCTTGTTGTATGGCGTTTTGCAGCTTCAAAAAAAGATTCAACGTACCGGAACGCTCCGGCGCTAACGAGAGAAGGGCCTTGTCCCGTAACAAGAATAGAAATTGACCGATATGGATTTGGCCCCACTCCGCGATCTTGGCGATCACATTGCCGCGGCTCTTCCCAAGGAAGTCATCAGCCATGATCTGAATCATGGCGAGTTGATCCTGCGCGTGCGCCGCGAGGGGATCGTCAGGGTGCTGACGCTTCTGCGCGACGAGCCCAATTGCCAGTTCAAGCTGCTGGTCGATCTGTGCGGGGTGGATTATCCGGAACGCGTGAATCGCTTCGATGTCGTCTACAATCTTTTGAGCCTGACGCAGAACATGCGGATTCGGGTCAAGGTCGAAACCGACGAGGCGACGCCGGTGCCGTCGGTCACGAGCGTATTCAGCGCGGCGAATTGGTACGAACGCGAGACGTGGGATTTATACGGCATCGCGTTTTCCGATCATCCCGACCTGCGCCGGATCATGACCGATTACGGCTTCGAAGGACATCCGTTGCGCAAGGACTTTCCGCTGACGGGGTACGTCGAGGTGCGTTACGACGACGAGCAGAAGCGTGTCGTTTACGAGCCCGTGAAACTCACGCAGGAATTCCGCAATTTCGATTTCCTCAGCCCCTGGGAAGGCGTGGACGTGCGCTTGCCGGGCGACGAAAAGGCGGATGAGCCGGAAAAAGCGGATGGGGACGCCTGATGGTCGAAACCCATATTAAGAATTACACATTGAATTTCGGGCCGCAGCATCCGGCGGCGCACGGGGTCTTGCGCCTCGTGCTCGAGATGGACGGCGAAATCGTCGAACGCGCAGACCCGCATATCGGCTTGCTGCACCGGGGCACCGAAAAGCTCATCGAATACAAAACCTATCTGCAGGCGGTGCCATATTTCGATCGTCTCGATTACGTATCGCCGCAAAATCAGGAACATGCTTACGCCATCGCCGTGGAGAAACTTCTCGGCGTCGAGGTGCCGCCGCGCGGGCAATACATTCGCGTGTTGTTCGCCGAGATCGGCCGCTCGTTGAATCATATCTTCAACATCGTCGCGTTCGCCATGGACGTCGGCGCCATGACGCCGATGCTGTGGGGACTCGAACAGCGTGAAGTGCTGATGAACTTCTGCGAGCGGATCAGCGGGGCGCGCCTGCACATGGGATATTTCCGTCCCGGCGGCGTCGCGCGCGACATGCCGGCCGACCTGGCCGACGATATCTACGCATGGATCGAACAGGCCCCGGCGTTTATCGACGAAGTCGAGGAATTGCTGACCGAAAACCGCATCTTCAAGCAACGGACCGTCGATATCGGCACGGTTTCCGCCGAGGAGGCGCTCGATTGGGGCTTTACGGGGCCGTGCCTGCGCGCGTCCGGCGTGGCGTGGGACCTGCGCAAGGCGCAACCGTACGATGCTTACGCCGAGATGGACTTTGACGTGCCGATCGGCAAGCACGGCGATTGTTACGATCGCTATCTGGTGCGCGTCGTCGAATTGCGCGAAGCGGTCAAGATCATGAAACAATGCCTGGATGCGATGCCGGGTGGCCCGGTGAAAGTGCAGAACCATAAAATTTCGCCGCCGCCGCGCGAGACGATGAAGCATTCGATGGAAGCGTTGATCAATCACTTCAAGCTGTACTCCGAAGGCTATCACGTGCCGGAAGGCGAAACCTACGGCGCGGTCGAGGCGCCGAAAGGGGAGTTCGCCGTGTATCTGATTTCCGACGGCAGTAACCGGCCCTATCGCTGCAAGATACGCGCGCCGGGATACCCGCATTTGCAGGGGCTTGAATTCATGTCCAAGGGACACATGTTGGCGGACGTGGTCGCGAACCTCGGTTCGCTCGATATCGTGTTCGGCGAGATCGATCGATGACGGATCAAAGCGTGCATCAGTCCGAAAGCTTCGCTTTTACGCCCGAAAACATCGAGCGCGCGCAGGCGGCCATCGCAAAGTATCCGGCGGGGTGCCAGGCCAGCGCGGTGATGCCGCTGCTCGATCTGGCGCAACGTCAGAACGGCGGGTGGATTCCGCGAGCGGCGATGGATTTGATCGCCGACATGCTCGAGATGCCGCCGATCCGCGTTTACGAGGTGGCGACCTTTTACACCATGTATAACCTCGAGCCGATCGGAAAACATCATGTGCAGGTGTGTACGAACCTGCCGTGTTGGCTGCGCGGTTCCGACCAGATCATGGGCACGTGCCGCAAGGTGCTCGGCATCGGGAACGGCGAAACGAGCGACGACGGCTTGTTCACCTTGACCGAAGTCGAATGCCTGGGCGCGTGTGTCAATGCGCCGATGATGCAGATCGGCGACGATTATTACGAGGATTTGGACGCCGACAGCACCGAGTCAGTTCTGAGTGTGTTGAAGGGCGGCGGAAAACCCAATCCCGGCTCGCAAACGGGGCGCAAGAGTTGCGAGCCCGCCGGCGGGTTGACGTCGTTGACCGAGCTTGAAACCGTGAAGGCGAAGGAATAGGACGCGAGATCATGCTGCGCGATAAGGACCGCATCTTCACGAACATCTACGGCCTGAACGATCCGTTCCTGTCGGGCGCGCGCGCGCGCGGCGATTGGGACGGCACCAAGGAGCTGCTCGCCAAGGGCCGCGATTGGATCGTTGAGGAAATCAAATCCTCCGGTCTGCGCGGCCGGGGCGGCGCGGGCTTCAGCACCGGGCTGAAATGGTCGTTCATGCCCAAGGAGTTCGCCGGCCGGCCGCATTACCTGGTGATCAACGCCGACGAGGGTGAACCAGGGACGTGCAAGGACCGCGAGATCATGCGGCACGACCCGCACAAGCTGGTCGAAGGCGCGCTGGTGGCGAGCTTCGCCATGGGCGCGCACGCGACCTATTGTTACGTGCGCGGCGAATTCTTCCGCGAAACCGAAGCGCTGCAACGGGCGGTCGACGAAGCGTACGACGCGGGCCTGATCGGCAAAAACGCCTGCGGGTCCGGCTGGGATTTCGATTTCTATATCCACCGCGGCGCGGGCGCGTATATCTGCGGCGAGGAAACGGCGCTAATCGAGAGCCTCGAAGGCAAAAAAGGCATGCCGCGTTTGAAACCGCCGTTTCCGGCGAACGT
The DNA here is from genome assembly GCA_040904505.1 of Rhodospirillales bacterium. Lineage (GTDB taxonomy): Bacteria > Pseudomonadota > Alphaproteobacteria > Rhodospirillales > CALINB01 > CALINB01. The sequence goes on along the minus strand of JBBDTH010000037.1, from coordinate 43,438 downwards.
CGGGTTATACGGGTGTCCGACGACGGTCAATAACGTCGAGTCCATCGCGGTCGCGCCGGAAATCCTGCGCCGGGGGTCGGGATGGTTCGCCAATCTGGGCCGGCCCAACAATACCGGCACCAAACTTTTCAATATTTCGGGGCACGTGGAAAACCCCTGCACGGTCGAAGAGGAGATGGGCATTCCTCTGAAAGAGCTGATCGAAAAGCACGCGGGCGGCGTGCGCGGCGGATGGAAGAATCTGTTGGCCATTGTTCCGGGCGGCGCCTCGGTGCCGGTATTGCCGAAATCGATCTGCGATACGGTCTTGATGGATTTTGATTCGTTGCGCGAAGTGAAATCCGGCCTCGGTACGGCGGCTGTGATGGTGATGGATCAATCGGCCGATATCGTCAAGGCGATCTCGCGGTTGTCGTACTTCTACATGCATGAAAGCTGCGGGCAGTGCACGCCGTGCCGCGAAGGCACGGGTTGGCTGTCGCGCATGATGGACCGCATGGTCGTGGGCAGCGCGATCACCGAGGAAATCGATCTGCTGGAAGAAGTCACCCGGCAAATCGAAGGACATACAATTTGCGCGCTCGGCGATGCGGCGGCGTGGCCGGTTCAGGGATTGATCCGCCATTTCCGCCCTGAGATCGAAAAGCGGATCGCCGAGTATCAAGCGTCCAACGTTACAGCAGCGGCGTAAAGGAAAGTCATGCCGAAACTGACGGTCGATGGTAAGGAAATAGAAGTCGAAGCGGGAATGACGATCCTGCAGGCGTGCGAGCTGGCCGGGGCCGAAATTCCGCGCTTTTGCTACCATGAACGGCTTTCGATCGCCGGCAATTGCCGGATGTGCCTGGTGGCGGTCGAGAAATCGCCGAAGCCGATCGCGTCGTGCGCGATGCCCGCGGGCGAGGGCATGGTGGTCCATACCAACACGCCCGAAGTCGAAAAAATGCGCAAGGGCGTGATGGAATTCCTGCTGATCAACCATCCGCTCGATTGCCCGATCTGCGATCAGGGCGGGGAATGCGACCTGCAGGACCAGGCGCTCGGCTACGGCCAGGGCCTCAGCCGGTATCGCGAAGCCAAGCGCGCGGTGAAGGACAAGGACATCGGCCCCCTGGTCAAAACGATCATGACCCGGTGCATCCATTGCACGCGCTGCATCCGGTTCGCGACCGAAATCGCCGGCGTGCCGGAACTCGGCGCCACCGGCCGCGGCGAACACATGGAGGTCGGCACCTATGTGGAGAAGGCGCTGTCCTCGGAAATGTCAGGCAATATCATAGATCTTTGCCCGGTCGGCGCCTTGACGAACAAGCCCTATGCCTACGCAGCGCGGCCCTGGGAATTGAGGAAAACCGAATCCATCGACGTGATGGATGCCGTCGGCAGCAATATCCGGGTCGATACCCGAAGCACGGAAGTGCTGCGCGTATTGCCGCGCCTGAACGAGGAGGTCAACGAGGAGTGGATTTCCGACAAGACCCGTTTTGCCTGCGACGGCCTCAGGCGCCAACGCCTGGATCGGCCTTACGTGCGCCGCAACGGCAAGCTCGAGGCGGCGACTTGGGACGAGGCGTTCGCGGCCATCGCCGAGAAGGTTTCCGCGACGGACGGTTCTCGGATTGCGGCCATCGCCGGCGATCAAGCCGATTGCGAATCGATGCTGGCGCTCAAGGAGTTGATGGCGGCGCTCGGTTCGCCGCATCTGGATTGCCGCCAGGACGGCGCCAAGATCGATGCCGCGTGTCGCGCGGGCTATCTTTTCAACACGACGATCGCCGGGATCGAGGACGCCGATGCGCTGCTGCTGGTCGGCACCAACCCGCGCTGGGAAGCGCCGCTCGTCAATACCCGTATCCGCAAGCGTTATTGCCGGGGGAATTTCCCGATCGGCGTGATCGGGCCGAACGTCGATCTCAGTTACAAAACCACATATTTGGGCGAAGGCCCGGCGACGCTCCAGGAGTTGCTCGACGGCCGGCACAGCTTCACCGAAATCTTGAAAAAGGCCGAACGGCCCATGGTGATCGTCGGCATGGGGGCGCTGACGCGGCCCGACGGCGCGGCCGTGTTGGGCGCGGTGCGCACCCTGGCCGAGCAAACCGGCATGATCGACGATGCCGAAAATTGGAACGGCTTTAACGTACTGCACACGGCGGCGGCGCGGGTCGGCGGTCTCGAGCTCGGTTTCGTGCCGGCCGAGGGCGGGCGCGACGTCGCGGGCCTATGCGACGCGGCCCGGGCGGGCGATATCGGAATCGTCTATCTGCTCGGCGCCGACGAGATCGACATGGACCGGCTCGGCAAGGCGTTCGTCATTTATCAAGGCCATCACGGCGACCGGGGCGCGAACCGCGCGGACGTAATCCTGCCGGGGGCTGCCTATACCGAAAAGAACGCGACCTACGTCAACACCGAGGGGCGCGTGCAGCGGACCCGGTTGGCGGCATTCCCGCCGGGCGAGGCGCGCGAGGATTGGAAAATCGTCCGGGCGCTGTCGGAGCGGCTCGGCAAGTCCTTGCCCTATAATACGCTGGCGCAGGTTCGCGAACGGCTTGTCGGGGTCAACGCCAATTTCGCCGATGCCCTGGATGCGGTTGTACCCTCGAGCTGGGGCGCGTTCGGCGAAGACGGCGCGATAGACGGCGCGCCGTTTACGTCTCCGATCGAAAACTTCTACATGACCGATCCGATCAGCCGGGCCTCCGTCACGATGGCGCAGTGCACGGAAACGTATATCAAGCCCAAGACGGAGCAGACCGGCACCCATGGATAATTTCTGGACCGCCTACGCCGAACCGACGGCTTGGATCGTCATCAAGATCACTGCGATCGTGGTGCCGTTGCTGCTGTCGATCGCATATCTGACGTACGTTGAGCGTAAGGTCATCGCCGCCATGCAGTTGCGCAAGGGGCCGAACGTGGTCGGCCCGTTCGGCCTGCTGCAACCGCTCGCCGACGGCCTGAAGCTCTTTATGAAAGAGACCATCATTCCGACGAGCGCCAACAAGGGCGTTTTCATCGTGGCGCCGTGCGTGACCTTCCTGCTGTCGATGATGGCCTGGGCGGTCATTCCCTTCGACGACGGCATGGTTCTGGCCGATATCAATGTCGGTATTCTGTATTTGTTCGCGATTTCCTCGCTCGCCGTGTACGGCATTCTGATGGCGGGGTGGGCAAGCAATTCGAAATACGCGTTTCTCGGCGCGATCCGCTCGGCGGCCCAGATGGTATCTTACGAAGTCTCCATGGGCTTCATCATCATCACCGTTTTGTTGTGCGTCGGCTCTCTCAACCTCAGTGATATCGTCATGGCACAAAAGAACCTGTGGTTCGTCGTGCCGCTGTTCCCGATGGCGGTGATCTTCTTTATTTCCACGCTCGCGGAAACGAACCGTCATCCGTTCGATTTACCCGAGGCCGAGGCCGAACTCGTCGGCGGCTATAACGTCGAATATTCGGCGATGACGTTCGCGCTGTTTTTTCTCGGCGAATACGGCTTCATGATCTTGATGTCGGCATTGACGAGCATCCTGTTCCTGGGAGGCTGGTTGCCGCCGCTGAACATGGCGCCGTTTACCTGGGTGCCGGGGCCGATTTGGTTAGCCTTGAAGATTTCGTTTTGCCTGTTTTTGTTCCTGTGGGTACGCGCGACGTTTCCGCGTTATCGCTATGACCAACTGATGCGATTGGGCTGGAAGGTTTTTCTGCCGATTTCTTTGGCTGCCGTGGCGATCGTGGCCGGTATTTTGGTCGCCTTCGATTTGGCCCCGGTGAGAGGATAAGGTGGCGTCATGAGTTTCATCGGTCGCGGCGCTCGAACGTTTCTTCTCTGGGAACTGGTTTCGGGCATGGCCTTAACCTTGAAGTACATGTTCAAGCCCAAGGTCACGTTGAACTACCCCTTCGAGAAGGGGCCGTTGAGCCCGCGCTTTCGCGGCGAGCATGCCTTGCGCCGCTATCCGAACGGCGAGGAACGCTGTATCGCGTGCAAGTTGTGCGAGGCCATTTGCCCGGCGCAAGCCATCACCATCGAAGCCGAACCACGCCCGGACGACAGCCGGCGCACGACGCGCTACGATATCGACATGGTTAAATGCATTTACTGCGGCCTGTGCGAGGAATCGTGCCCGGTCGATGCCATCGTCGAGGGACCGAACTTCGAATTCGCGACGGAAACGCGCGAAGAGTTGCTGTACGATAAAGACCGCTTGATGGCGAACGGTGAGCGTTGGGAGACAGAGATAGCGGAAAGGCTACGCCAGGATGCGCCGTATCGATAAGGGCGCGTTCTTGAGGGGATGGGGATGATTATACAAGCGCTGGCATTTTACCTGTTCGCGACGATTGCCGTGGCATCCGCCGTCATGGTGATTTCCGCGCGCAATCCGGTGCATTCGGTCTTGTTCCTGATTCTGACGTTCTTCAACGCGGCCGGGTTGTTCGTGCTGATGGGCGCCGAGTTCCTCGCGATGATCCTGGTCGTGGTCTATGTCGGCGCGGTCGGCGTGCTGTTCCTGTTCGTCGTGATGATGCTCAATATTAATTTCACCGAGCTTCGCAAAGGTGTCCTGCAATACCTGCCGATCGGCGCCCTGGTCGGTTTTATTTTATTGGCCGAACTGCTGGTGGTCGCCGGCGGTTGGGTGCTGTCGCCGCAAGTCGCTAAAAAAGGCATGGTGCCGACGCCGGCGCCCGAAATTCTGCCCAATACGCATGCCCTGGGAGAGCTGATCTACACGCATTACATTTATCTGTTCCAGGCTTCGGGGATCATTCTGCTGATCGCGATGATCGGGGCTATCGTGTTGACCTTTCGCCGCCGCACGGGCGTGCGCCGTCAAAACATTTCCGAGCAATTGCGCCGCCGCCCCGAGGACACGATCGAAATTCGCGACATCAAACCGGGGCAGGGAGCGTAAGGATGGATATCGGCATCGCCCATTACCTGACCGTCGGGGCCATTCTGTTCTCGCTCGGCATCTTTGGAATTTTTCTGAACCGCAAGAACGTGATCATCATTCTGATGTCCATCGAATTGATGTTGCTTGCGGTCAATATCAACTTCGTGGCGTTCTCGGCCGAGTTGAATGATTTGGTCGGGCAGGTTTTCGCCATGTTCGTTCTCACGGTAGCGGCCGCCGAAGCCGCCGTCGGCCTGGCCATCCTTGTGGTTTTCTTCCGGAATCGCGGTACGATCGAGGTCGAAGACGTCAACGCGATGAAGGGGTAGGGGCGGATGGCAACTCTCAGCGTTCTCCTGCCGCTCATCGGCTCCCTGATCGCCGGATGCCTGGCGTTCGTCGTGCCGGAAGACAAGGTCGCGAAGGAAAGGGTCGAACGGGCGGCCTTTCTGATTTCCTGCGGCGCAATGATCCTGTCCGCCGTCTGCGCGATGTTCGTTTTCTACGACGTCGCGGTGGCGAAGAATATCGGAACGGTTCACTGGTTCACCTGGATCGACTCGGGCGCGTTCGAGATTTCCTGGGCGTTGAAGCTCGACACCCTGACGGTGATCATGCTGTTGATGGTAACGTCCATTTCGGCCGTGATTCACGTCTACTCGATCGGCTACATGCATCATGATTCGTCGCGTCCGCGCTTCTTTTGCTATCTGAGCCTGTTCACCTTCTTCATGCTGATGCTGGTGACGGCGGACAATCTGGTGCAGATGTTCTTCGGCTGGGAAGGTGTCGGTTTGGCGTCTTATCTCCTGATCGGATTCTGGTATGACCGGCCATCGGCCAATGCGGCGGCGATCAAGGCGTTTCTCGTCAACCGGGTCGGCGATTTCGGTTTCGCGCTCGGTATTTTCGCGACCTTTGTGCTGTTTCAGTCGATTCATTTCGACACTATCTTTGCCGCGGCGCCGGGCAAGGCCGCCGCGACCTTGAATATATTCGGCGCGGAATTCCATGCCTTGACCGTCATCTGTTTGCTCTTGTTCGTGGGTGCGATGGGGAAATCGGCGCAATTGGGGCTGCATACCTGGCTGCCCGACGCGATGGAGGGGCCGACGCCGGTCTCGGCTTTGATTCACGCGGCCACGATGGTGACGGCCGGCGTTTTCATGGTCGCGCGCTTGTCGCCGTTGTTCGAGTTCTCGGATGTCGCGTTGGCGACCGTGACCATCGTCGGCGCCTCGACCGCGCTGTTCGCCGCGACCGTCGGCTGCGTGCAAAACGATATCAAGCGGGTAATCGCTTATTCGACCTGTTCGCAGCTCGGTTATATGTTCTTCGCCTGCGGCGTATCGGCCTATTCCGCCGGCATCTTTCATTTGATGACCCATGCCTTTTTCAAGGCACTGCTGTTCCTCGGCGCGGGCTCGGTGATTCACGCCATGTCGGACGAGCAGGATATGCGCAAGATGGGCGGCATCTGGCGCATGGTGCCGGTGACGTATGCCGTGATGTGGATCGGCTCGCTGGCGCTGGCCGGGATATGGCCGTTCGCCGGGTTCTACTCGAAGGATATCATTCTCGAGGCCGCGTATGCCGCGCAAACCGCGGTCGGCCAGTACGCGTTTTGGGTCGGCATTTTCGCCGCGTTTCTGACGGCGTTTTATTCCTGGCGGCTGCTGTTCATGACCTTTCACGGCACGCCGCGCGCGAACGAACAGGTGATGGCGCACGTTCACGAATCGCCCAAGGTGATGCTTGTGCCGTTGATTCTGCTGGCGATCGGGGCGTGTTTCGCGGGTTATATCGGCTACGAGGCCTTCGTCGGGCAAAAAGCGTCGAGTTTTTGGCTCGCGTCGATTTATGTTTCACCGGCCCATACGGCGCTCGAGCAGGCGCATCATGTGCCGCTGTGGGTGAAGCTGGCGCCGCTGGTCGTCGGCGTGGCCGGCATTGCCTTGGCGACGGTGCTTTATGTGCTGGCGCGCGATTGGCCCGCGCGGTTGGCCGCGCGCTTCCAGGGGATTTACCGGTTCCTGTTGAACAAATGGTACTTCGACGAACTGTATGACGCGTTGTTCGTCCGGCCGGCCTTCATCATCGGACGCAACCTTTGGAAAACCGGCGACGGTGCCGTGATCGACGGCGTCGGGCCCGACGGCGTCGCCTCGGCGACCCGCAACCTCGCGCGCCGGATCGCCGGCTTGCAAAGCGGGTACCTCTACCACTACGCCTTCGCCATGCTGATCGGCGTCGTGGCGTTGATCACGTACTATCTGTTCACGTTGGCGGGGTAGGGACATGGCTGAATTTCCCATACTCACGCTGATCACGTTCCTGCCGATGGTCGGGGCGCTGTTTATCCTGACCATTCGGGGCGAGGAAGATATCGTCAATCGCAATACCCGGAACGTGGCGCTCTGGACGTCCTTGATTACCTTCCTTCTGTCGCTGATTATTTGGTTTCAATTCGACCGCTCGACGGCGGCGTTCCAATTCGAGGAACGTGTCGATTGGATGGTCGGTTTCAATATCTCCTATCACATGGGTCTCGACGGCATCTCGATGCCGTTCGTGCTGTTGACGACTCTGCTGACGCCGATTTGCGTGTTGGCGAGCTGGGAAGCGATCACGACCCGGGTGAAGGAATACATGATCGCGTTCCTGATCATGGAAACCATGATGATCGGTATGTTCTCCGCGCTCGATCTGGTGATCTTCTACATCTTCTTTGAAGGCGTTCTGATCCCGATGTTCCTGATCATCGGGGTTTGGGGCGGTCCGCGCCGGGTCTATGCCGCGTTCAAGTTCTTCCTGTACACGCTGTTGGGATCGGTTTTGATGTTGCTGGCGATCCTGGCGATGTATTTCCAGGCGGGTACCGCCGATATTCCGGCACTGATGAAGGTTGCGTTCCCGGCCGGCTTGCAGACGTGGCTGTGGCTGGCGTTCTTCGCTTCTTTCGCGGTGAAGGTGCCGATGTGGCCGGTCCATACCTGGCTGCCCGACGCGCACGTCGAGGCGCCGACGGCGGGATCGGTCATTCTGGCGGGCGTCTTGCTGAAGTTCGGGGGGTATGGCTTCCTGCGCTTCTCCCTGCCGATGTTCCCGCAGGCGACGATGGACTTCGCGCCGCTGATCTTCACCCTGAGCGTGGTGGCGGTGATCTACACCTCTTTCGTCGCGCTCGCCCAAGAGGACATGAAGAAACTGATCGCGTATTCCTCGGTTGCCCACATGGGATTCGTAACCGTCGGCATCTTCACGCTGAACGTGCAGGGCATCGAGGGCGGCATTTATCAGATGTTGAGTCACGGCGTGGTTTCGGCGGCCCTGTTCCTGGTCGTCGGCGTCGTTTACGATCGCATGCATTCGCGCGATATCGCCGTGTACGGCGGGTTGGTACATCGCATGCCGGTATACGCGCTCGGCTTTATGATCTTTATGTTGGCATCGGTCGGTTTGCCAGGCACCGGCGGGTTCGTCGGCGAAATCTTGGTGCTGGTCGGCATCTTCCAGGTCAACGTCTGGGTCTGCGCGCTGATCGCCACCGGCGTCGTCCTGGGGGCGGCCTATATGCTGTATTTGTACCGGCGCGTGATCTTCGGAGCGTTGACCAAGGACGGCCTTAAAAAAATCGCGGACATGAGCCCGCGGGAAATCGGCGTGTTCGCACCGCTGGTCATTCTGGTGTTCTGGATGGGCATTTATCCGAGTTCGTTCCTCGATGTGATGCACGTTTCGGTCGAAAATCTGGTTCAGCAATTCCAGGCCGCGCAGCAGGCGGCCGGCAACCTTTCGGTTGCCGGGCGGTAACGGGGGAAACAGAATGTCCGCAGCGAATATTCCCAATCTGGCGCCGGCGATCCCCGAGCTGTTTCTGGTGGGCGTTACCCTGGCGTTGTTGATGCTGGGCGTGTTCCAGAAGGCAACGGGCAGCGAAGCCGAGGCGAACATCAAGATTTCCCGCATGGTGGCCAATCTGGGTGTGATCACGGTGATCCTGACCCTGATCCTGCTGTGGCCCGTGTCGGGCGGGCGGATGGTCATATTCAACGACATGTTCGTGGCGGACTCGTTCTCGACCTTTTTCAAGGTTCTGGTGTTGATCGCCTCGGGCGTCACGCTCGTGATGGCGCAAGGCTATCTCGAGCGACACGGCATCGCGCGCTTCGAATTCACCGTGTTGGTGCTGTTCGCCACCGTCGGCATGATGATGATGATCTCGGCGAACGATCTGATCGCGCTCTATCTGGGCCTCGAGCTGCAAAGCCTGTCGTTGTATGTGTTGGCGGCGTTTCAGCGCGAAGACTCGCGCTCGACCGAAGCGGGACTCAAGTACTTTGTGCTCGGCGCCTTGGCCTCGGGCATGCTGCTGTACGGTTGTTCCCTGGTCTACGGCTTTACCGGCACGACGAACTTCACGCAACTCGGCGTCATCTTCGGCAACCTGAAGGGCGAGGCGCCGGGCATCGGCTTGATTTTCGGCTTGGTATTCATCATGGTGGGCCTTGCCTTCAAGGTTTCCGCCGTGCCGTTCCATATGTGGACACCCGACGTTTACGAAGGCGCGCCGACTCCCGTGACGGCGTTTTTTGCCGCCGGACCGAAAATGGCGGCAATGGCCTTGTTCCTGCGCACGATGATCGGACCGTTCGGCGACCTGCTTGCGCAATGGCAGCAGATCGTCATTTTCATTTCCATCGCCTCGATGATCCTGGGAGCGTTTGCCGCCATCAATCAGCGCAACATCAAACGGCTGATGGCCTACAGCTCCATCGGACACGTCGGATATGCCCTGATCGGCCTGGCGGTCGGTAACGAAATCGGCGTGCGGGGCGTTCTGGTTTACATGGCGATCTATCTGTTCATGAGCCTCGGCACGTTTGCCTGCATCCTATGCATGCGTCAGAGCCATCGCATGGTCGAAAACATCGACGATCTGGCGGGGCTGTCGAAAACCCATCCCATGCTGGCGTTTGTTTTCGCGGTTTTTATGTTTTCGATGGCGGGCATTCCGCCGCTGGCCGGATTTTTCGGCAAACTGTACATCTTCCTGGCGGCGATTGAAGCCAAGCTCTATATGCTGGCCGTGATCGGCGTTTTGAGCAGCGTCGTGGGCGCGTTCTATTATCTGCGCGTCATCAAGGTGATGTACTTCGACGATCTGAAGGAAACCCTCGACCGGCCCGTCGGCACCGAAATCCGATGGATTTTGTTCGGCACCGGCGTTTTCGTGCTGTTTTTCTTCGTGTTTCCCGGGCCGTTGTTGTCGGGCGCCCTGTTGGCCGCGAAGGCGTTGTTCGCCGGATGACGACCGACCTTGGCGACGCCGGCGGTTTTACGATCGTTTCATACGACGTGCTGGATAGCACCAACGAGGAAATGAAGCGCCTGGCCGCCGCGGGCGGGGCCGGGCACGGCACCGTCGTTCAGGCGCGCACGCAATCGGCGGGCCGCGGCCGCCGGGGCCGGATATGGGTTTCGGAGCCGGGCAATCTTTATTGTTCTCTTTTCCTGCGGCGCGAACGGCCGCTTGCCGAGAGCGCGCAACTGAGTTTCGTGACGGCTGTCGCCGTCGCCGAGGCTATCGAGGAATTTCTCGGACAGCCCGGCCGGGTATCCTGCAAATGGCCTAACGACGTGCTGATCGAGCGCCGCAAGGTTGCCGGCATCCTGTTGGAAACGGTCGGCGGGGGCGATTCATCCGGCGACGGCGTGATCGTCGGCGTGGGACTCAACATCGCGCGGTGTCCCGAGGATACGGCGTATCCGGCAACCTGTCTGGCGGCGTGCGGCGCAAAGGCCGTGACGGTGGAGCGGGTCTTGCATGCGGTTTGCCGGGCGTTTGCGCCGTGCTATACCGCCTGGCTTGCCGACGGGTTCGCGCCCGTGCGCGCGGCATGGCTTGCGAAAGCCTCGGGACTCGGCGAGGACATCCGGGTCCGGCTCGGCAGCGAAACCCTGGGCGGTGTTTTCGAGGGGCTCGATGCGGACGGGGCCTTGATCCTGCGCGAGGGTAACGGAAACCGTCGACAGATTACGGCGGGTGATGTTTATTTCGACGAAACGGTTTTGCAACGGGTTTCTTGACGGACATGCTGCTCGCGATCGATTCCGGCAATACCAATATCGTTTTCGCCATCTTCGACGACGACGGGTCGAAGCGCGGGGAATGGCGCGCGTCGACCAATCCGAACCGGACGTCGGATGAATTCAGCGTTTGGCTGGCGCAGCTGATGGAGCACAGCGGCCTGTCGGTCAAGGATATTACCGCGGCGATCATCGCGACGGTCGTCCCGGCTACGCTCTTCAGTCTCAAGGATCTATGCCAGCGGTATTTCAATTGCGAGCCCCTCGTCGTCGGCGAAAGCAATGTCGATCTCGGGATCGAGATACGGGTCGATAACCCGCGCGAGGTGGGGGCGGACCGTTTGGTGAACACGATCGCCGCGTTCGATACCTACGGCGGCCCCTTGATCGTTTTGGATTTCGGTACGGCAACCACGTTCGACGTCGTCGATGTCGATGGCGGATATTTCGGCGGTATCATCGCACCCGGCATCAACCTGTCGCTCGAGGCCCTGCACCAAGCGGCGGCGCAATTGCCGCGCGTCGC
>JBBDTH010000037.1:0-31911 GCA_040904505.1 Rhodospirillales bacterium | reverse complement strand
GCCGGCCCGACACGGTCATCGCGAAAAGCACGGTGCCCGCGATGAAGTCCGGCATCTTCTGGGGATACCTGAGCATGATCGAGGGATTGGTGGAGCGCATCCAAAAGGAATTCGGCCAACCCATGGACGTGGTCGCGACCGGCGGGTTGGCGCCGTTGTTCTCGAATGCGACCGAGTGCATTACCAGATCCGATCCAGATCTGACGTTGCGGGGACTTTATCTCATTTACCGGCGCAATATCTGATATGGCCCGCGGCATCGTTCCGGATAAGACCCGCAAGAAAGCGCGGCCCGATTCCGACGAGTTGGTCTTTCTGCCCTTGGGCGGCGCCGGCGAAATCGGCATGAATCTCAATTTGTACGGTTACGGACGGCCGGGCGAGCACCGATGGATCATGATCGATCTCGGCGTTACGTTCGGCGACGGCTTTCCGCCGGGCGCCGATGTGATCATGCCCGATCCCACGTTTATCGCCGAACGCCGCGACAGGCTGGACGGATTGATCTTGACCCACGCCCACGAGGACCATCTCGGCGCGGTGCCGTATCTTTGGGACCGCTTGCAATGCCCGATTTACGCGACGCCGTTCACGGTGTCGATCCTCAGGCGAAAACTTCAGGAAGTCGGCCTGTCGGAGCGGGTGCCGATTCATGAGGTGGCGCTCGGCAGCCGTTTCAATGTGGGGGCGTTCGATCTCGAATTGATCACGCTGACCCACTCGATTCCGGAACCGAACGCGATTGCCGTGCGGACTCCGGTGGGAACCGTCATGCATACCGGCGATTGGAAGCTCGATCCCGACCCCGTCATCGGCGATACGGCTGACGAAAAACGGCTCGCGGCGATCGGCGACGAGGGCGTTCTGGCGATCGTGTGCGATTCGACGAATGTTTTTCAGCCCGGCACCTCGGGATCGGAAGCGGACTTGCTGGAAAGCCTCACGGAGATCATCGGAAAATGCCGAAAGCGGGTGTTGGTGACGTCCTTCGCCTCGAACGTGGCGCGTTTGGAAACCATCGCCAAGGCGGCGCGCGCCGCCGGCCGCGACGTCGTGTTGGCGGGCCGCTCGCTACGCCGCATCGTCGAGGCCTCGCGCGAGAACGGGTATTTGCGCGACGTGCCGGCGTTCCTCGATGAAGACGACGCGGGCTTTCTGCCGGAAGACAAAAGCCTGATTATCTGCACCGGCAGTCAAGGCGAGCCGCGCGCCGCCCTGTGGCGGATCGCGACGGGCGAACATCCGCGAGTTAGGATCGAAGACGGCGATACCGTGATCTTCTCCTCCAAGATCATTCCGGGCAACGAAGTTCCGATCGGCCGGGTTCATAATGAATTGATCTCCCGGGGCGTCGAGGTGATTACGGAACAGGACGCGTTCGTGCATGTTTCCGGTCATCCGAACCGGGACGAACTGGTGCGGATGTATCAGCATATCCGCCCCAAGATCGCGGTGCCGGTGCATGGCGAGATTCGCCACCTCCACGAACACGCGGCCTTGGCCCGGACCTGCCAGGTAGCCGAGACCCATGTCGCGGAAAACGGCACGATGGTTCGCCTGGGGCCTGGAAAATCGGAAATTGTGGAACGCGTGCGGGCGGGGCGGTGCGTGCTAGAAGGCAACCGCGTGGTGCCGTTCGACGGCAATCTGTTACGATCCCGCCAGCGTTCCCTGTATAATGGCGCCGTGACGGTGAGCGTGGCCGTGAGCGCGAACGGCAAAATGGTGTCGGACCCCCAGGTTTCGACGATCGGCTTGCTGGAGGAAAACGAAGGTCGAATCGAAACGACCATCAAGGAAATCGCCGCCGCCGCCGTCAAGCGGTTGCCTTTAAGCGACCGCCGCAAGGATGATACCGTTAGCGAAGCGGTGCGGATTGCCGTGCGCCGGGCCTTTCGCGAGATGCTGAACAAAAATCCGGTAACCTCGGTTCATGTGTTTCGAATCGACAAGGCGGTGGAAGAATGAAGCTCGATAGACTCAACCATGTCGCGATTGCGGTGCCTGATTTGGCCGCGGCGCGGACCCTGTACCGCGACGGCTTCGGCGCGGAAGTCTCCGATTTCGTCGAGCTTCCCGAGCAGGGCGTGACGACGGTTTTCGTATCGCTCGGCAACACGAAAGTGGAACTGCTGGCGCCCTTGGGCGATAATTCGCCGATCGCGAATTTTCTCGCGCGCCATCCCGACGGCGGCATTCATCACGTGTGTTACGAGGTCGACGACATCGAGGCGGCGTGCACGGAGTTGAAAAAGCAAGGCGCACGCATTCTGGGCGACGGAACGCCTAAAGTCGGGGCGCACGGCAAGCCCATCCTTTTTTTGCACCCCAAGGATTTTCACGGAACCTTGATCGAATTGGAACAGGGATAGAGTGCGATGAATCTCACCGGAGCAATCGCCGTTTACGTGATCATGTGGTGGCTGATCTTTTTTATGATCCTGCCGATCGGTTCGCGCGCCGTGCTCGACAGCGGCGATGTCGTCAAGGGACAGGACGCCGGCGCACCCAAGAAGCCGCGCGTCCTCCTCAAGATGGGCGTCGCGACGCTCGTCTCCGCCGTCGTGTTCGGTATTTTTTATTGGCTGGTCGATGCCGGCTATCTGTCGCTTTCGCCGACGCCCTAGAAAGTCCCGATTTTCCGATGAGTTGGTATTGCGACGTCGCACCGGGCCATCCGCTTCACGGGCCGTATCATGACCGGGAATACGGGTTTCCCTTGACCGGCGAGCGGGCCTTGTTCGAGCGTCAATCTCTGGAAATTTTTCAGGCGGGCCTGTCCTGGGTGCTGGTTTTGAAAAAGCGCCCGGCACTCGTGGCCGCCTTCGACGGTTTCGATGTAGACCGCGTGGCGGCGTATCGCGCGAAAGACGTGAAACGCCTATTGAATGACGAGGGGATTATCCGAAACCGTCTCAAGATCGCCTCGATCATCGAGAACGCCGCGCGCGTGCAAACCTTACGCGACACTCACGGCGGCTTCGCCAAGTGGATCGCGGCCCATCATCCCTTGCCGAAGTCGGAATGGGTCAAGGTGTTCCGGAAAAACTTCAAGTTCATGGGCGGCGAGATCGTCGGTGAATTCTTGATGAGCATCGGATACCTGCCGGACGCTCATAGCGAGGCCTGCCCGGTCTTTAAGAAAATCGCCCGGAAAAACCCGCCCTGGATGCGGGTCGATGCGGAAATCTACCGGCAAGGCGCGTAGGGTGGTTCCATGAAAAACGTTTTGGTCATCGGCGGCGCGGGCTATGTGGGCAGCCATGCCTGCAAGGCGCTGGCACGGGCCGGCTGCACCCCCGTTACGTTCGACGATCTGTCGACGGGTCATGACTGGGCCGTGCAATGGGGGCCGTTCGAGCGGGGCAGCATCCTCGAGCCCACGTCCTTGGATCGGGTCTTGAAGAAATACGATCCGGCGGCGGTGATGCATTTCGCGTCGCGCATTTCCGTCGGCGAGTCGGTGCAAAAACCCGAGGAGTATTACGAAGTCAACGTGACCGGCTCGGTCAACGTCCTGGAGGCGATGCACCGGCACGGCTGCCGCTCCATCGTATTTTCGAGCAGCGCCGCCGTTTACGCGGGCACCGGCGACGCCCTCCTTGCCGAAACCGCACCCCTGGCGCCCGCCAATCCGTACGGCCATACCAAGCATCTCGTCGAGCAACTGTTGAGCGAGTACGGGGACGATCACGGCTTTCGGGCCATTGCGCTGCGCTATTTCAACGCCGCCGGGGCCGATCCCGACGGCGAGATCGGCGAGGATCACGAGCCGGAAACCCATTTGATTCCCCTGGCGATCAAGGCGGCGCTCGGCCTCGAGCCGGGCTTGAGTATCTTCGGCGACGATTATCCGACCCCGGACGGCACCTGCGTGCGTGATTACGTCCACATGAACGATCTCGCCCGCGCCCATGTGTTGGCGATGGAGCGTTTGGAGTTCGAAGGCGGGGTCGATTTCATCAATATCGGCGGCGGCGACGGCCGAACTGTTCGCGAGGTCATCGAGGCCGTGAAAAAGGTTTCCGGTCGCGATTTTCCCGTTTCCGTCGCCGCCCGGCGCGCGGGCGACGCGGTGCGCCTGGTCGCGGACATCGCACGCGCCGAGAAGGTTCTCGGCTGGCGGCCGGAGCAAAGCGATTTGACGACCGTCGTCGAAACCGCCTGGGCTTGGCACGCCAAGCACCACGGCGGGGCGTAGGGGAACCCGTCTGAATTTTAGGCCGGCGCCGTGCCGATGACCACCGAACGGTGCATTACGCGCCTGTATTTGCTCATATCGTAATTGCTGAGCACCCGGTGCAACAGGCTCCGGTTGTCCCACACCACCAGATCGCCAAGCTGCCACGTGTGGGCGTAGACGAACCGCCGCCGGGTCGCATGGTCGTAAAGCTGTTTCAGCAGGGCAACGCCTTCGTCGCGGTCCATGCCTTCGATACAATCGGTGTGAATGCCGATATACAGAGATTTGCGGCCGGTCTCCGGATGCGTGCGGACCAGCGGATGAACTACCGGCGGGCGCAGCTTTTTCTCCTCTTCCGTCGCCGGTTTGCTGCCGGTATTGCGCCGGTTCGCTTCCCAGCTATGGATCGCGCGCAACCCGGCGATCCGCTTCTTCATGGCATCGTCCAGCGATTCATAGGCCAGATGCATATTGGCGAACTCCGTGGCGCCGCCTTCGGGCGGCAACTCGCGCGCATGCAGGAAGGTCGCGAAGGACGGGATCGCGTGATAGGACTTGTCGGTATGCCAGTGGAAGCTGCCGTAGGTGCGCTTGATCGGGTTTCCCGCCTCGTCGACATTGGCGATAACATGCACCTGCGGGGTTTCATGGCCCTGGGCGTCGTGAAAGATGTGGCGTTCCGGAGTGCCGAACCGCATGGTCATCGCCATTTGCCGCTCGCCGCTGAGATCCTGGTCGCGGAACGCCAGCACGTGATGCTCGATCAGTGCCGCGAGGATCGCGTCGCGGGTATCGTCGCCGAAGGGCCGCGACAGGTCGAGCCCCCGTATTTCGGCACCGGCCGCGTCGCCGAGCCGATTTAACTCGAACGGACAAGCGCGTCCGCGCGCTGATTCAGGTGCCGTTTCGGACTGCATTTTAGTCATGGTGCGTGCCTCCTAACGCCCGGGAACCCTGACATTCCCTCGACATTCTCCACCTAAACCGCCTTCCTGCGCCAGCTTGTCTTTTTTGGAGCGCGGAATCAACTGTGCGATACCTGCCTGAAGGCTTGAGTGCCCGGCTGGGTAGGGGGTGGGCTCACTCATATAACACCCATATAATAAGGCATTAGGGCTTCGTTAAATATCGCTCGTCAGGATACGGACATGATAACCCGTTCGATCGTTCTTTCCGCCATCCTGCTTTTGCCGGTTGTCGCCGCGCAAGCCGAACAGGTTACGGTCACCGAGGCCGATTGCCTCAAGATCGTGCAGCACGTGCCGGAGCCGGACGTCGAGTACAAGCCCGGCGTCGACGTCTACGGCCGCGCGGTCGCGCCGGCCGATCTCGGCGGCAGCCCGCAGATCAAGATTCCGGACGTGATTACCTTCGATCTCAAGCTCGATCTGGACACTCTCTCGGATTCGAGCGCGGGGCGGGTCTTCGGCGAGCCGGTTCTCGGCAAGATTTCGATCGAGGGCCATCGGGTCTATTTCAACGGCCAACCCATCGGCGCAATCGGCCATGCCGAGCTGGTCCGGAAATGCCGGGACTATTTCGCCCGAAAACGATAAATCCCCACGGTTCCGCCGCTGATTCGGCTTGTTCATCCTTCGAGACGCACCGTCGCCTCATCCTGAGGAGGCCGCAAGGCGGCCATCTCGAAGGAGAGGCGCGGTGCTCCTCGGGATGAGGTCGGATCGCATTCAAACGTCCCGAGAAGCGTAGACATTCCGCCGGGCATTCCCTAGATTGCGGGGGCTTTTGCCGTTTTATGTCATTGAGTGTCCTTGCATAAATGCTTCGATCCGGATTTTTTCTGCCGACCCTGAAAGAGACCCCCTCGGAAGCGCAAATTGCGTCGCACCGCCTGATGCTGCGCGCCGGCATGGTTCGCCAGGCGAGCGCGGGCATTTATTCCTGGCTGCCGCTCGGCTTTCGGGTCTTGAAGAACATCGAGCGGATCGTGCGCGAGGAGCAGGACGCGGCTGGCGCCCAGGAAATGCTGATGCCGACCATTCAGTCCGCCGACCTCTGGCGCGAGAGCGGGCGCTACGACGCCTATGGCCCCGAGATGCTTCGAATTCGGGATCGCCACGAACGCGACATGCTGTACGGACCGACCAACGAGGAGCAGATCACGGAAATCTTCCGCACCTCGGTGCGCAGCTATCGCGATCTGCCGCGGATGCTCTATCACGTGCAATGGAAATTCCGCGACGAGGTCCGTCCGCGCTTCGGCGTGATGCGCGGCCGCGAATTCCTGATGAAGGACGCGTATTCCTTCGATCTCGATTACGACGGCGCCAAGCGCAGCTACAACAAAATGTTCGTCGCCTACTTGCGCACCTTCGAGCGCTTGGGGCTCAAGGCGATCCCGATGCAGGCCGATGCCGGACCCATCGGCGGCGACATGAGCCACGAATTCGTGATCCTGGCCGAAACCGGCGAGAGCGAAGTCGCCTGCCACCGCGATTTCATCGAGATGGACTGGAGGGGCCGCGACATCGACTACACCGGCGATCTGCAACCGCTGGTCGATACCTTTACCTCCAAATACGCCGCCACCGACGAGCGGCGCGATCCGGAGCGGGAGAAGGCCCTGGGCGGCGATCTGGTCACGGCGCGCGCCATCGAGGTCGGCCATATTTTTTATTTCGGCACCAAGTACTCGAAAGCCATGAACGCCGTGGTCGCCGGGCCAAACGGCGAGGAGATCGCGGTCGAGATGGGTTCCTACGGCATCGGCGTGTCGCGCCTGGTCGGCGCCATCATCGAGGCGTCGCACGACGACGCCGGCATTATCTGGCCCGAAGCGGTGGCGCCGTTCAAGGCCGGCCTGATCAACCTCAAGGTCGGCGACGGCGACTGCGACAAGGCCTGCGACGCGCTTTACGCGGCCTTGCGGGCGGGCGGCATCAGCGTATTGTACGACGACCGCGAAGAACGCGCCGGGATCAAATTCGCCGACATGGATTTGATCGGCTTGCCCTGGCAGGTGGTGATCGGCCCGCGCGGCCTCAAAAACGGCATCGCCGAGGTGAAAAACCGCAAGACCGGCGAGCGCGCGGAAATCCCGCTCGAGAACGTGCCGGCGCGCCTGACGGCCTGAAGGAAAGGATCGAATTGTTGTTTTCCCGTTTCGAATGGATGGTCGCGATCCGCTATCTGCGCGCGCGCCGCCGCGAGGGGTTCATTTCGGTGATCGCCTGGTTCTCCCTGCTCGGGATCGCGCTCGGCGTGGCGACTCTCATCATCGTCATGGCGGTGATGAACGGATTCCGCGAGGAGTTGCTGTCGCGCATCCTCGGCATCAACGGCCACCTCAGCGTGTACGGCCAGACGCACCAATTGGCGGGCTTCGATCCGCTGGCCGACCGCTTGCGCAAGGTGCCCGGCGTCGTGAAGGTGATCCCGATCATCGAAGGCCAGGTGATGACGACCGCGCGCGGGGTCGCGACCGGTGCTGTCGTGCGCGGCATTCGCGCCGAGGATCTGCAAAAGCGCACCATCGTCTCGGGCAACATCCAGTCCGGGCGAGTGCAGGATTTCACGAAGAATACGGTGATCCTGGGGTCGCGGCTCGCGCAAAAACTCGGCGTCGGCGTCGGCGACAAGGTCACGCTGATCTCGCCCCAGGGAAAGGTAACCGCGTTCGGCTCGGTGCCCCGGATGCGCGCCTACAAGATCGCCGCGACCTTCAACATCGGCATGTACGAATACGATTCGGGTTTCGTGTTCATGCCGCTCGATTCCGCCCAGGTGTATTTCCAGTTGCCCGAGGCCGTCACCAACCTCGAGGTGTTCGTGACCGATCCGAACAAGGCCCGGCCCATCGGCCAAACCATTCTGCAAACGGTGAAGGGGGTGGGCCGCCTGCACGATTGGCAGCAGGTCAACAAAAGCTTCTTCAACGCCATTCAGGTCGAGCGCAACGTGATGTTTCTGATCCTGACCCTCATCATCCTGGTGGCGGCGTTCAACATCATCTCGAGCCTGATCATGCTGGTGAAGGACAAGGGCCGCGACATCGCGATCCTGCGCACCATGGGCGCGACGCGCGGCATGATCATGCGTATCTTTTTCCTGGCGGGCGCCAGCGTCGGCGTGATCGGCACCCTCGGCGGGTTCGGCCTCGGCATGGCCTTCACCTCGAACATCGAGTCCATCCGCCAGTGGATTCAGGGCCTGACCGGCACCGATCTGTTCGCCGCCGAGATTTATTTCCTGTCGCAACTGCCGGCCGTGGTGGACCCGGTGGAGGTGACCGCGGTGGTCTTGATGGGGCTCGGGCTGTCGTTCCTGGCGACGCTTTATCCGTCCTGGCGGGCGGCCCGGCTCGATCCGGCGGAGGCGCTGCGCTATGAGTGAGTCGGTCCTCAAGCTCTCCAAGATCGCGCATTCCTTCAAGCAAGGCCGCGCCAATCTCGACGTGCTCAGGGGCGCGGATCTCGACGTGCGGGCGGGCGAGATCGTCGCGCTCATGGGGCCCTCGGGCGCGGGCAAATCGACGTTGCTGCACATCGCGGGGCTGCTGGAACAGCCCGGCGCGGGCACGGTCGAGATTTGCGGCGAGGCCTGCAACGATCTCGACGACGATGCGCGCACCTTGATCCGCCGCCACAACGTCGGCTTCGTCTATCAGTATCATCACCTGCTGCCGGAATTTTCGGCGGAGGAGAACATCGCGATCCCCCAGATCATCGGGGGCAGTCCGGCGAAGGAGGCGCGCGCGCGGGCGCGTGAACTGCTCGAATGGATGGGGCTCGAGGACCGGCGCAAGCACCGGCCCGGCCAGCTTTCGGGCGGCGAGCAGCAGCGCGTCGCCATCGGGCGCGCGCTCGCCAATGTGCCGAAACTCCTGCTGGCGGACGAGCCCACCGGCAATCTCGATCCGGGCACCGCCGATGAGGTGTTCGCGATCTTGCTCAAGCTCGCGCGCGGCGCCGGACTGGCGGCCCTGATCGCGACCCATAACCCGGACCTCGCCAGGCGCATGGACCGGATCGTGCGCTTCGAGAACGGCGCGCTGGTGACGGGGTAGGGGAAGCGAAAGATTAGCGTGATGGCGCCGCCGCCAAGCCCAATCGGTCGGCGGCGCGGGACAGGGGTTTGTCCCGGGTCCACAAAAGGGTGCCCGGCATCAGGCGCGCAGCCGCGAGGAGGTGGGCGTCGATATAGCCGATCCCCGAGCCGGCGAGGGCGTACCGTTCGATAAAACCGAGGACCTCGCGGTCCGTGGCGACGGCGGTCCGAGGGAGGTTTTGCAAGGCGTCGAGGACGATATCCCGTTGCCGAAGCCGACCCAGCGCAATCTCGCCGATCACGAACGGATGGCCGAGAACCTGCCCGCTCTCCAGCAGGTCCGCCAGGGTCCGGTCATGGGTTCGCAGATGATCGATCCAGACTGAGGTATCGACGAGGATCATGCGCCGGGATCACGCGGTTTCCGCGCGGCGGCGACGGGGCCGCCTGAGGTCGGGCTCGGTGCCGCCGAGGCGCGCCAAGCGGCGCGCGCTTTCGCGCTCGATCAACGCTTTCAACGCCTCGCGCACCAGCGCGGATTTTTCCTTCAGGCCGGTGAAGGCTTGCGCCTTGGATACAAGCTCGTCGTCGAGCGCCAGAGTCGTCCGCATGGTTATCTCCTTATCAGGCATGAATATATCATTAAATGATGCTTAAATCAATGCCTATGCTCGACCCGCGAATCAAAGAGGCCGTTCCGCCGCCAAGGTCAGGAGCCCGGCAATCCCGTCAGGCCTAGCACGTCCCGCATGGACAGGATCGTGCGCTTCGACAACGGCACGATGATGTTAGGGTGGGAGCTTAATAGGAATCTTGCTTAAATGCTTCTCGAACATCATTGGATGCCTGTAAACAGGCATCGAGAATTACTAAGCTGTATTTTAACAGATTGATGTCACGTTGTGGCTCAACCCAGTGCCCGTGAAATTTTCCACCATGAAATAGGTTGTTTCTAACACGGCGAACGTACAAAAGTATAAGCTCTTCAGGTATTTTGCTCCCTGGATTTGCCTCTTCCCAATCTATTTGGTTATTTCTAATAACTTGCTTTTTCGGCGGATGATCTAAAAAATATTGTATTGCGCTTCTTAGTTCATTGTTTTCAGATTTTTCAAAAAAACCTTGTATTGATCGTGAGAATTTTTGCCAGTCTGAATTCGCTTTGCCATTTCCGCAATGAAAGCTGGTTACCTTTAGTGCATATTCAAAACGCGCAAATTTTTTGAATAGCGCCATTGCCAAATCATCAAATTGTTTTTTTGAGGCACTCATTAAACTTTCTAACTTTCCCTTATTCTTTGGATTCTCTTAATATCAAGGTAAAAGCAATGCATGAAATACACCATGATATTTGTTAATTTTTGTAAGTTTCCATTTATTTTTTAAAAGTATCGTTATGTTCGACATCAACCTCACCGAGGATGCGGGCCGGGCGCCGAGGCTGACGGCGCCGCCGAAGGCGTGCGACACCCATTCCCACGTGATGGGCTCGCTCGAGAAATATCCGCAAAAGAAAAACCTTAAGCCCCGGTTTGCCCCCGTGGAGACGTACCGCGCGATGCTGGACCGCATCGGCGTCGAGCGCTGCGTGATCGTGCATTCCTCCTATTACGGCACCGACAACCGCTGCACGTTGGATGCGATTGCCGCATTGAGACAAGATCGCGCGCGCGGCACGGCGGTGATCGCGCCGGGTACGACGAAAGACGATATCAAACGCTTGCACGACGGCGGCATGCGCGGCGTGCGGGTTTCGGAAGCGAGCGGCGATCTGACGCCGGACGACGCGCCCGAGATCGCGCGCCTGATCGCGCCCTACGGCTGGGTGCTGCAGGTGCAGCGGCGCGTTCCCGGTTGGATCGAGGGATTGGCGCCGACGCTGAAGGATTTGCCGGCGCCGCTGATCTTCGATCACCTCGGGCGCACGTCGGCGAAAGAGGGCGCCGATAGCGCCGAGTTCAAGGCGATGCTCAAGCTGTTCGAGGGCGGCAACGTCTGGATCAAGCTGTCGGGGTTCTATTACACGGCGCAAGAGGCGCATCCCGGCTACGCGGACCTGCGCGAGCGTATCCGTATCCTGTGCGAGGCCCGCCCGGACCGGCTGCTGTGGGGGCTCAACTGGCCGTTCCCGGATTTCCCCGGCCCCGGAGAAGCCGACAGCGCCGATTTTCTCGATCCGCTGCTCGATTTCGTGCCCGACGCGGCGACCCGCGCCTTGATCCTCGCCGACAACCCGGGCAAGCTTTACGGCTTCGAACCCTAAGTCGCGCCACATAACGGATCGCCTTCTCCATGAATTCCATAACCTTAATCGAAAATTTTCGGGCGGCTTTTTATGCGCCGTTTTACGCGGCAGCTGCTTTGGGCGCGTACGATGCCGAAGGTCTGAAAGTTTCTATTGTCAAGTCGTCTGAAACAGCACAAACGATTCCGTCACTCATTGCGGGCGATGGTCAGGTCTCGTGGGGTGGCCCGATGCGTTTGATGGGTGCGCTGGAAAAGAATCCCGATTGCGGGCTGGTCGCGTTTTGCGAAGTCGTCGGGCGAGACCCGTTTTTCATTTTGGGGCGAAGGCCCAACGATAGTTTTGTTTTGAGTGATCTGAAAGACGTATCGTTCGCCCCGGTCAGCGAAGTGCCGACACCTTGGATGTGCCTCCAGCAGGATCTGCGTCTGGCAGGTATCGATACGCGCGGCCTTCGTTTGCGCGAGGGCCGGTCGATGGCGGAGAACGCCGAGGCCTTGTGTGCCGGAGAGGTCGACGCAATCCAGATTTTTCACCCCACTGCGATGTCGCTTGTAGAAGAGGGCGCGGGACACGTTTGGTATGCGGCGGCGACCCGCGGCCCTACCTCGTACACGACGCTCAATACGAGCAAGCGGTTCATCGCGGGCAACTCGGACTCAGTTATTGGAATGTGCCGCGCCATGCATTGGACGCAACAATGGATCGCCCGCCACACGGGTAAGGAACTCGCAACGGCCGTGGCGTCTTATTTCCCGGAAACACCGACGTCCTTGCTGGCGGCCTGTTATGAGGACTACAAGCGGCTGAGACTCTGGAACGACCGACCCATCGTCTCGCGGCAAGGATTCGAGTGGCTTAGGGAGGCCGGTCTTGCCGACGGGCGACTCGAACGGCGGTTCTCATACGAGGAATGTGTGGCTTCCGATATAGCGGAGCGCGTAATTGCCGGTTCATCGAGGTGAATCTGGCATTGAAGTCGAAGCTATCAGGCTGGCCGTGTTGCTCGGGGAGGAGGGCCATGGTACGATATATTCATAGTCGATTAAGCCGCGCTAGCTGACGTTAGTTCAGGGGGTATGTGAATGGACATCCTTGATCCCACGCTCGATCGCTCCAGCGAAAAGATCAGGTATGTGCCGCGACCGGTGCGCTTGAACGGTCTGCGGATCGGAATAATCGAGAACACGAAAAAAAACGCCGAAACCGTCTTGCGCCTCATCGCGGAACGACTCGAGGCGACTCACCAAATGAAGCTTGACGTCCTGGTGCACAAGCCGCAACGAGCACCGCTCAAGGACGACCAGATCGATAAGATAATCAAGGGCTCGGATTTTGCCGTCACAGGCATCGGGGATTGAGGGGCATGCTCGTCGGGCAGTTTGCTCGACGCCATCATCCTGGAACGGGCAGGCATTCCGGCCGTGCCTATCGTAACCAGCGTATTCGAATCGACGGCAAAGGAAATGGCTGAATTGTGGGGAGTGCCCAACTTCCGATTTCTGATGATGCCCCATCCCCTTGCGTCGCTTTCGGCCGCGGACATCGCGAAGCGCGCCGAGGATATGGTTCCGCGCGTATTGGAGCTGCTTGCGAGCGGGCAGCCGGAATGAACAGTGAGCATCTCTTCAGCGAGGTCGACGGGTCGTGAGTGCGCCCACTAAATCCACCGTGACACTGCCGGAATCTGAAGGTGAAGTCTGCATTCCGATCAACGTATCGGAGCAGATAGAATTTTGCTATGCGCGCGGCTGGACCGATGGCCTGCCGGTGGTGCCGGCGTCGCGTGCGCTGGTAAACGATATGCTGGCGGCGGCGGCGCTGAAGCCGGATACCGTCGTTGCCGAAATGCCGTCCAGAAACGCGGCGCTCACCGCGGAAAAAGTCGCGATCAACGCGGTGATGGCAGGCTGCAAGCCGGAATACATGCCTGTTGTGGTCGCGGCGGTCAAGGCGCTTGCCGACCCTGAATTTGTGCTTCATCACGTCGCTTCGGGACTTTCCGGCGCGACGACCATTGTTGTCGTCAACGGGCCCATTGCGAAAAAGATAGGCCTCAATTCGACGAACAACGTTTTCGGTCCGGTAGCACGAGCGAACGCAACGATCGGCAGAACCATGCGCCTGATCCTTCTCAATTGTCTTCAATATACGCCGGGCATCTCGGATAGGGCGACAATGGGAACACCGGGAAAGTACACGTGCTGTATTGCAGAGCATGAAGACAATCACCCGTGGGAGCCGTGGCATGTCGAACGGGGGTTCAGGGCGCAAGACAGTACCGTGACGTTGGTGGCCGCGAGTTCCATGCTCCAGGTATGGAATACGGGGAGCCCGGAAAACCTGCTGAAATGCATCGGCGACGCTTTGTCGTTCCTCGGGTCCATCGCAATCATGGATCAGACGCCGGGGGCAGTCGTGCTGAGTGGCGAGCATGCCGATCTCCTGCGGGAGGGCGGCTGGGATAAGGAAAAAATACGCCGGTTCATAACCGAACGCACCGGGAGAACGATAAGAGACCTCAAGCTGGCGGGGCGCATAGATGCTCCATTGGAAGCCGGTGACGAAAGCAGATATCACTTTGCAATGGATACGCCCCATGACCTCATGCTGATATGCGCCGGAAGCAGGATCGGCACGTTGTCCATGGTCATACCCGGATTTAGCATGGAGAAAAAAGCGGGGCGTAGCCGGCCCGTATTGGTTGAGTTCACCGTCTGAGGTCAGGGAATGCCGAAACCAACAGTTTGGATAATTGCGACGGGCGGCACGATTGCGTCGAAGTACGACCCGAAGGTCGGCGGCCCGGTGGCTGCGGCGACGGCGGAGGACCTGATCGCCGCAGTGCCGGCGTTGCACAATGTTGCGACGATTCGTTCGTACGAGCACACGAATATCAATAGTCCGAGAATCGATAGCCCCACGGTATTTGGACTGCGCGATGTATTGCGCGAGCGCCTTGCGGCGCAAGACGTGTCCGGGGCGGTCGTCACCCACGGCACCGCGACACTTGAGGAAACCGCCTATTTGCTTGACTTGACCGTGGGGCTCGACAAGCCCGTGGTCGTGACCGGAAGCCAGCGCGATTTCGACGAGCCGGATTCGGATGGCCCGCGAAATCTTCTGTACGCGGCCATGGTCGCGGCGCACCCTCAGTCCGCGGGGTGCGGTGTTTTGGTGGCGGCGGGGGGTGAAATTCACTCTGCCCGGGACGCGGTCAAGGCGCATACCTTCAGCATCAATGCCTTCTCATCGCGCGACGGCGGTCGAGTGGGCATGGTTTCAAAGGAAGGCGTCATCTACTTCAGCCGACCCGAAAGGCGTGTTCACCTCGAAGTCGATCACGTCAAGACGAATGTTCAGTATGTGGTGATGGCCCAGGGTTCAAATGACCTGCTTCTTCGAGCCTGCATCGAAAAAGGCGTGGACGGATTGGTAGTAGATTGCGTCGGAGCGGGGAACATGAATATGCCGTTCTATGATGCCGTGTCGGACGCGTTGAAAATGAATATTCCGGTGGTGATCAGCTCGAGGCATTTGGCAGGGCCGCCGCATCCGTCGAAAGGCTATCCGGGCTCGTTCCGAAGCGTTGTGGAACGAGGGGCAATTTCGGCCGGCTATTTGAGCGGTATCAAGGCACGAATTCTGCTCATGGTCGCTCTGGCTCACACAAAGGACCGTGCCGTGCTGGCGGACATTTTTGCGCGCGCCTAGAGCAGATCATGGTTAGTCGGAATTTTGGCCCATGCCAAATGGTTGGCAATCAGCGATTCGACAACCATGTGAATCTGCTCTTAATCATTGATGTAGATCGGATCATGATTTATCGAAACCAAAGATTGTTTCCGATAAATCATGATCCGATCTAGGCGTGCAATCGACGGATCGGAAAATCAATCCGGCTCGTGTCACGTGTTCCGCCGCCCGAGGCGGCCTGTCGCCGGCTCCGGGCGCCCTGATCCTTGCCGATAATCCGGGCAAGCTCTACGGTTTCGACGATTGAGCGGGGATAGATGGGCCAAAAAGAATAATAACTCTTCTCTGGTTACCATGTGGAATCGTAGAGATAAGAAGTTCAACGGCATCTTATCTCTGATGTTGGGAATGTATTGTACAGTCGAATTTTGGCTGCAAGTAAATTGATTAATTTTTAATGGGTATAGAACGGAAATGATTGCTATCCGGCTAAGTGCAGTAAAGCGCTAGTTTGCCCTCTCTTTTTGCCAAAAATACAAGATTGATATAGTTTTATTGACAAAATAATAAAACCAAGTTCTGATGTATGAATATTTTGTAGGGGATTAAGTATGTGTCACAAAATATTATTTTTTTTCAGTTCATTTCTTTTTGTGATTGCGTTGTTTGCCAGTTCAGCCAGTAGCGCTCCTCGGGCCTGCCATGATCTTTCAAGAGATGGCGGATTGCCTAATAAAGATGGTCGGATAATCTCCAAGAAAATTACTTTTCACAAAAATTCAAAAAAATATCCAGTCAGAACCTACTCTGATTCTGAAAATAGTGGGCAGCATACATCTGAATGGTGTTTCCGATACGAAGTGGAAAATGTGGGTAAAAAAGATATTTCTAATTTTTATTGGGGCCTTGGCGGTATTCGAGTCGATCCATTTAAGCCAGGTCGAAAGTTTAGAGAGAGTAAAGTTAAGGCCACCCCTATCTTATATGATCCTTTAGACAGGCCATCAGATATATATGCGTTTAAAAATCTAAGAGAATCAACAAGGGCATGGATGGAGTCTAAAAACCTTTCTCAGGCAACTCATTCAAAGAAATATTACATTCCCTTTTCCGCGATTTTATCACATGCATCAGTTGACCCTAAATTACCTGATCTTCTTAAAAAACATAACTTATCAGAATCACCAATTATGTCGTTTGACTTCTCGGTTCCTGGTGTAAAAACTCAATTATTGCAAGAAAGAATCAATGGGCCTGGTTACCAGCTTTTTGTCTCTTCATATGCTATGAGAGAAAAAAACCAGGCAGTAATTCATACTACAATCTCAGCCAAGGGATCGGCGTCGAAATCTACTGATTATTATATGCCGAGTTTTACGGCGTTAACTGAAACCAAAAATGCTAGTGATTTAAAATCTTATAGTAGATTTATCTCGCTTTTTCAGGAGTTGTCTTACAGGCCTCGAAAATTTCAACCCAAATGGTCGTTTGTTACGACAATACAGATTGATAAACTAAAACGTGGAAAGGTTTTTCTAACCAATCATCCGATCACGCTTATCCATAGCGGCGTTAAACACTGTTATAGAGTGATTTCATACTCAATATTCGCTTTAGATTTTGGTCTTCGCCAGTGCCCAGGAATGGAAATGTGATGATCTTAACGATGTAATATAGTGAAATGATAGATTTTAAAAAAAAGCTCTCAGAAAAAATTCTTGAAACTTTAGCAAATAAAATTTCTTACGGTTTTTTTGCTGTAGTCGGAATATTATATGGGGGTGGGATTAGTTTTGAAGCATTCCCCGATCCTTTTTATCATTCTGGGTGGATTAAAGAAAACTACGCATGGTTTTTCTTGTTTGTACCTGTAAGCATTATTACTGTCATAATTTGTTTTTGGTTTGGCGGATTAATTATAATAACTATAATTTTTTTTCTTTCTGCAATTGGATTTGCAATTTTATACAAAATTATTGCCGATGATAATAGTTTTTGGCTTTTGATCACGTGGATTTTACATGGATTATTGTTTTCTATATTCCCAGGGATGATTTCTGGGTGGCTTATCCTTGGATGGCGTAAACTTAACGAGTAAAATTATTACGTTTAAGGCGATGGAAAAACTCAGATGTTTCTAATCTAGAGTAAACTCATTCAAAATGAACAAATTTTAAGTGTAAATACTCCTTAAGATAGATACTCGAATCGCCGGGCTTTTCCACATCCTGTGAATATTCAAGTCTCCTTCTTGCCCCCTAAGTGTGGGATCATGCCTTCATGAGCCACGCCGATTTCGTTCACCTGCGCGTGCACTCGGCCTATTCCCTGTCCGAGGGCGCGATTCACATCAAGGATCTGGCGACGTACTGCCGGGACGAGCGCCTGCCGGCGGTCGCGATCACGGATACCAACAACCTGTTCGGCGTGCTGGAGTTCTCCGCGGCGATGAGCGGCAAGGGCGTGCAGCCCATCGTCGGCTGCCAGTTCAGCGTGCGCCGTGAGGAAGCCGCCGGCGGCAGCGGCCACAGCAACGGTCATAGTAGCGGTCATGGCAACGGGAACGGCGCGGGTCACGGTCACGGGCTCGAAGTGCATGACGCCGTCGTCGTGCTGGTGCAGAACGAAACCGGCTACGGCAATCTTTTGCAACTCATGCATTGCGCCTACCGGGACACCGAAACCGCGCAGCAGCCGCACGTCACCCTCGATCAACTGGAAGCGCACAACGACGGCCTGATCCTGCTGACCGGCGGCCCCGGCGGGCCGTTGGCGCCGCTGCTGGCTGGCGGGCAATTGGAGGCCGCGCGCGCCCTGACGGAACGGCTGCAAAAGGCCTTTCCGGGCCGGGTGTACATGGAATTGCAGCGCCACGGGCTCGAGCTGGAGGAGGCCATCGAGCCGGGCCTGTTGCAGCTCGCCTACGATCTCGACATTCCGCTGGTCGCGACCAACGAGGTGTTCTTCGCCACCCGCGAGATGTACGAGGCGCACGATGCGCTGCTTTGCATCGCGCAAGCGGCGTATCTGTCGCAAAGCGAGCGCCGCCGGGTCACGCCCGAGCATTACCTGAAAAGCGCCGCCGACATGCGCGCGCTATTCGCTGATATTCCTGAGGCGGCGGACAATACCCTGATCGTCGCCAAGCGCTGCGCCTACATGACCGAAACCCGCGCGCCGATCCTGCCGCCCTACGATTGCGGGGCGGGCCGCACGGAAGCCGACGAATTGCGCGCGCAGGCCGAGGCCGGCCTCGAAAAGCGCCTGGAAACCCAGGTGTTTACCGAAAATATGACGGCGGAAGCGCGCACGAAGGCGGCCAAACCCTATCGCGAGCGCCTCGATTACGAGCTCGGCGTGATCGTGGAGATGGGCTTTCCCGGCTACTTCCTGATCGTCGCGGACTTCATCACCTGGGCAAAAAATCGCGGCATTCCGGTGGGGCCGGGGCGCGGTTCGGGCGCGGGCTCGGTCGCCGCCTGGGCACTCGATATCACCGACCTCGATCCGTTGCGCTTCGGCCTGCTGTTCGAGCGCTTTCTCAATCCCGAACGCATTTCGATGCCGGACTTCGACGTCGATTTCTGCCAGGACCGGCGCGACGAGGTGATCCGCTACGTGCAGGACAAGTACGGCGCCGATCAGGTGGCGCAGATCATCACGTTCGGAAAACTGCAGGCGCGCGCGGTGCTGCGCGACGTCGGGCGCGTGCTGGAGATGCCGTACGGCCAGGTCGACCGCATCTGCAAGCTGGTGCCGAACAATCCGGCGAGCCCGGTGACCCTGGACCAAGCCATTAAGGGCGAGCCGTTCCTGCAGCAGATGATCCAGGAAGATCCGTCGGTCGGCAAATTGGTGAGCATCGCGCGCCAGCTCGAAGGGTTGTACCGGCACGCCTCGACCCATGCCGCCGGGGTGGTGATCGGCGACCGGGGCCTCGACGAGTTGATCCCGCTTTATCGCGATCCGCGCTCGGACATGCTGGTCACGGGGCTCAACATGAAATGGGTCGAGGCGGCGGGGCTGGTCAAGTTCGACTTCCTCGGCCTGAAAACCTTGACCGTTCTCAGCCGCGCGGTCGATTTCGTGCGCGAGCGCGGGATCGAGCTCGATCTCGCGACCCTGCCGCTCGACGATCCGGGCGTGTTCGAGATGCTAGGCCGGGGCGATACCGTCGGGGTGTTCCAGTTGGAAAGTGCCGGTATGCGCGACGTGCTGCGCCAGCTCAAACCGACGACCATCGAGGACATCATCGCCGTGGTGGCGCTCTACCGGCCGGGGCCGATGGAGAATATCCCGAGCTACATCAAGCGCAAGCACGGCGAGGAGCAGCCCGATTATCTGTACCCGAACCTCGAAGGTATCCTGAAGGAAACCTTCGGCATCATGATCTACCAGGAACAGGTCATGCAGATCGCCCAGGAGCTGGCGGGCTACACTTTGGGCGCCGCTGATATCCTGCGCCGCGCCATGGGCAAGAAGATCAAGGCGGAGATGGACGCCCAGCGCGAGT
Source organism: Rhodospirillales bacterium (assembly GCA_040904505.1). Taxonomy (GTDB): domain Bacteria; phylum Pseudomonadota; class Alphaproteobacteria; order Rhodospirillales; family CALINB01; genus CALINB01. Next base: position 12,267 of record JBBDTH010000037.1, on the reverse strand, counting down.
CCTTCGTCGAGGGCGCGACCGCGCGCGGGGTGCCGAAAGCCAAGGCCTCGCAGATCTTCGATCTGGTGGCCAAGTTCGCGGGCTACGGCTTCAACAAGTCCCACGCCGCAGCGTACGCGCTGGTGGCCTATCAAACCGCGTATTTCAAGGCGAATTATCCGGTCGAGTTCATGGCGGCTTCGATGTCGCTCGAATTGCACAACACCGACAAGCTCAACGGCTTCCGTCAGGAAGTGGAGCGCATGAACATTCCGCTGCTGCCGCCCGATATCAACGCCTCGGGCGTGTCGTTCACGGTCGAGCGCCCAGGCGGTAACATGGATGAAAACGCGGGCGCCATCCGCTACGCCCTGGCGGCGCTCAAGAACGTCGGCGAGGCGGCGATGCGGGCCTTGCTGGAGCAGCGCGAGACGGGCGGGCCGTTCGCCGACATCGGCGATTTCGCCCGCCGCCTGGATACCCGCGCGATCAACAAACGCCAGTTCGAGAACCTGGTACGCGCCGGCGCGTTCGACAGCCTGACGCCGAACCGCCGCCGGCTTTTCAACGGCATCGAGACGATCCTGCGCTTCGCCTCCGCCGCCACCCAGGACCGCGAAAGCGATCAGATCGGCCTGTTCGGCGAGGAATCGATGACGGCACCGAGTCTTACCTTGCCCGACATGCCCGATTGGGCGCCGATTGATAGAATGAGGGAAGAATTCGAGGCGGTCGGGTTTTATCTGTCGAGTCATCCGTTGAGCGTTTACGGCAAGAGCCTCGAGCGCATCCGCGCGATTTCCTATGCCGATCTGCTGCAGCGCCGCCAGTCCGGTCCGGTCACCATGGCGGGGACCATCATTTCCAAGAAAGAGCGGACCTCGGGCAAGGGCAACCGGTATGCCTTCGTGCAGTTCTCCGACGCCACCGGCATGTACGAGGCCATCGTATTCTCGGAACTGCTGGCGTCGGCGCGCGAGCTTCTGGAGGTCGGGCAATCCTTGGCGATCAAGGCGGGTGCCCAGTTTGAGGGCGATAACGTGCGCCTGACGGTCCATAACGTGGAACCGCTCGATGCGGTTCTGGCGCGCGCGGCCCGCGGGCTGGTGATCCGGGTCGGTTCGCACGCGCCGCTTGAGCCTCTCAAGGCCGTGCTGGCCCGGGAAGGGGGCGGCGGAGGCCGTGGGCAGGTCCGCCTGATTTCCGAGCTGGACCCGGAAACCACGGTCGAGATCGGCCTGCCGGGCCAATATTCGATTTCGCCGGCCGTTTTGAGTGCCGTCCGCTCGATCCCGGGCATTTTGGACGTTCGGGAGTATTAGGGCGAAAATACGCGGAAATCCCGAAAATCCGCCGGATTTCACTTGCCAAAGCGGCCGCGAGACGGTAACAAGCGCGCCACTGGGCGGGTTGTCCGTCCAAATTCACACGCGGAGAAGCGCTCATCCGGTCAATCCCGGGTCGATCGCTCCGGTGTCGGCTTTCAGCCCGACGAACTCCGCGGAGGTTAAACCGGAGAAGGAGTTTTCTCACATGGCATTGCCATCCTTTACCATGCGCCAGTTGCTCGAAGCGGGCGTTCATTTCGGTCACAATACGCGCCGTTGGAATCCCCGGATGTCGCCTTATCTGTTCGGGATCCGCAACGGCATTCACATCATCGATCTGCAGCAGACGGTGCCGCTTTTGCACCGGGGCATGGCGGCGGTTCGGGCCGTGGTCGCCGGCGGCGGCCGGGTTCTGTTCGTCGGCACCAAACGCCAGGCGTCCAAGAAGGTCGCCGAGGCGGCCAAGCGGTGCGGTCAGTATTACGTCAATCACCGCTGGCTCGGCGGCATGTTGACCAACTGGCAGACGATTTCCAAGTCGATCCGGCAATTGAAGGATCTGGAAGAGAAGCTGGTTTCCGAAGAAGCCCAGGCCCTCACGAAAAAGGAGCTGCTCGGTTTGCAGCGTGAGCGCGATAAGCTGGACCGCGCGCTCGGCGGGATCAAGGATATGGGCGGCCTGCCCGATATCATCGTCGCCATCGACACCAATAAGGAAGACATCGCCATTAAGGAAGCCAACAAGCTCGGCATTCCGGTGGTTGCCGTGCTCGACAGCAACAGCAATCCGGCCGGCGTCGATTATCCCATTCCGGGCAACGACGACGCCATCCGCGCGATCAATCTTTATTGCGACCTAATCGTCGACTCGGTGCTCGACGGCATCAAGGAAGAGATGACCGTCACGGGCGCCGATTTGGGCGCGTCGGAAGAGGTGTTGGAAGAGGTGTTGCCGGCCGAGTCCGAGGACTTGGCCGAAACCGTCCCGGCCGAAACGGCCGTCGACACCGAGACGCTCCCCGAGCAAACGGTTCAATAGAACCCTGTTTTTTCAAATAGATATAGATAGTTCCGAAGAAAGAGGTTTAAACAATGGCAGAGATTACCGCTGCGCTCGTTAAAGAGCTTCGGGAAAAATCCGGCGCGGGCATGATGGATTGCAAAAAGGCCTTGAGCGAAAACGACGGCGACATCGAAGCGGCCGTCGATTGGTTGCGGACGAAAGGCTTGGCGGCGGCGGCGAAAAAAGCCGGGCGGGTGGCCGCCGAAGGATTGGTCGGTTTGGCCGTCGCGGGCACCAAGGGCGCCGTGGTCGAAGTGAATTCCGAGACCGATTTCGTCTCCCGCAACGAGACCTTTCAGGATTTCGTGAACACGGTCGCCGAGCTGGTGCTGGCGGGTCACGGCGATCTCGATTCCCTGCTGGCGGCGGCGTATCCGGGCGCGGGACATGCCGTTTCGGATCAGTTGACGCAGATGATCGCCACGATCGGCGAGAATATGAATATCCGCCGCGTTCACACGCTTTCCGTCGACAATGGGGTAGTGGCCTCGTATATGCACAATGCCGCGGCACCGGGACTCGGCAAGATCGGTGTGCTGGTCGCCCTCGAATCGGATGCGGACAATGCGAAGCTGGAGGCGTTCGGCCGCCAATTGGCCATGCATATCGCGGCGGCTCACCCGCAATCGGTCTCGAAGGACGATCTCGATCCGGCCGCGATCGAGCGCGAACGCGAGGTTCTCAGCCAGCAGGCCAAGGATTCAGGTAAGCCCGAGGAAATCATCGGAAAGATGGTCGAGGGCCGCCTGCGCAAGTTTTACGAAGAGGTCTGTTTGCTGGAACAGACCTACGTTATCGACGGCGAAAGTAAGGTTTCCAAGGCCGTCGAGGCCGCCGGCAAGGACGCCGGCGCCGGAATCGTGGTGACGGGATTTGCCCGATTCGCTCTCGGTGAGGGAATCGACAAGAAGGAAGAGGATTTCGCCGCCGAAGTTGCCGCGGTAGCGGGTTCTTAGGCCTTGATCCCAAATACTTTTTGACCCATGGGAACGGATGCTGCCTGACAATCCGACATCGTGTATTTTGTGCGGGAATGATTTTCCGGGGCGCTAGTCCGTCAGGGGGGCCCCAAGGCGTCGAGAGCAGCGGGCCGGCCGGATGCCCCATATCAAGAGCTTTACACGGTCTAATCTAAACCGAAGAGGAATACCGCCGCATGTCAGGAGAGCCCAAATACCGGAGGGTCCTTCTCAAACTTTCGGGCGAGGGGTTGATGGGCGATCAGGCCTATGGCTTGGATCCGGAAACCGTCGGCCGGATCGCGGGCGAAATCGGCGCCGTTCATAAGATCGGGGTCCAGGTTTGCGTCGTCGTCGGGGGCGGGAATATTTTCCGGGGCGTCTCGGCGGCGGCGACGAACATCGAGCGCTCGAGCGCCGATTACATGGGGATGCTGGCGACCGTGATGAACGCCCTGGCCATGCAAAGCGCGCTCGAAGCGACCGGTGTGCCGACCCGGGTGCAATCGGCTATCCCCATGCAGGCGGTGTGCGAGCCGTATATTCGCCGTCGTGCTCTGCGGCACATGGAAAAGGGCCGGGTCGTCATTTTTGCCGCCGGGACCGGCAATCCGTATTTCACGACCGATACGGCAGCCGCCTTGCGGGCGGCGGAAATGAACTGCGATGCCCTTTTGAAGGGGACGCAAGTCGACGGTGTCTACAGCGCCGATCCCAAGATCGATCCCCAGGCAACACGCTACGAACGCCTAAGTTACCAAGAGGTGATCGCGCGAAATTTGAAGGTTATGGACACGTCGGCCATAGCATTAGCTCAGGAAAACGAAGTTCCTATACTGGTGTTTTCAATTCATAATTCCGGATCGTTCGCCGACACGGTGCGGGGGCAAGGTACCTTTACAATCGTTCAATAGACTGACTCCGTAAAGGGAGGTGGATCGTGGCTGAAGAAAACTTCAACGAGACGAAAGCTGAAATCAAACGCCGGATGCAAGGCGCATTGGATGTGCTGCATCAGGAATTCGGAGGCCTGAGAACCGGTCGGGCCGCCCCCAGTCTATTGGAAACGGTCACGGTCAATGCGTACGGCAGCGACATGCCGATGAACCAGGTCGGTACCGTCGGCGCGCCCGAACCGCGCATGTTGACGGTTCAGGTGTGGGACAAGAGTTTGGTCAAGGCGGTTGAAAAGGCCATTCAGGATTCGGGTTTAGGGCTTAACCCGCAAAGCGACGGGCAATTGATCCGCGTTCCCATTCCGGCCTTAACGGAGGAACGGCGCGTCGAAATGACGAAGGTTGCCGGTAAATACGCCGAGGAAGCGCGTGTGGCCGTTCGCAACGTCCGGCGCCATTTCATGGACGAATTGAAGAAAGCCGAAAAAGACGGACAAATATCGAAAGACCTTCATCACGACCAATCCGAGGAAATTCAAACGTTCACGGACGATTTTATCAAGCAGATCGACGAGTCCTTGGAGAAAAAAGAGAAAGAGATCATGCAGGTATGAGGTCATGACTGTCGCGCATGTAAAACATCCTTCCGAAGCGGCGCCGCCCGTTCATGTCGCCATCATCATGGACGGTAACGGCCGCTGGGCGCTGTCCCGGGGATTGCCCCGAACGGCGGGGCATCAACGCGGCGCCGAGTCCGTTAAAACCGCGATCAAAAGCGCCGTCGAAATGGGTGTGTCGTATCTCACGCTTTACGGGTTTTCCCTCGAAAACTGGAGCCGTCCGGAAAACGAGGTGCAAGAATTGATGGGGTTGTTGCGGTTTCATTTGCGCAGCGAAATTAATTATTTATGCGAGCAAGGCGTACGGTTCCGGGTCATCGGCGACCGCACGCGCTTGGCACCCGATATCGTGAGCCTGATCGAAAGCGCCGAGGAAAAAACCGCTTCCAACACGCTGATCACCCTGACGATCGCGTTAAGTTACGGCGCGCGCGCGGAGATCACGCACGCCGCGCGCGAAGTCGCCCGCAAGGTTGCGAAAGGTGAATTTGCCGCTGACGATATCGACGAGAGCAAGTTTTCCCGAGAATTGTATACGGCAGATATTCCCGATCCCGATCTGCTCATCCGCACCAGCGGAGAACAACGGATCAGCAATTTTCTCTTATGGCAATTGGCCTATGCGGAATTCGTTTTTATCGAAAAGCATTGGCCCGATTTTTCGAAAGAAGACTTCGAGAACGCCGTTCGGGAATATCAGGCGCGTGATCGGCGTTATGGAACAACGGCGGGCTGACGCCCATAACCTCCTAAAACGCGTGATTTCGGCGCTGATTTTGATCCCTTTTGCGTTGGGGGCGATCTATTACGGTCATCCCGTCTTCGATCTTCTCGTGTTGGTCGGCTTTATTATTCTGCTTCACGAGTGGGTCGGTCTGTGCGGCGCGCGTCAAGATATACTGCTTGCCGGGATTATTTACGGTACCGGCGGCCTCTCGCTCATCGTGGTGTCTCTCCTCGGCATCGTTTGGGGCGGGGCGATCTTCGGCGCCGGGTTCGTCGCGGTCCTTATTTTGAGCGCCGGGTTGCGGAATAGGCCACGCCCCGCCGAAAATGCCGCAGTCCCGGCATTCGGTTTTTTTTACTTGAGCGGGGCCGTTTTTTTTCTTCTCGTCTTGCGCGGCGATCCCACCGTCGGGCTTAAGTTGGTTTTGTTCCTGTTCCTGGTCTCCTGGGCATCGGATACCGGCGCTTATGTTTTTGGGCGGCTGATCGGCGGGCCGAAAATGGCGCCGGTTTTAAGCCCGAACAAAACCTGGGCCGGCCTGTTCGGCGGCGTGCTCTGCGGTGCCGGTATCGGCGCCGGATTTGCCGTGATCCTCGATACTCCGGCGCTTGGCGTCTTGATCGGCGCGGGGACCATTTTAGGAATAGTTTCTCAGGGTGGCGACCTCCTCGAATCGTATATGAAACGCCGGTTTCATGTAAAAGACGCCGGTAATCTGATCCCCGGCCATGGCGGGCTTCTGGACAGGGTCGATAGCCTTTTGGCACTGTCCTGGGTTTCTGGATTGGTCTATTGGCTGGCGCGCGATAAGGTACTGCTATGGATGTAATGCCGGCAAAAATTCAGCCGAATGACACGACTCCGGTCGCGTCGCAAAGACCTGTCCTTCGGACCGGAACCCATCATCGTTCCGTGACGATCCTGGGATCGACGGGCTCGGTAGGGTGCAATACGGTCGATCTCATCGAGCGCGATCCCGAGCGTTTCACGGTTCAGGCCTTGACGGCTCACCGAAACGTGGAATTGCTGGCCCGGCAGGCTAAATCCCTGAAGGCCAAATTGGCGGTCGTTGCCGATCCGGCCCGTTACGGCGATTTGAAGGCAGCCCTGTCCGGAACGACCATCGAGGCGGCTGCGGGTGCCGAGGCGTTGTGCGAAGCCGCCGATTACCGCTCCGATTTCGTGATGGCCGGGATCGTCGGGCTGGCCGGGCTCAGACCGACGCTCACGGCGATTAAGCGGGGTGCGACGGTCGGGTTCGCCAATAAGGAGTGCCTGGTTTCCGCCGGCGAAGTCATGCTCGCCGAGATCGAAAAAAGCGGCGCGGTCTTTCTGCCGGTCGATTCCGAGCATAATGCCATCTTTCAGGTGTTCGATTTCGATCGGATCGATCAAATCGACCGTATTATTCTCACGGCATCCGGCGGACCGTTTCGGGAGCGTAAAATCGAAGAAATGTCCCAGGTTACGCCCGCGCAGGCGGTTGCCCACCCGAATTGGGACATGGGCGCCAAGATTTCGGTCGACTCGGCGACCATGATGAATAAGGGGCTCGAATTGATCGAAGCCTACTATTTATTCGGGTTACCCGAGGAAAAAATTGAAATTCTGGTCCATCCGCAGTCCGTTATCCATAGTTTGGTTGCGTACGTGGACGGTTCCGTTCTCGCGCAATTGGGAACGCCGGATATGCGCACGCCGATCGCCTACACCTTGGCCTGGCCCGAGCGCATGGCGGCGCCGGCGCCGCGCCTGGAGTTGGAAAAGATTGCCTCCCTGACCTTCGAAACGCCCGATTCGGAGCGGTTTCCGGCTTTGAGAATTGCCCGCGAGGCATTGAAAATCGGCGGCGCCGCACCAGCTATCCTGAATGCGGCCAATGAAGTGGCCGTGCGGCATTTCTTAAGTGAAAATATAGGTTTTCTGGATATTGTACGGGTCGTCGAAAAGACTTTGGCGCAGGGGCCGACCGGCCGTCTCGGTACGCTGGATGAGGTTTGCGAGGTCGACGCCGCGGCGCGGTCAATTGCTGAGGAAATCATAAAAAACGGCGTGGCCCGCCATTAAAGCCTTCTTTATATCGTTACAACCAACAAACAACGGGAATGTGATCGCTAATGACGATTGCAGGTGAATAATGGAATTTTTGAACGTTATCTGGGATTACGTGGTCCCGTTTTTGTTCGTGCTGACCGTCTTGGTGTTCTTTCACGAGCTCGGCCATTATTGGGTCGCCAAGCGCAACGGCGTGCGCATCGAAGTGTTTTCGATCGGCTTCGGCCCGGAAATATACGGCTTTAACGACAAATCGGGAACGCGGTGGCGGTTTAGCGCCATTCCGCTCGGCGGTTACGTCAAGATGTTCGGCGAGACCATGAACGCCGACGGCGAAGAGCAGGAACTGACCGAGGATGAAAAGAAAGTTTCCTTTCATCACAAACGATTGGGGCAACGTGCCGCCATCGTTGCCGCGGGGCCGCTCGCGAATTTCGTTTTGACGATCGTGCTGTGGGCCGGCTTGTTCGCCATTGCGGGCAGCCCGATCCTGTTGGCGAGCATCGGGACCGTGCAGCCGGACAGCGCCGCGGCCACCGCGCAGATGAAGCCGGGAGACAGAATTGTCGCCATTAACGACAAAAAGATCGTTTCCTTCGATGATCTGAGAGGAATCGTCAGCACCAGCCCTGGCGTGAAGCTGAATTTTACGATCGTACGCGACGATAAAACGATACAGGTATCGGCCGTGCCGAATAGAAGCCGTGTCACGGAAGAAGATAACGTTTCGCGCGAAATCGGCCTTCTCGGCATAACGCCGGACCAGAAGCAGCTTCAATTCGAACGCCAGAACCCTTTTACGGCAACCTGGATGGCCGTCGAACGTACAGGGATCGTGACGTGGCAGATCCTGAGCTATCTCGGCGAAATGATCGCGGGAAATCGGACGGCCAAGGATTTGGGCGGGCCGCTGCGGATCGCCCAACTTTCGGGCGAGGTGGCCCAAGGCGGACTGATCAATCTCATCAATTTTATGGCGATTTTGTCCCTAAATCTCGGCCTTATTAATCTTTTTCCCATACCGGTTCTCGACGGCGGGCACTTGGTGATGTACGGCGCCGAAGCGGTGCGCGGGCGGCCTTTGGGCCAGAAAGTACAGGATTACAGCTTTCGATTCGGTTTTGTTCTGATCTTGATGCTGGTCGTCTTTGCGACTTGGAACGATCTGGTAAATCATTTAAAAGTAATAGAGTTTTAAAGGTTTTAGGCTGATATAATCAAAACCCAAGGGGGATAGTTTGGGGCGTATGATACGTATCATCGCGATTTGCCTCGCGCTGGTGATTCCGGGGGGGCCGCTTGCAATGGCCCAATCTCCGGACGCTTCCGCTATGCCCGGCCTGAGTGGCGGCGACGTCATTCAGGATATCATCGTTGAGGGCGCCCAACGGGTCGAGTCCGGCACTGTTATTTCCTACATGGTCATCAAGAAAGGCGACGTGTTCGACCCCGAACGTGTCGACCGCTCGCTGAAAAGCCTTTTTGCGACGGGCCTGTTCGCGGACGTCTCGATCAGTCGCCAGGGCGGCGTCCTGATCGTGAATGTGGTGGAGAACCCGGTCATTAACCGGGTTGCTTTCGAAGGCAATAAAAAAGTCGAATCGGACGTTCTTGAAGCAGAGGTAACGTTACGCCCCCGCGTCATTTTCACCCGGACCAAGGTGCAAAACGATGTAAAGAGGCTGCTCGCCATCTATCGGGTCAACGGCCGGTTCGCCGCCTCGATCGAACCCAAGGTTATTCAGCTTCCGCAAAATCGGGTCGATCTTGTTTTCGAAATCAATGAAGGAAAGCCGACCGACGTTCGGAAAATCCGCTTTGTCGGCAACGGGGAATTCAGCGATTCACGATTGCGGGAGATTGTCCAAACCAAGGAAACGCGGTGGTGGCGGTTCTTTTCGTCCAGCGATAGATACGATCCGGATCGTTTGACGTTCGATCGTGAGTTGTTACGGCGCTTTTATCTGCAAAAGGGGTTTGCCGATTTCAGAGTCTTGTCCGCCATCGCGGAATTGAGCCCGAACCGGGAAAGTTTTTTCATTACCTTCACGATGGAGGAAGGCGGACGTTATAAATTCGGTAACGTCGACTTGGCCGTACGCCTAAAAGGGGTCGAGAAGGATAAACTCGCCAAGAAACTCGAGCTCAAATCGGGCGATTGGTACGACGCGAGCGAAATCGAGAACGTCATTACGCGTTTGACGACGCATGTAAACGACAGTGGGCAACCGTTCGTCGATGTGCGGCCGCGTATCAACAGAAATCGGGAAAAACGTGAGATCGACATCACGTTCGAGGTGAACGAAGGAGCCCATGTTTTCGTTGAGCGAATCGACATCACCGGGAACGTCCGGACTCTCGATCGGGTTATTCGCCGTGAATTTCGTTTTGTCGAAGGCGATGCCTTCAACGTTTCGAAACTACGACGGTCGCGGTCGCGGATTCAGGATTTGGATTTCTTCCAACGCGTGAATATCGATCAGGTTCCCGGCAGCGCACCGGATAAGACCGTCATCAAAACGACGGTCGAGGAAAAGGCGACGGGATCGGTTTTGTTGGGAGCCGGTTTTTCGACGACGAGCGGCGCCTTGGTCGATCTCGGTTTGCAGGAACAGAACTTTCTCGGACGCGGCCAGACCATAAGATTCAATGTAACCGTTGCCCAAAAACGTAACGATATCGATTTAAGCTTCACGGAACCGTATTTCCTGGGACGGGAAATCGCCGCGGGGATCGATGCCTTCAGAACGAGCGAGGATTTACAGGACGAGAGTTCCTTCGACCGTGAAGCAACCGGCGCGTCGCTCAGGATGGGGTATCCGATCACGGACCGTTTGCGACAAAACTGGAAGTATTCGTTCAATCGCTCGAAGATCGATAACGTCGCCTTGACCGCTTCGCCGTTCATTCAGGAAGAAAGCGGGTCGCGGATCATTTCGGAAGTGGGGCATGGCTTGTCCTACGATACGCGCGATAGCCGGTTGAATCCGACCAAGGGATACATCGTTTCCATGGCCAATGATTATGCCGGTGTCGGGGGGCCGACGAAGCATTTTCGGGTTCGCCTTAAAGGGGCGCAGTATTACCCGGTTACGGAAGATTGGGTGTTGTCGGTCCGGGGCGATGCCGGTTATATCGTGGGGCTGTTCGATAAGAATGTCAGGTTGCTCGATCGCTTCTTCGTCGGCGGTGAGAGTATCCGCGGCTTCGAGCCTTCGGGTATCGGTCCCCGCGATAAAAATACGCTGGATGCATTAGGCGGCGAATGGCGTTACAGTGGCACCGTCGAGATGGCTTTCCCGTTAGGATTGCCGAACGAACTCGGTATCAAAGGCCGGATATTCAGCGATTTCGGCAGTTCGGGAAAGACCGAACCGAAAAGCCCGGACATTTTGGATTCTTCAAGCCTTCGGGTTTCGGTCGGCGCGGGGCTGACGTGGATTTCTCCGTTCGGGCCGATCGGCATCGATTTAGGCATTCCGCTTCTGAAGGAAAGCTTTGATGAGAAAGAGCTCGTTCGACTCAATTTTGGCACCAAATTCTAGGAGATAACCTTGCGAAAGTTTTTGTTTATTGCTGTTGCGGCGATCCTGTGCGTTTTCGCTTCGGCCGATTTCGCTCAAGCCCAAACGAAAAAAGGCACACTGGAGTCAAAAGGCGATCTTGAGGTTCTTGCCAACATTGCCGTGGTCGACATGCTTCTGGTCCGGCGCGATGCGGCGTCTTTTAAGCAGTTGCGTTCCGAGATCAACAAATACCGTGAACAACTGAAAAACGACTTACGTGCCGAAGAAGCCGAGTTGCAAAAAGCCAACCGGGAACTTGCCCGTCAGAGGGCAATCTTGACTCCCGAGGCTTTTCGGGACGAACGGAAAAAATTCGAAGAACGTGTCGGCAAATTGCAACAAACCTTTCAAGCCCGCTGGAGTTCGCTTAAGGAAATCGAGCAGGACGCTGAAACCCGTATTTTGGATGTTCTGCAGAAGGCAACAGTCGAAATTGCTCAGAAAAAACAACTGATTATGATTGTACGCAAGCGTTCCCTCGTGTTCTGGATCGAGACGCTGGACATTACGAAAGATATCATCACGGTTTTGGATAAGAAAATGCCCAAGGTTTCCATTAAGCTGCCTAAGGACTTCGCGCCTGTCTCATCGGGCAAGGACCCGAAGAAGAAATAATTGCGCCAATGGCGGATCCGCGTTTCTTTTTTGCAGCCGGCCCGTTCACGGTTGGGCGTTTGGCTGAAATTGCCGGTGCGGATCTTAGTGATGGCGCAAACCCCGAAACGTTAATTCACGACGTGGCGCCGCTGTCGACGGCTGGGCCCGAGCACCTCAGTTTTTTGGATAACAAGCGTTATACGGCCGACTTCCATAAAAGCCGGGCCGGAGCGTGCGTCGTCCGTCCGGATGTCGAGGCGCGGGGACGGAAGATCGTTCTCTTGAAAATGGCGGAACCGTACGCCGGATATGCCAAAATTGCCGCCGCGTTTTACCCGGCTACGTTCGGCGACGGCGGCGTTTCGGATGCCGCGCATATTGATCCGAGCGCGACGGTCGGTGAAGGGTGCCGGATCGATGCCGGCGCGGCTATCGGACCGCGCGCGGTGCTCGGCGCGGGGTGTCACATCGGTTCCA
>JBBDTH010000036.1:0-9426 GCA_040904505.1 Rhodospirillales bacterium | reverse complement strand
CTACAACACCGTCCGGCCGCACAGTTCCCTGGGCTACAGACCGACGGCACCCAGAACATGGATCGAAGGAAACCCCGATCAGGCCGTCGCGGCATATGGGCCATGGCCCGATCGGGCCTTCCCAACTGAGACAAATCTAACTTAAATTGCGGTATCGTTCGTGGGGGGCAGGCCACAGCCGACCCGTGAAACCGCGACCGCCCCATACAATTCAATCGGCGCAGGCAGCGCCGCCGTTTACCCTTGCGCCGTCGCCCGTTAGTATCGGAACCGACATTCTATTTAAAGAGTATCGCCGAAAACGTTCATGACCGAGCATCCTAATGCCCCCCCGTGCGCGCCGCCCGATTTCGAGCCGCGCCCGCCGACCCTGACCCTGCCGGGTGGGGCCTGCGACAGCCATGCGCATATCTGCGGACCGATAGCCGATTACGCCTACGCGCCGGAACGGATCTACACCCCGCCGGATTGTCTGTGGCCCGATTACCGGCACATGCTTGCGACCCTCGGCGTCACGCGCGCGGTCCTGGTTCAGCCCAGCGTCTACGGCACCGACAATACGGTCATGCTGAAGGCAATGAAGGAATCCGATATCCCCGTGCGCGGCGTCGCCGTGGTCGACGGATCGATTTCCGATACCGAGCTGAAGGAACTGCATAAGGCCGGTGTGCGCGGAGTGCGCTTCAACCTCGTCGACGTCGCCGATCCGAGCGGCGCCATGCCGCTCGATGACGTCAAGGCCATGGCCAAGCGGATCGCGCCGATGGGTTGGCACGTCGAGTTTCTGATTCACACCGACGACTATCCGGATTTCGATAAAATGTTCGCCGACTTTCCGAGCGATATCGTGGTCGGCCACCTGGGTTATATGCGCCCGGGACAGAGCCCGGAGATTCCCGGCTTTCAAGCGCTTCTGCGTTTGATGCAGGCCGGAAAATGCTGGACCAAGCTGACCGGCCCCTACCGCATTTCGACCGGCGACGTGCCCTACGCCGACACCACACCGTTCGCGCGCGCCCTGATCGAGGCCGCACCCGACCGGGTCGTCTGGGGCAGCGATTGGCCGCATGTCATGGTCAAGAAACCGATGCCGAACGATGGCGATCTATGCGATCTTCTCGCCGCGTGGATTCCGGACGAACAAACCCGCAAACGTGTCCTGGTCGACAATGCCGCCAGGCTGTACGATTTCGATTAACGTATAAAACTACCGATATTTTGGGGGGATAACGATATGGCGAAATCAAACGGCGGTCCCGTTGCCCGCAACGTCAAACGGGTCTCGCATCTGGACCTGCCCGGTGCGGGCCAGGTCTACGTCGCCGGTAATCATGCCTACATCGGTCATATCCCGAACAAACAACACATCGGCACGTCGGTCGTCGATATTTCAGACCCGAAAAATCCCAAGGTCGTATCCCAGATCGTTCTAGACGATCACGAGTCCCACAGCCACAAGGCCCGCGTGATCGGCGATATCATGATCGTCAACCACGAGCGCAACAATTCCGGCCTCGGCCGCAAGGCCGAACAACTGCCGCCGATGCGCGCGCGCCTGGAAGAGGCCTTGGGCAGAGCGCCGACCCATGCGGAGCTCGCCGAAAAACTCAGCGTCGAGGAAGACGATATTCCCGCCCTGATCGCGGCCGAAAAACACCAATACAAAAACGGCGGCTTCAAAATCTACAACGTCGCCGATCCGTCCAATCCTAAGGAACTTTGCCACCAGAAAACCGGCGGCATCGGCGTTCACCGCTACGACATGGACGAAAACTACGCCTACATTTCCACCGAAATGGACGGCTACATCGGCAACATCCTCGTCATCTACGACATCCGCAATCCCGAGAAACCGCAAGAGGTCTCGCGTTGGTGGATGAAAGGCCAGCATCTCGCCGGCGGCGAAAAGCCGACCTGGACAGGCCGTCAACACCGCCTTCACCATGCCCTGCGGTTCGGCGACAAGATGTACGCCGGGTGCTGGCAGGCAGGCCTGCGCATCATCGACATCGCCGACATCGGCAACCCGAAAACCGTCGGCGCCTACACCTATCACCCGCCGTTCCCGGAACCGACCCACACGGTGATGCCATTGGCGGAACCGATCAACGGGCGCCAGATCGCCGTCGTGATCGACGAAGAGGATCAATTCTACAACGCCGCCGAGCGGGACGCACGCAAGGGCCGTCCGCACGCGCCGCTCTGGGTATTCGACATCACCGATCTTTCCGACATCAAGCCGCTGTCGATGTACCAGGTGAGCGAACTCGATTCGCCTTGGAGCCAGGCCGTCGGCGCCCGCTTCGGCGCGCATCAGTTCCAGGAAAAGAACAAAGGCACGCTCGTCTATTGCGCCTGGTTTTCGGGCGGCCTGCGGATCGTCGACGTCGCCGATCCGTTCACACCCAAGGAAGTCGGTTATTTCATTCCCGAACCGGTCAAAGGCCAGCCGGCGCCGCAAAGCAACGACACCGATTTCGACGACCGCGACCTGATCCACATGGTCGACCGTTACGTCGGGTTCGACATCCTGGAATACACCGGCGCCTAATCCGGCAGGATGACGGCGCCGTCGTCGGTAATCGTAAATCCCGGATTCCAGGCGATCTCCCACAGGTGGCCGTCGGGATCGGCGAAGAAACCCACGTAGCCGCCCCAAAAGACGTCCTCGGCGGACTTGACGAGGGTGCCGCCCGCCGCGACCGCCTCGCCGAGAACCGCGTCGACCTCGTCGCGCGTACGCGTATTGTAAGCGAGCACAACACCCGAAAATCCCGATCCTTGCGGTGAAATCCCGGCGTCTTTCGCCTGCTCCTCTCGGGGGTACAGGCCGAATGCCATGCCGCCGGTCTGGAAAAACGCAACGCCCGGCGCCTCTTTCATCGAGCGCTTCCAGCCGAGCGCCTCGTAAAACGCGGTGCTGCGCGCCAGATCCACCACACTCAACGTAACAAGACTGATCCGCTGTTCCATAACAGTCCGGCCCCGGTCAATCCTTCGGCGGCGTGACGCCGGTCGCCTCGAAGGCCGCACGCGCCGCCGGCGTCTTGATAAAGGAAACGAACCGCTGGGCCAGATCGGCGTCCTCGGCGTCTCTCAGCACCCCGGCGGCATAGGTCGTCAGGTTTTCGAGTTCTTTCGGCAACGGGCCGACGAGATGCACGCCCTTGCCCTTGAATACGATGATCTCGGTGATCTGGCCGAAGCCGATCTCGTTCCGCGAGGAACTTTCGATCAGGTGCTCCATGACGCCGCCGCCGGTCGGCGTGCGCACGGTCTTGGCCGCGACCCGATCGGCGATCCCGAGACCCTCGATCATTTTTTCGATATAAATGCCGCTCGAGGCTTGGTTGTAGACCAGCCCCTCGGCATCGAGAATATCCTGCTTGAGGGAGGCCGCCGAAGACAGATCCGGTTCCTTGGCGCCGTCCTTCACGACGACCCCCGCCATCACGCTGCCCGCGACGATAGGCGTTCCCTTCATGACCTTGCCCTGATCCTCGAATTTTTTCATGGAGGGGACCGGCGCCACGATCACATCCGCGCCCGTCACGTTTTTTTCCACCTTCTCGCGCATGGCCGGCGCCGTGGCGAATTGGATAGTCACCGTGCAGCCGTTCTCCTTTTCGAAGGCTTTCGCCACACCGGCGATGCCGCGTTTCACGGCGCCGCCGCTTAATACATTGAGGGTGTGTTTTTCCTCGGTCGCCATTCCGGCCTCCTTTTATCCATGGACCGGCATGCTACCCTTAATCTTAACAGCGGTCTATTCTCGGAGCCGCAAAACGGGTACATACGTATCCGAATATCACCTAAACAACACAAAGGGAGGACACCATGGATGTACGCCTGGACGGCCGCACGGCGCTTATTACCGGCGGCAGCCGCGGCCTCGGCAAGGGTATGGCGCATAAATTCGCGGACTCCGGCGCGCAGGTCGCCTTCGTCGCGCGCCGGGCCGACGTTTTGGAAGAAGCCGCAACAGAAATCAAACAAGCGACCTCGGCGGACGTGCGGGGCTATGCCTGCGACGTCGGCGACAAGGCGTCGCTCGAAAAAATGTTCGGCAAGGTCATCAAGGATTTCGGCAAGGTCGATATTCTCGTGAACAATGCCGGCGCCTCGACGCGCGCACCGTTTATCGAAATCACCGATGAAATGTGGGAAGCCGATTTCGAGCTTAAGGTCTATGCCGCGATCCGGTTGATCCGGCTTGCCGTCCCGGGCATGAAGGACCGGAACTGGGGCCGGGTCATCAATATTCTCAACAGCCGGGCGAAAGCGCCCCAACCCGGCGGCGCGCCGACGGCCGTAACCCGCGCCACCGGCCTCGCCATGACCAAAGTTCTCGCCGGCGAAGTTGCCAAGCACAACGTACTGGTCAACGCACTTTGCACGGGCATCATCGTGACCGACCAAATCGCGCGCCGTTACGAGAAGGAACAGCCGAATATTTCCTTCGAGGAATACGTGGCCAACGCCGGCAAAGCGGTGCCGATGGGGCGCATGGGCACGACCGAGGAATACGCCAGCATGGCCTGTTTTCTCGCCTCCGACGCCGCCGCCTATATCACCGGATGCGCCATCAACGTCGATGGCGGCCTTTCGCCGATGTACTGATTGTTGAATTCCTGAATGTCCTGATTGAAAGCCGCAAACCATGAAAATCAAAAAGATCCAAGCCTACGTCATCTCCGTGCCCCTCCAGATCGAAATTTGGACGGCGCAGGAATCCCATCCGGACGTTTCCTGTCTTCTGGTCGAAGTACAGACCGACGAAGGCGTGACCGGCTTCGGCCAGGTCACCGGGCCGAAGCTCAAGATCATCCGCGACTACGTTCATCAATTCGGCGATATCGTCAAAGGCATGGATGCCTGCGCGACGACGGCGGTGTGGGAGAAGCTTTATTCCCTCACCTCGCCGCGCCCCTACGGCGCCGACGCGAAAGACGGGCTGCCCCCGCCGCTCGGCCGCCTCGACCGGCCGCACATCACGGCCGCCATCGGCGGCATCGACATCGCGCTGTGGGACATCAAGGGCAAGGCCGCGAACATGCCGATCTACAAGTTGCTCGGCGGTGACAACACGAAAATTCCGACCTACGCCACCGGCGGCTATCTCAAAAAAGGCGCTCCGCTTACCGCGTGCGCCGACGAAATGGCGAGTTTCATCGCGCGCGGCTATACCGCCGTCAAACTCAAGGTCGGCCACCATACGCTCGCCGAGGAAGTCGAGCGGGTCCGCGCCTCGCGCGAAGCCATCGGCGACGCCCTGCTGATGCTGGACATGAACGCCTGTTACGACCTGCAGCAGTGCATCGAGTTCGCCCATGCGGTCGAGCCCTATAACCTGACGTGGCTGGAAGAACCCCTGCACTGGTATCTGCAACCCGCCGACTTCGCGAAACTGGCCGAAGCGACGACGATTCCGATCGCGCACGGCGAGCGTCTGATGGACCGTTTCGCCGCACGGGATTTCATCAAAAACGGCGGCATCAAATTCATCCAGATCGATTCGACCCGTCATTCCGGCTTCACCGAACACCTGCGGATCGCCCACATGGCGGAGCAACATGGCGTGCGAATCGCGCCCCACCAGGCGCCGGAAATGCACGGTCACTTGTTGGCGGCGTTCCCCCGCGCCGCCTTCATCGCCGAATCGCACGGCGATCCCGACCGGAACCCGATTTGGCACAACGGCCTGTTCACCGAAAAAGCCGTGATCAAGGACGGTTTCCTGTACCTGAACGACAAGCCCGGATTCGGCTACGACATCAATTGGGATTTCGTGAAAAAGTACGGAGTTTCCTAAGGTTCGCGCGGCCGGCGTAAAGACTATTGACGAACCCCCGGCAGCGCACCAAAGTTTCACGACACGCGGCCCGGTACGTTCGGGAACGCGGTTCGACATGCTTTACGCGATCCGTTCCATTCGCCCGAATTTGCACAAAAATTGGGCTTTTTACGTCTAACTTTTACTAGACTCACAAGAGGATTTATGGCGACATGGCGATCATTATAGGTATTACGGCAATCGTCATAGGAATTGCGGGAACCGTTGTTGCTTGGGTCGCCTTGACGAAAGCTCAGGCCCTTTCCGTCGAGTTCGTCAAAGCGCACATTCAAGGATTGCGAACGGAAACGGCAAAAAATACGGCCACCTTGACTGCCCTGATCAACAAAGTTACGGCGCTGGAAAAGATGCAGTCAAAGTCGGAGGCAACCAAGGGAGAGGAATCGGCGAAAGGATTACCGCCTCAATCGCCGACCCATTAGGTCATTAGGCTAAATGCTATTAAATGCTATTTAGACCGTTATAAAATAGCGGATAAAACGCTCCAAAAATTCATAACGAATCGTCTGCGGCAGGGCAGAAATGTAGTGCTTTATTATGGTTGTAAAAATCAATTATGCGGCTTCGGGGGGAAATATGGCTCTGCAAAATGATGATGACGGCTTGAAACGGAAATCGCGAAAAAGCCTACTCTTGATCATAACGGCGATCGTCCCGGTATGGGCTACCGTCTTGTTCGTCGGATGGTTCGTGATCTCGTCGCTCGTTCCCATATTGGACAAGAGTGAAACGAGTGTCATGGCGCAGGACAAGCCCGATCCATTCGTTCTCAACTTCGATACGGCCGCGGGCAAATCGGAAAAAACGAAATAGGGCTCGCGTGTTTTAGCCGGAAGGAGCCGCCTGCCGGGCGGCTTCGCCCTTTCTGTTCGCGTCATCGCCCGACCCACCGGACCGGCCGGAGGACAGGCTCCGCCCGGGCGATCCAGAGTCCCGATAGCTGGATGCCCCACCAACGCATCAGGGCCTTGTCAGGCTCAAACGGATAGGAAAAGATAATTCGGACAAAGCCTGCCGAAGGAGACACCGGTGCAAGAACAGGTCCAAGCCCTTACCAAGTTCGCGGACGTCATCATCGAATTCGCCGTGAAATACGGATTTCAAATCCTCGGCGCGCTGGTGTTCTTCATCATCGGCATCAAAATCGCCGGTTGGTGCGCCGCCAGGCTTCAACGGTTCTTCGAACGCAAGGATCTCGATCCGACCCTGACCAAGTTCATCACCGGAATGGTAAAAATACTTGTCGTGGTCGTGATCGTCATCATCACGCTCGGCAATTTCGGCATCAGCATCGCCCCGCTCGTCGCCCTGGCCGGCGCTTCCGTGTTCGGTGCCACCCTCGCCCTTCAAGGCCCCTTGGCCAACTACGGCGCGGGCCTGGCCATCATCCTCGCCCGCCCCTTCACCGTCGGCGATACGGTAAAAATAAAAAACATCAGCGGCGTGGTTCAAGACGTGTCCCTCGCGGCAACCAAGCTGATCGGCGAGGACGGCGAACGCATCACCGTTCCGAACAAGCAGATCGTCGGCGAAATCATCGTGAATTCGAGCACCAACAGGATCGTCGAAACCGAACTCGCGATCGCGTTCGATCAAAACGTCGATAAAGCGGTCGAGGCCATCGCAAATGCCCTGAAAAGCTCGCGCGAGATCAGCGAAGGCATGATACCGCAAGTCGGGATTCACGATTTTTCATTCGGCGGTATCGTTCTCGGTTTACGGTACTGGGTGCCGAGCAATACTTACTTCCAAAGCCGGTATGCCGTGAACCGGCGCGCGTACGCGGCCTTGTCGGAGGCCGGCGTCAAATTGGTGCCGTTGGGCCGCGCGGCGTTCATCGCCGACGCTTCCGGTTCGACATCGACGGGCACCGACGCGGATGACGACTCCCTGCTTCCGGCCAGATAAAAATCCTGATCGGGTCGTCCTTAAATCGGGCGGTCACCCTCGAGAATGATACGGTGCAGAAGACGCGGCTGGGTGATGTCGTAATTGACGTCCGCCATGTGCATGACCGATCGGTTGTCCCACATCACCAAGTCGCCGGGTTTCCAGGTATGGCGGTACACGAATTTCTCCTGGGTGGCGTGCTCGGTCAATTCCTCGACCAAGCGGGCGCTGGCCTCCGGCGACAGACCGAGAAAGCGTTTGATTCTCAAAGGATTGATATAGATCGCCTGGTCACCGGTATCCGGATGGGTCCGCACCACGGGATGCACCATGCCGTCGTCCGCCTCGGAGGGATTTTCCTTTTCCGCGCGGGCGCGTTCCTCGACCGACGGCGGCTTGCGGTCCTCCCGATAGGCATGCACCGCCTTTAATCCCTTGATCCGCGCCCGTAAGGATTCCGGCAGGGTTTCATAGGCCAAACGCATGTTGGAAAAACAGGTATTGCCGCCCTTCTCCGGCAGCGTGATCGCATGCAGCAGCGTCGCCATCGGCGGATTCGGCCAGAACGAATGATCCGTGTGCCAAGTCTGCCCCAACAGGTTGGGTTTCCCGTCGGCGGTCTTTTCCTGATTGGAAACGGAATTGACGAACGGGCACCCCTCGATCTGATTGCGCGTCAACAACTGTTCCAAGGGCACGCCGAACGTCCGCGCGGCCTCGACGAATTGTTCGGGTTTCAAATCCTGGCCGCGAAACACGATGACCGCATTCTCGACGAACGCCCTGAATACCGTCGATTGGGTCGCCGCGTCGATCGGGGCGCGCAAATCGAGGCCGATGACCTCCACGCCGAGAGTTTCCGATAAAGGATTAATCGTAAAAGACATGGCATTTTCTCCCTGAGCGGTTTTTACGCGGCCGCTTGCTTAAAACCCTTCGGTAATCCAGCGCCGGGCACGTATCCGTATAGTTCGTCTTCCGGCAACGCGCGCGCGACAATGTCGCGCACCTTCATCAGCTTTTCAAGATCGATCCCGGTCCGCAATCCTTGCGCCTCGAGCATGAACACCAGATCCTCGGTCACGACATTCCCCGACGCGCCGGGCGCGAACGGACAACCGCCGAGCCCGCCCAGGGAGGAATCGAACGTCCGCACGCCGACCTCCAAGGCTGCGAAGGCGTTGGCGAGCCCGAGTCCCAAGGTGTTGTGCAAATGCGCGCCGCCGAGCTTGTCGCCGATCTCGGCGCGCACAGCCTTAAAAACGCTTTTGATTTGCGCGGGATTGGCATACCCGACCGTATCGGACAAACCGACCTCGTCGACGCCCGCCTCGACCACCGCCGCGGCAAGCCTGACGACCTGGGATTCCTTGACCGTCCCTTCGATGGAACAGCCGAACGCCGTCGGCAAGCCCGTTTCCACAGATGGTCGATACCCATCGGGTAAACTATCGCGCAATTCGCAGATCCGGCGAACCTCGTCGAGCATTTCCGCATGGGTCTTGCGCACGTTCGCGATGCTGTGGCTTTCGCTCACGGAAATGGGGATCGTGATCTTATGAACGCCCGCCTTGAAGGCGTTCTCGGCGCCCCGGTAATTCGGCACCAACGCCAAGACCGTCAGGCCCTCGATCCCGAGCGCGCCTTCGGCGACCTCTTTCGCATCGGCCATGCCCGGAATC
>JBBDTH010000035.1:0-9588 GCA_040904505.1 Rhodospirillales bacterium | reverse complement strand
GAAACGTTCGGCACCGGCGATATCCGCGGCGTGCTGGCGCCCGAATCCGCCAACAACGCCAAGGAAGGCGGCGCGCTGATCCCGACGTTGCTGTTCGGCATTCCGGGTTCCGGCAGCATGGCGATCCTGCTCGGCGGCTTCATCATGGTCGATATCCAGCCGGGCCTCGAAATGGTGAAGATCAATCTCGATCTCACCTACGTGATGATCTGGTCGCTGGCGCTAGCCAACATCATCGGCGCGGGAACCTGCCTCCTCCTCGCGGGGCCGATTGCGCGCCTGACGACCATCCCGTACGCCCTGCTGGCACCCTTCATGATCGTGCTGATCTTTTTCGCGGCGTTTCAAGCGTCGCGCAACTGGGGCGATCTGATCATGCTGTTCATCCTCGGCTCGCTCGGCATGCTGATGAAACGCTTCGGCTGGCCGCGTCCGGCGCTCCTGATCGGCTTTTTCCTCGCCCCGCGCCTGGAGCAGGCGAGCTACCTCACCTTCGAGGCCTACGGGCTTTCGTTCCTGCAGCGACCCGTGGCGCTCGGCCTGCTCGCGCTCGTCATCCTCTCGACATACGCCGCCGTCAAGTTCCGGCCGTCGAACCCGAGCGAAGAGGATATGAAAGGCCTGCACGGCGGCACCGCCCGAGGCAAGCAACTGGCCTTCACCGGTTTCTTCATGCTGGTGAGCGTCTACGTTTTCATCGAATCCATGCAAAAGAAAATGCTGGCACTGATCTTTCCCGTCACCGTCTCGCTGCTCACGTTCGGATTGCTGCTCTACCTGATCGTTCAACAGGCCCGAAAAACGGAGCCGAGTACGGTCTTTTACGATTTCGACCACGACCCGTCCGCGGCCCTGACCGGCAGCGTGCATTACATGGCTTGGATCGCCGGCCTGCTCGGCGCGACCGCCCTGATCGGCTTTCCGTTGGCGATCATGGCTTTCGTCACCACGTTCATCACGGTCAAGGCCGGCGGTTCGCCGGTCCGCAATCTTCTGCTCGGCATGATCGCCATCGGCTTCCTCGGCACGATGTCCTACTTCCTGACCCTGAAATATCCCGACGGCCTGCTGCAGAATTTCGTGCCGATGCCGTGGTGGCTCGGCGGGTAAGAAAGCGGATAAAAAAACGGCCGGCGAACGAGCCGCCGGCCGCCTTCGTGTTCTTTGCCTTAATTAGATATCAACGTCCACGTCGTGGTGTTTCTTGAGGTACGCCTTGATCCATTTGCGGGTCGCGGCGTCCGGGGTGGCGGATTTTTGAACGCGCCGGTCGGCGGCCTTCCCGAACAGAACGTCATAAACGCCGATCCGCTTTTCCTTGATCTTCTTGAACTTCGGGTCCTTGAACATCTTTTTCGCCGCATCGACGTAGACATCGTAAATTTCCTGGCTGACCTTGGGGCCGAGGTTGACCGATTTCGACGTCATCACACCGATGTTGAACAACGCCTCCCAGGCATCGCGAACCGGGCCGCTCAGCTTCTTGCCGTGAATCTTCTCATAGACCTCGTTGAAGTGCGGCACCTCCGGCGCGGTCGGATCGCGGACGAATTTGTCGTCGTCATTCTGAATGCCGAACGCGAACAGCGGAATCGCTTCGTTTTTCTTGACCAGCGGCTGCACCTTCTTGAGGAAGGTGCCCGCGCCGTCGAAATTGACGTCGGTTTCGCCGCGCATGAAGGCTTGGCGCGCCTTGCCCCGGCTCATACCCCACAGCGGCTTTATCTTAACGCCGAGCAAATGCCAGCTTATCATCAGGCGCAGCTCCGTCGAGGTCGGCCCATTCCCGCCGAAACGGTAGGCCTTGCCGCTATCGATCAGTTTCCTGATATCGTCCGCGCTTTTCACGCCCGTGCTGGGATGGGCGTAAATGAACGTGCCCTGCGGCAAGGCCAGCACGGTCTTGTATTTGGTCACGTCGTACTTGACCGCCTTGTTGCCCAAAATCTGGTTCATGATCTGCGAGGTCGACATGGTGATCAGCATCAGGCCGTCGCCCTTGTCTTGTTGCCAGAACGTGTTCTGCCCCGGAATGCCGCCCGTGCCGGGAATGTTGCGGACCACGATGCTGGGATTTCCGGGCAGGTATTGCTGAAAGAATTTGCTGAACGCCCGGGTCACGTTATCGCTGCCGCCGCCCTCGCGCGACGGCACGATCCAAACGATGCGCTTGCCGGAAAAATCCACCTTGGCCTGAGCCCGATCCGGCATCGACATCATAGTCGTAAGAAAAAACGGGGCCGAAACGGCCGCCGCCGTCAACCACGTCGTCATGGTTCGTAAAAACATCCGAGTGCCTCCCTTGTAAAATTTACCGTCCGGGTTTGCCGATACGGCCGTAATTATTGGTTTTATTGGAACGAATGTTCGCGGTGTCGCCATTTTAAGTGCCCGAATCCGGGGCGTCGATTCTTATCGCCGTGCTCGCTTTTCGGCCTAAACGGCCGGGCTTTTCCCGCCGTCGACGTTGATCGCGACGCCGTTGATGTACGAGCCCGCGTCCGAGCACAGGAAACACGCCGTGTTGGCGAATTCCTCGGCCGTGCCGATCCGGCCCATGGGCAGCCCCTGCAACTTCGCCCGGTCGAGCAGAAACTCCTCGTAGGTCATGCTTTTGTCGGAGGCCTCCCAGCGGCGCAGCTTCTGATCGCTTTCGATGCTGCCCACCAGCAGGGCGTTCACCAGCACGTTATGCGGCGCGCCTTCCTTGGACAGCACCTTGGTGATCGCCATGCCGGTCGCGCGCGAGACCGCGGTCGGCGCGCCCTCCGCCGGCGGCGCCTTGGCGGCGATGTTGAGCACGTTCACGATACGGCCCCAACGCCGTTCCATCATGCCGGGAAACACGCGCCGGCACGTGCGGATGGCGGCGAAAACCTTAAGCTCAAAATCCGCCATCCAGATGTCGTCGGTGATATCGACGAACGGCATGTGTTTCGACGACCCGGCATTGTTCACCAACACGTCGACCGGTCCGAGCTTCTTCTCGACCGATCCGATCAGGTTTTCGATATCGTCGGCCTTGCTTACATCCGCGACAACCGTGGCAACCCGGCCGTTCCCGGCGGCGGTGATGTCCGCTTTCGCGATTTCGAGCACGTCGGCGCGGCGTCCGCAAATCGCCACGTCCGCCCCGGCGCCCGCGAACTTGAGCGCGATCGCCCGGCCGATTCCCCGGCTGCCTCCCGTTATGAGCGCGACGCGCCCATCCATGCGACATTCCATTAATGCGTGTTCCTTTCAGTCGTTTATTCGGCCAAGTGCTTGCGGAAAAACGCGGCAAGCGGATCGAAGGACGTGTTGCTCGCGCGCGTCGCCTGCTCGATGTATAGCACCTCGATCTCGCCGTCGGCCTCGCGGTAAGCGTGTGCGAAGCGTTCCGGTTCGTTGAGGTCGACGGGCGAGTCCGGGTCTCGGTAATCGTGCACCGGGTCGGGCCGGCCCTGCACCCACAGCGCCGGCGGCGTCTGGACCGCCTCCTTGGTCTCGAGCGCCAACACGGGATTGCCCTCGGCCATGGCGTCCTCGGTTTTCCAGTAAAGATCGTGACGTTCCGGAATATCATTGACCCATTCGGCCGCGGAATCCGATTGGCGGCAGCGAAGCGCGTGGCGGTAGCGCGACAGCGGATTGATGACCGGCCACGCCATCCCGACGCACGCCACCGTCGCATCCACCGGCGGCGCGCCCGCTTCCAACGCAAGCGTGCCATACCTCGGATCGAACGGGCGCATCGCGGCCAACATCGCAAGGTGCCCGCCGCTCGATTGCCCGCAGATGCCGATGCGTGCCGGATCGATGCCGAGGCCGCCCGCCTGGGCCTTCAGCCAACGGACGGCATAATTGATATCGACGAGCGACGTGGGATAGCCGTCGCCCGCGTGCCGAAAATCCAACGCGGCGGCCAGAATGCCCGCCCCCGCCAGAACCGCGTCGCGGGGGGAACAGGACTCCATCGTGCCCTTGGTCCAGGCGCCGCCGTGCAGATCAAGCACGGCCGGACAAAGACCGCGGGCATCGGCGGCCGCCGGCTTGAAAAGGCGCATCTTGAGCGGCCGGTCCCCGTGGGGCAGGCAATCGATATCTTCGGTGGTGTAATTGATCGTCTCGGACAACATCCTAGGCCTCCTGTCGATACACCACGCGCCTTGGGTTTTTGCCGACGCTTCGTTCGTGATGGGAACCGCAGGATCTCCGCCCCGCTTTTCGGAATCTTAAGTCACAAAATTCGTGCCGTCGAGCAAGAACAGGCCGTCGGTTCGACTGCACGGTTCATGGTGTAGCGATATGCCGCGCCGCGTTTACTGACCGCAGGCCGATTGAATCTCGAGGCGATGCTCTATATGTATACCGATGCCTTTTGGCGGCAACGTAACGGAACCATGCCGGCCTTCGATCGACGCACCCTCCTACAGCTCCTCCTTGCCGCCGGCACCGCCCGGCTGATCGGCGGCGCCGCACCGGCGGCGGCCGCGACCGGTCTCACGTTCGGCCCGGCCGAACCGTTTTCCTACGACCGGCTGAAGCGGCACGCCCGCGATCTGGCCGCCCGGCCCTACCGGGAGCCGCCGCGGCCCGATCCGTCGATCGTATCGAAGATCGACTACGACGCGCACGGCAAGCTGCGGTTCCGCAAGGAATTCTCGCTCTATCGGAACGGTCCTTTTCCGATCTCGTTTCAGCACGTCGGCATGTTCTTTCCGAAGACCGTCCGGATGCACGCGATCGACGGCGCAACCGCGCGCGAGGTGCTGTACGACCCGACCTATTTCACCGTCGGCGCCGACCACGTGGCGGCCGGGCTCGGCCAGGAACCGTCGGCCTTTGCCGGCTTCTGGCTGCACGAGCCGCGCCGCAAGGGCGATCTCGATAAGGTCGAGCCGTGGGTGACCTTCATCGGCGCCTCCTATTTCCGGGGCGTCGGCGAGCTTGGTCAGGTCGGCCTGTCGGCGCGCGGCATCGCGTTGGCACCCGGCGGCGCGGGGCCTGAAGAGTTCCCCGATTTCATCGCCTACTGGTTCGAGCCGGCCAAAAGCGAGGACGAGCCGGTCACCGTTTATGCCCTGCTGGACGGGCCGTCGGTCGCCGGCGCCTACCGGTTCCTGTTGCGCCGGACCTCCGGCGTGATCATGGACATCGAGGCCGACATCCATCCGCGCCGGGCGGTCGAGCGCTTGGGCCTGGCGCCGCTCACCTCGATGTACTGGTTCTCCGAGACTGCCAAGCAGACCATGATCGACTGGCGCCCGGAGGTGCACGATTCCGACGGCCTTGCCCTATGGACCGGCGCCGGCGAGCGGATCTGGCGGCCGCTCAACAACCCGAAGCAGACCACCATCTCGAGTTTTCTCGATAATCGCCCGCGCGGCTTCGGCCTGTCGCAGCGCGACCGCAACTTCAATAGCTATCTGGACGGCGTGAAATACGAGAAGCGTCCGTCCGCGTGGGTCGAGCCGCGTGGCGATTGGGGCAAAGGCAAGGTGCAGCTGATCGAAATCCCGACCGACGACGAGATTCACGACAATATCTGCGCCATGTGGATACCGGATGCGCCGCACGGCGCCGGCACTCACATCGAGATCGCCTACCGCCTGCACTGGCTTGCCGACGAGCCGTACCCGGGCAGCCTCGGGCGCTGCGTGGCAACCCGGCTCGGCAACGGCGGCCAGCCGGGACAGCCGCGGCCGAAGGACGTGCGCAAATTCATGGTGGAGTTCCTCGGCGGGCCGCTGGCCAAGCTGCCGATGGGCACGTTGCCGAAGCCGATGCTGAGCGCAACGCGGGGAAAATTTTCGTACATCTTCACCGAGGCGGTGCCGAACGATGTGCCGGGCCATTGGCGCGCGCAGTTCGATTTCACCGTCGACGGCACCGAGCCGGTGGAACTGCGCTGTTATCTGCGCGACGGCAATACCGTACTGACCGAGACCTGGCTCTATCAGTACCACCCGCAAGCGAATACGTGAGGCATCCTTCGAACGTTCCGAATCGTCCGCACGGGTTTACTCTTCAGCCGGCGAGGCCGCTCGAGAATTTTCCGGTTTAGACCGGCGGCTGTCCGCGGCGTCCCCGTAGCCCGAAAATGAGACTGATAATAAAGATAACGACGAATATAAAAAACAGAACCTGAGCGATCCCGCTTGAAGCCGCCGCAATCCCCCCGAAACCGAACACGCCGGCAACAACCGCGACGATGAAAAATACAAGAGCCCAATACAGCATTTTTTAAACTCCTTAATTGATTACACGCCCCCTACCTCATGAGAGTGGGGACACCGTTTAAGGTATAAACGCTTGAACTCGATGATGGTTCCGCTAAATCCGTAAAGAATCCCCCTTAAGCCGACAGATCGTGAAGTTCCATGGGAAACATCTCGCACGGATCGTCGGGCTCGACCACATGATTCATGGTGTAGCGGTACACCGCGCCGCGTTCGAGATATGACGGATTATAAGGGGTCGCCAGGCTCGTAATATGCCCCTGCCATTCCAGAATCGGCAAATGCAACGCCTAATGGCGGTATATGGCCGAAATCTTGTTCGCGAGCTCCTGAGTGTTCGCCGTCACTTCGCATACGACGCACAATGCCGATTCGATGCGGCGTGCCGTCGTTACAGGAGAGGGGCGTGATTGACGCCAATCCGTTTCAAGACACTCGCCAGTTCGCTTTTGACCCGAAACAGCGATTCCGCATCGTTCGCTTCACAGCGGACAATAAGCGCGGGTTGCGTATTGGAAGCGCGCAGAAGCCACCAGCCGTTGCCGGATTTAACACGCATACCGTCGATATCGATCATCTTGGCGCCCGCGCCATTGATCTCGCTGTGTATGGCGCTAACGATCGAGAATTTAATGTTGTCGTCGCACAACAATCGGATTTCGGGTGTGTTGGCTTTTTTCGGCAAGCGGTCGAAGAACGCATCCATCGTGATGCCTTCTTCTTCAAGAACCTCCAGAACACGCAACGCCGCGTACAGGGCGTCGTCGAAACCGAACCAACGATCGGCGAAGAACACATGACCGCTCATTTCACCGGCGAGCGGTGCGCCGATTTCCTGCATTTTCCGTTTGATAAGCGAATGACCCGTTTTCCACATCACGGGTTGACCGCCGGCCTTGGCGATGGACTCGAATAAAGCGTCGCTCGCCTTGACATCGGCGATGATTTTCGCACCCGGCAGCTTCTTCAGCACCGAACGGGCCAGCAGAGCAAGGTATTGGTCCGGCCAAACGATGCGGCCGAAGCGATCGACAATACCGAGACGATCCCCATCGCCGTCGAAGGCGAAACCGATATCGCACCGATCCGTTTTCACCAAGGCCCTCAGGTCATCGAGATTCTTTTCCTCCGTCGGATCGGGATGATGAGCCGGAAAGGCGCCGTCGATAACGTCATTGATGACGACATGCTGGCCGTCGAGCCGTTCGACGACGCGCGACAGCACCACTCCGACGGCGCCGTTGCCCAGATCCCAGGCACAGCGCAGCGCGCCGCAATCCCCGACTCGACTCAGAAGCGCCTCGACATAATCGTCGGAAATCGACCGGTACTCCTGCGGGGCGTTGCCGGCGGCGAAATCGCCGCTTTCGGCGATGCGGACCAGTTCCTGCAGCACTTCACCGTGCATCGTATGCGGCCCGATCAACATCTTGAACCCGTTGTATCCGGCGGGGTTATGCGACCCCGTGATTTGAATGCCGCCGTCGACGCCGAAATGCTGAACGGCAAAATAGAGCATCGGCGTCGGCCCCAAACCGATTTGAACCGCCGTGATCCCCGAATCCGCAATGCCCTCGCAGACCGCCTCCATCAGAGTCCGGGACTCATCCCTGCCGTCTCTGCCGACGGCGATCATTTTACCGCCGTTACGGCTGATCATGGTCGCAAGGCTGCGACCGATTATATAGGCATCGAGCTCGTGAAGAGTGTCGCCGACAATACCTCGGATATCGTTGGCCCGGACAATCGACGGGTGAAACGTATGGGGCAGCAACATTCTGATCCTCCGGTTGGAAGTTACGCAGCGTTGGTCCGTATGTCGGCCCGTGAGATGAAACTATGAGTCAGGGGGACAATAAAATCGTGTGAGTAATTTGTGGCACACGCCCCCCAGCCTTTAAAAACTATGCACCAAAGAAATTTTGCCGAACATTTCGGTAACCTTGCCGTTGGGCGGCGGATCGGGCCGGAAACTTACTTCGTAAGAAAGCCGGGCGGCGAGATTGCCGATGATCTTCATATCAAGGGCCGAAACGTTTCGGGTTTCCGTGCTGTCTTGTATGAAAGCCGTGGAGGCGCTTTCGACCTCGATCGTGTTTTTCGAGAACAAAAGCGCCGTTTCGTTGGTAAATTTCGCCGTGTCGGACATTTCCCACGCGATATTGGTCGCTAACCGGCCAAGAAGTTCATGATTGATATTTTTTGATTGTTCGATCTTGCTTTGGCGCAAAGAAGGGCCGCCTTCGACGTCCACCCTGAAGGTCGGCGATTCGATAAGGCGGTAACCGACACCGACGCCTTCGGTAACCTGATAATCGAAACCGCTGAACCGATCGTCTTCATATTCGGCAATACCGAACCCGTAGAGCCGCTCGGTGATATCGCGGCGTGGTTTGCCCTTGAGACGCAGGCGCTGGGTGCTGGTAACGCTATTGCTGCGATCGTAGTCGAAGTCGACGACGCCTTCGGTCTGCCAGGGCCCGGTTTTATAGATAAGTTTAAAGTTGGCATTGGCGTTTACGGATCGCACCGTACCGCTTCTGAAGCTGCCGCCGAGCGCCGTTTCGCCCGACCAATTCCTTTCGGGTTTTACCGGTTCGGGTTCCGCAGACGGTTCGGGCGGCGCGTCAGAAGGCAGGGGCGGAACACGAGCCTGTTGTTTTTCGCGAACTTCTTTTGCCGCCGCGGCCAGTCGCTTGGTAAGATCGGGGAATACCCGGCTCGCCGATTCGACAAGGAAGTCCGCGTATGCCGGTACCGCGCTAACGGCGTGGCTAATCACAACACTCGCATTTCCGGAATCCCTGGCGATCGCAGCGATCACGATCGCGCGCAAAGCGATTTCGTCCCCGCGCTGGGAGGCTTGTATCAACGACTGCATTTCCCCGGCGCTCAGCCCCGGGCGCGGCGCCGTGTTAACCGGAGGACTCTCGGCGCGTCCCTGAACGGCGATTACCGATGCGGCGGCGACAATCACGAGGGCCAGCCTTTTCACGGCGGTTTGCCGCCAAGTATCCCCAAAGCAATTGCGCTTTCGCCGGCCTTTTGACGGGATCTCGATGGCACCCAAAACAGTTCCTGATGACGCTCATGGTTGTCAGGAGAATAATTCGCTGATTTCAGGGCTTTTTTGCCAGTAGCGGCCTTAATTTAGGCATAAAAGCCCTGTTTATCAGGACTCCGGCAGTATCAATTTATTCCCTCGGCGGCCGGGGGACGGGAAACCCTTCGGGCCGATGCACCACCACCGCTTGCTTGCGCTGGCGGCGGAAAGTTGCTAGTTTCAGAAAGGGTTACAGGGATAATCCGTGTTGCAAGACAAAAGGAACCCTTAGGATGTCATTACGCTTCGGGAGCGCTCTTGCGG
>JBBDTH010000034.1:0-51398 GCA_040904505.1 Rhodospirillales bacterium | reverse complement strand
ACAAGAATCAGGTCGGAATCGAGGGCGGTGATCCGTCGAAACCGGACGCCGTGCAGTAACGTCGTTCGATACGGCTTGGAAAAAACCGCGCGGCCCGCTTCGGTTGACGACGCGGACTAATCCTTTCGTATAAGTCGCGTCAAAAGCCCGAAATCGTAGGGCGTTGCCACAACTTTGACCCAACTTTGATTCAACACGACATCGAACGGCTCAGGTACGGTGCAGGGGAATTCAGAGACGGCCTTCTGCACACTTAAGAGGTTTGGTCATGAGTTATGAGTTGTCGGAACATGAAACCGTGCTTGATCCCCGCGAGGCCTATCAATCGGTTTGCAAAAAGGCCCTGAACGCGGGTGGGTTGACGGAAAGGTTGTCGTGGCGCCGGGAGTTTTTGGCGGAAATCGACCGCACGCTCTTTATGCTCAGCTCGGCACGCCTGCCCTTTTCGTTTTATTCGTTCCGAATCGTCGGTCTGGCGGCGGCTCGAGCTCATAAGATCATCTTCGAAGCGCTCAACGATATCGGTTTCGTCGGCCCCGTGCCGGGCGGCGCCGTCGGATTTTTCTATATCGGCCCCCATGTGGGCGACAGCGCGGAACAGCGGAAGCTCACGCGGCGGTTGATCCGGGAAGTCTGCCGGTCCATCGCCGACGAGCAGCCGCGTCCCCGGCTTTCTCTTATAATTAAATCGGTACACAGCCGTACGGATAAAATTTCCGGCGTCTCGTGTCTCCTGGATGAAGTATTCCGGCTCCCCGCGCGTATCGTGGGTCTCCCCCCTCACCCCAACTCTCCCCCCTCACGGTGCGACGTTGGGAGCCGGTCCCCTCTTTTGAAGCTTGAACAGGCGGCGCGTCTGGCCGTGGCGTAACGAAAAGCGCGGCGTAAGTTCAAGTCAAGAAAAGGAGGACGCAGCATGTTTGCACACCTGAAAACGACTGTCGGATTCATGGCCCTGGCCACGCTGGTGTCGTTCGGCGCGCTCGCGACGCCGGCGTCCGAAGCGCAAGAGCTTGTCGAGCGGGCGGTCATGTCGGTCAAGACATTCAAGACGCATGAAGACTCGGCGGCCTTTCGCGCCTACGTCTCCAAAAGCCGCGGTATTTTGATCGTGCCCGAACTTCTGAAGGGCGGTATCGGGATCGGCGGAGAAGGCGGTAAGGCCGTCTTGCTCGTCAAGGACATAAAGACCGGTCAATGGAGCAATCCGGCATTCTTCAAGGTCGGTGGTGCCAGCTTCGGCCCGCAATTGGGATTCGAGTCCGCTCAAGTCGCCGTCACGGTGATGAACGAGAAAACCTTGGAAGCCATGTTGACGGGTGAAGTCACCGTCGGCGGTGAAGCCAACGCTTCGGCCGGGGCGAATTCCGCCGGCGTACGGTCCATGGCAACCGTCGAAGGCAATACCGGCATGCGGTATTTCGTTATCAGCAAAGGCGTTTATGCCGGCGCCACCCTGAAAGGATCCAAGATCGTCGTCGATCGCGATTTGAATCAGGGATTCTACGGAAAGTCGGTTTCCGTCGAGGATATTCTCGCGGGCAAAAAGATAGAGAACGCGGAGGCCGACCTTCTTCGCCGGCAATTGCAAGGGGATATGAAACAGGGCCTGCTGGACCGCAAGCGCGGCGCCGCGACGAAAAAATAAGCGCCAGCTTGTTGACGGTTTTTCCTTATTTTAGGCACGCGTGACTCGGCGCGTGTCTGTTTTTTTTCAATTTTATATCGAATTTTCTCATGCACCCCCCCTCTAGAGTATTGCTCTTCAAACGGCTGCGGCGGCTCGGGTTTTTGGCGGCATTCGCGTGGATCTTGGCGCCGACGATCGCCGGCGCCGATTATGTGCGGTATTTCAAGGTTTCGGGCGGTTGGGCCGTGACGTGCTGGTGGGACAGGGTGACGAACAGGGAAAACTGTTCTCTGGAAAGCCCGCCACCCTCGGCCGGTCCGGAAAGAAGCGGTAGTGTTATGAGAATCATGCAAACGAAACCGGATGCGTTCGACATAACGATCGAAATTCGAGGTATCGCCGATCCCGGTTCGCCGGTCCGCCTGGAGATCGACGGGAAACCGTTATCGCCCGCCGGGCTCGATCCCGCCTATCGCGCCCGGTGGCAGGGGGCGCAGGCCAAATCCATCATTGGTCTTCTGCAAAGCGCGCAGCAGGCCATGCTGATATGGCGGGATCGGAACGGCGCTGAAAATAAGGAAAAAATTATTTTGAATGGTTTCCCGGAAGCTTTGGCCGATTTTCAATCGAACCTGCGCCGGCGCGGTGTTTTGCAGGAACCCTGACGCCGCTGCAGGCGATAATCCGCGATAATCCATGGGTTTTGGGGTGGATTTGTTTCCTAGGGCATTGCCGCCAAGCCGAAATCGGATATCATGCTTTTGATTTGCCGCCATATTTTAAACCGACTGACTTACCATGCCTGTCGCCGCATTTCTGATCCGGACTGTTATGCCGCTGATATTTACGGGCGTGACGCTGTCGGCGTGTTTGGATATTCAGAACAATTGGCCGTTCATGAATACTACGCCGGAGATGGAGACGACGTTACAAAAGCCCACGTTGGCCATGAGCCCGGGTACGTTCATCGGGCTGGATCAGAGCGCGGTCCGGGACTTGATGGGAAAACCGGGCGCCGAGCGCAAGGTTTCGGCGGCCACGGTATGGAGTTACAAGACGAATGAATGTTCGATCGACATTTTTTTCTATCAGGATCTCAAGACGAAAACGTATCGAGTATTGTCATACGATGCCAAGGCAGCCAAGGGCCCAAAGGATGACGAAGTGATAAAATCCTGCATCGGCCGCATCAGAGAGGAAAACCTTGCCGACAGAACCTAACGTACAAACTGAACGGGGCCGCATCGTTCTTGTCGATGACGATGGCATGTTCCGTGAACCGTTGGAACAGAATTTGCTCGACGGCGGCTTCAAGGTCGTCGGATTCGACGACGGCGCGTCCGCGCTCGGCTATTTGACGGACAACGATCAGGCCGATCTCGTTCTTCTGGATTGGAAGATGCCGGAAATGAACGGCATCGAAGTGCTCCGGCAACTTCGAAAAAACGACGTGTCGATACCGGTTATTTTTCTCACGGTATTGAGCGACCAAATCTACGAGGAGACCGCCTTGCTCGGCGGCGCCGTGGATTTCGTCGAAAAGTCGCGCAGCTTTGCCATTTTGCTCAAGCGCATAGAACTGTCGCTCGCGAAAAAAAACGACCGCCTTGCCAAGCCCGGCGCTGACCGGCAAAACGGTATTTTGAACCTGGGTAATATGGAATTGCATTTGGAAAGCAGCCGGGCTTATTGGAAGAAAAGTCAATTGGACCTCAGCCTGACCGAATTCAAGATCATCCACTATCTGGCGACTCATGAAGGAAACGACGTACGCTATAGGGAAATCTATGATCTCGTGCATGGAAAGGATTTCGCCGCCGGCGTCGGCGATAAGGGATATCGCTCCAACGTAAGAACCTTCATTAAGCGCATACGGCAAAAGTTTCGCGACATCGATCCGGAATTCGACCAGATAGAAAACTATCCCGGCTTCGGATACCGCTGGAAGAATGAACCCGCGGGAAATTCATAGGCATACCGCTTTCGTTATGGGAATATGGCGTTCGTTCGCGACAAAACTTTTTATTCTGCTGGTGACCTTCGTGGCCGTTCCGGCCATTCTGTACACGCAGTTTCAAAGCGCCGACGAGGATAAGAATCTTCTGCTTTTAAAAAGCGTGCAGGAAGAGGGCCGCCTGATCGCCCGTAGCCTCCATCCGTATTTGGAAGCCTTTCAGAAAGAATCGCCGCAATCCGTGCAAGAGGTGATCAAACGGCTCGGCAGCGACAGGACGAAAATAAGGCTTCTGTTCCGCCCGTCGGGGAAATCGGGCACGGACACGTTCTTTTACGTTGCATCGTACCCGATCGTACCGGCCGCCTTGCTTGACCGCGAGCGGATGGAACTCGTCGAGGCGGGGATATTCGATCAACTCCGCGGCACCTGCGAAGGGGATGCGTCGTTGGCGTACCGGTATACGAATCCGACGGGCAAGAACGAAGTCCTGACGTCGCTGACGCCCGTGAACATGCAATCCGGTTGCTGGGTCGTGATCACCTCGCAACTGGCCGGGGATATTTTTCTCTCCTCGCTCGGCCAGCCTTATTGGAAGACGCCGCAGATTCGCATAGCGCTCGTCATCTACACGGCGATGGCCGTCATCGTGATCATGATGTTCCTGAGCATTTGGCGCAGCCTGCAAAGATTCCAGGCGGTGGCGCGCAATATCCGGACACGCACGGGGAAGGAATCGTCGTTCGCCGAGCAGAATAAAATTCCCGAGCTTTCAAACGTTGCGCTCGATTTCGACCGTCTCGTTTTCACGTTGCGGGAGTCGGAAGAGGCCATCCGGCAAACGGCGGAAGAAAACGCGCATGCCTTGAAAGCGCCGCTTGCCGTTATCTCCCAGTCCATCGAGGGGATTCGTCGGTCGTTGCCGGCCGGTGACGTGCGGGGTCGGCGCGGGGTCGAACTGATCGAACACTCGGTGGCGCGGCTGGATTCGCTGGTTTCGGCGGCCCGGCGGATCGACGAAACGCTGGCGGAATTGATGAACCCGAAACTGGAAAAGACCGATATCTCCGCGCTGGTGCGCGATATCTGCGCCGGTTATGCCGATTCGCGAAAAGATCGCGGCATCGGCATCACCACCGCCATAACATCCGGTATTTTAGTGAACGCCAACGAGGATATGATCGAAACCGTGTTGGAAAATCTCTTGGAGAACGCCATCAGCTTTTCGTCGTCGGGAGGCACGATCGAGGTGTCGCTGCAAACCGACTCCGGCGACGCTGTCCTCACGGTCGAGGACGAAGGGCCAGGTGTGCCGGAAGAAAACCGGAGCCGAATTTTCGAGCGCTATTTTTCGCAACGCCAGGCCCGATACGAAGGCTCGAAACCGCCCGAAAGCGAATCATACGAAGAGTCGGACGTTCTCGAAGATACGCAAGCGGGTGGCGAAAACCGGTCGAATCATTTAGGGGTCGGACTCTGGGTCGTCCGGCGCAATATCGAGTTCATGGGCGGCACGGCCGTTGCCGGGGGCGCGTCGGGCGGCGGTTTGAGGATCACGGCGCGCATACCGCTCGCTGCCTAGAACAAACCGCATGATTTCCCGGAACCGTCCCCGGTTCCGGGAAATCATGATCCGATTCGGCGGATTTTATTATAACCAGTTGAAATAAAACGTTTTTTCTGTGACTTTCTTGTGGCGTCGAACCGCGCGCGCCCTAAATTTGACAGAGACTTGTCGCAACACGGACGCCGCAGCCGCCCGTATGGTGAAGCTCGTATGGTGTAACGGAACGAGCGTATACCGAGTGGCCTACCCTGCTGACACGAACCGCCGGAAATTTTTCCGTCCCGGGAAAGTATTGCTGGCGCTGGCGCTTTGCATGTTGATCGCCGCGTGCGGCGACGACGCAAAGGTCGCCGCCGACTCGGCGGGCCTCCAGCTCGTCTGTGCCGATAAAGCCGCCGTGGACGGCAGTTCGATCTTTCGCGCCGTTCGGGCCGACGCCCGCCGCTGGAAGATTATCGAGGCGCAAAACGTTGCCATGTTGCAAGCGGTGTTCGAGCGGAGCGATTACGATTTGGAAAGCATCCGCAACCGCACCAGCTCGGTGCCCCGGTTGATTCTGGCGAGCCTGCCGCCGGACATCGAAAAGATCGACGGCGTCGATGCGCGAAAAGCCATATTCATCTCGACGATTCTGCCGGCGATCCTGCAAAACAACGAGCGGATCGTGTGCGAGCGCCGTTATGTCCTGAGATTGAAAGAAAAGCTCGACGAAGATACTGCCCTGACCGAGCGCGAGCGGATGCATCTCAAGGCCCTGTACCGGCACTACCGGAGCCGGGACGATATCGATGCGCTGCTTGCCCGGGCCGATATCGTGCCGCCGTCGCTGGCGATTGCCCAGGCGGCCATCGAAAGCGGTTGGGGCACGTCGCGTTTTGCCATGATAGGCAATGCCCTGTTCGGGCAGCGCACGACCGACCTCATTAGGGGACTCCGCCCGACGGGACGGTCCGAGGAAACGAAAATTCGCGTGCGTGCCTTCGAGGGCTTGGCGGAGTCGGTCGCTGCGTATGCCCTGAACCTCAACACGCACGGAGCCTATGAAAAATTTCGCGCGGACCGGGCGTCGTTACGCCGGCGACATGCCGAGATCGCCGGGATGCGCCTGGCCGAAACGCTTACGCGTTATTCGGAACGCGGCGGGGATTATCTCCATGATTTAATGCTGATTATCGCAACCAACCGGCTGCATGCGTTCGACGGTGTGCAGCTGAAAGGCGCCGAATCCGTCGAAAACGGGAGGGAAAGCGATGCCTAAAGACAAGCATGACTCGAGTGATTCGACGTATCCGTTCGCGGAAAACTCTTTCCTGATGGCGGGTCTGCGGGTGGTTATCGCCGTCACGGCGATTCTCTTCCTGCTTCTGCTGGGGATATCCCTGGCCAATGCCGGTCCGCTCGAGCGCCTGGCCTCGACCAAGCTGCCGGGCGCCGCCGCCGCCGCCGACGAAGACAAGGGCATCGTGCGGGTCGTTAAGTGCCAGCACGGCAAGATTGCGAAAAAACTATCCGGCGCCCCGGCGTCCCCGCTGCTGGTTACGGGCAACATCGGCAGGCTGATGGATGAAGCCGACCGCGTCTGCGTGAGGCAAATCCTCAATCACGTTTCGGACGGCCTCGCGGCGGTGTGGGACAACCGCGAAAGCAACGTCCGCTATCTTCTGACGCCCCTGCATTCCGCGCAGCCGGGCGGGCAAGGCCTCTGCCGCGTTTATACCGCGCAGGCCTTCGCCGCCGGCACCGTGCTGGAAACCTACCAGAAAGCCTGCCGCCTGGGCGACGGCGTCTGGCGGGTCAATTGGGGCGAGACCTTCAACGAAATGAGACAGGAAACGCATAACGAAGGCTACTATTAATGCTCCGCCGCAAAGTCGTTTCGGCAACCGTTGTTGCCGTTATGGTAGCCCTTCAGGGCTGCGGCGGTGCCGGCGTGACGGTGCTGGGCGCCGGCGCGGGCACCGCCGCTGGAACCGGCATCAGTCATACGCTCAGCGGCGTCGCCTATAAAACGTTCACCATGCCGGCCGAGCGGGTACGCCACGCGGTGCTCGAGACCCTGACGAAAATGGAGATGGAAATCACCGGCGATAAACAAGTCGAGCGCAACCGGCGGATTACGGCGAAAGCGATCGACCGGGAAATTTCGATCGACTTGGAGCCGCTGACGCCGAACGCGACCCGCATGCAGGTCACGGTGGAAGAAAATGCGATTTTCAAGGATGCCGCGACCGCGACCGAGATCATCGTTCAAACCGCCAATGCGTTGGAAGAGCAGGCCTGAGGAGACTCACCGCGCGCTACCGGAATCCCTCCCCCACAATAATAATCAAACTCCCCCATCCCACAAAACTAAGCCGCCGGTACCCCCGGCGGCTTTTTTTGCGCGGATGATGATGAACGAAGCGGCGCACCCGACAGGAGTCGAACCTGTGACCTCTGCCTTCGGAGCAATTTAGGTGCTCATCCGAAAAGCGCGATACGGTATGCTATGGTACGCTATCGAGCTAAACCCACTGGATATTTTGAACTTATGGAGCGACGTTCCTGTTGAGTTATCGTAGATGCGCGCAGACAAACGGCGTTCTCATTGAGTCGAGGCAACAGCGTTATCCCAAGGAGAAGGAGAGCGGTTCTTTGCGTGCTGCCGGGTCAAGTGCGTGCCGCACGATCCGAAGAGCAGTAGATATCGCAGTGACGATGTATCGCTTCCTGGTGAAGGCGGTGCCACATTGACACCCTGAAGGAGGATAACGCATGCCAAAATTCGTGACTATCGGGTATGGAGACCGTGAAGGGTACGACCGTACTGCGACGGCAATTCGAAATGCAGCCCACGCGTACGACGAAAAGCTGCGCGCGAAAGGAGCGTTAATGGGCATTGCCGGTACCCCCACGCAGGTGCGCAACCCTGATGCCGCTCAGGTCGAAACCGTGGATGGTCCGTTCATGTCGTCTTCATTGCCGGTGGCCGGCTTCGCTGTGATCGAAGCGGCCAATCTGTCGGAGGCGATAGCTATGGTGTCGCAAACCCCCTGCGCTGTTGCGCATGGTGTTGTCGAGGTATGGCCGCTGGAAGAGACGCCGTAGTTCTCGCATCGTCCCTCGTCCTCAGCACGTCGAAAGCTGTCTAGAACCTTCTCCTGCGTGCGGCATTGTCCGTCGTAGCGGATCACACGAACTGGTGGATGAGGGGGTGGCGCACCCGACAGGAGTCGAACCTGTGACCTCTGCCTTCGGAGGGCAGCGCTCTATCCAGCTGAGCTACGGGTGCGCGTTGCCCGGGACATTACGGTATTAGACGCCATCGAGGCAAGCGGCCCGGTTCCACTGGCCATTCGAGCGCCTGCCCCTCATACTCTTGCGGGTTCTCGCGGGCTCTTGTGGGCGGGCGACGCCCATAATCGCGCGGTTTGACGGTCGGTTCGGGATAAGGCGCGTTTCGTGGATTCGTTTCACCTCACGTTCGGCGGGTATCAGGGCGCGGGTTCGATTCACACCCGCGCCGCGCATGTCTTCGGCGGCGCGCTCGCGCGCGAACTCGGCGGCGTGCTCGATTTTGATTTCGAGCCCGATATCCTGAGCCAAGGCCGCAAATCCGGCGACCTGCCGGGCTTGGTCGAGCATGGCGACTATGCCGTGAGCGCCATCGCCAGCATCCGGTTTTCGGCGGCGGTGCCGGAGCTGAGGCTGTTCGAGCTGCCGTTTCTGATCGAGAACCGCGCGAAACTCTTCGCCGCGCTGGACGGCGATCTCGGAGATTTCTTCAAGAACCGCGTGCTCGAAAGTACGCCGTTTCGCGTTCTCGGCTTTTGGGACAACGGCTTTCGCCACCTGACCAACAAAGTCCGCCCGATCCGCACGCCGGCGGATTGCAAGGGCCTGCGCCTGCGAACCCAGATGAGCGATTTCCTGGCGGACGTGTTCGCGCCCATGGGGTTCGAGCCGGTGGCGATGGACATCCGGGATTTCCTCGCCGGGATCGGCTCGGACGCCGTCGACGCGCAGGAAAATCCGCTCACCAGCATCGTCAACTTCGGCATGGCGAAACACCACCGCTACATCACGCTGACGGGCCACATCTTCGGGGTTGTCTTGTTGTTCTGCAACGCGGCGCTGTTCGCCTCCTGGCCCGCCCCGGTGCAGGCGGCCGTCGCGCGCGCGGCAACCGAGGCAAGCGTGGCGCAACGGGCGCTCGCCGAAGCCGAGGATGCGCGGCTGCTCGCAAAGTTCGATCCGGCGCAAAACGAAATCATCGCGCTGACGCCCGCCGAACACGCCGCGTTCGCCGAAACGGCCGCGCCGCTGCTGGCGCGCGCCCGGCGGGAGCTCGGCCCGGGCCTGTTCCGACCGTTCGCTTGACGCCGACATTCTCTTGATCATTGTCATGCCGCATCGGCCCTCGATCCGGTATACTTAAAACCATGTCGAACGCGATGACCGGCGATCCGCAAGCCCTGCTCGAACAGGCCCTCGATCACCATCATGCCGGCCGCCTAGCCGCGGCCGCGGCGGGCTACGAAAAAGTGACCGCGCTCGCGCCCGATCACGTCCACGCCTACAGCCTGCTCGGCCTGGCGCTCGAGGGGCTCGGGCGGCTGGAGGACTCGGCGGCGGCCTTGCGCCGCGCGCTCGCGTTGCGCCCGGACATGCCGGAACTGCTGCTGGCGCTCGGCGATCTCTACCGCAAGCAAAAAAAGCTCGGCGACGCGGAAACCTGCCTGCGCCGATGCCTCGCGCTCGATCCCGGCGCCGCCGAGGCGCTCTGCAGCCTCGGCATGGTGGTGGAGGCGCGCGGCGATCCGGCCGGCGCGGCGGATCTGTACGAACAAGCGCTCGCGGCCGATCCCGGCTATGCCCCGGCCCACAACCGCCTGGGCTGCAGCCTGGCCGACCGGGGCGAAACCGACACGGCGATCGCGGCCTTCCGCCGGGCCCTGGAGATCGACCCCGATCTGGTCACCGCGCACATCAATCTCGGCGAGGCGCTCTCCAAGCGCGGCCGGCACGAGGACGCCCAGGCGTGCCTTCAGCGCGCCATTGCGTTGGAGCCGGACGATCCGGAGATTTACGGTGATCTCTATCTCGCCCTGATGCGCCGGGGCGATCACGCGGGCGCGCTCGCGGTGTGCGAGTCGGTCCTGCGGGCCTATCCGGGCGATGTCGACACCCTCGCCTTCAAGGGCGTCGTGCTGCACGAGATGGGCCGCTCCGACGAGGCGCGGGTTTTATTCGATTGCGCGCGCTTCCTGAGCCCGCGCCTGATCGAGGCGCCCCCCGGCTATTCCGATCTCGATGCCTTCAACGCGGCCCTGCGGGCGCACGTGGTCGACCATCCGACCCTGGTGAAATCGGCCAGTGTGAACGCGACCCGGTTCGGCGGGCATACCGGCGATCTCCTGAGCGAGCCCAAGGGGCCGGTCGCGGATTTCGAGCGGGTGGTCGCGGCCGCCGTTCGCGGCTACATCGCGGCCCTGGGCGACGATCCGGGCCATCCGTTCGTCGCGAGCCGGCCCGCGCGCTGGCGGCTCAACGTGTGGGCGGTGGTGATGGGCGAGAAGGGCCATCAGGTGTCGCACACTCATCCGTCGGCCTGGCTGAGCGGAGTGTATTACGCGTCCGCGCCGGACGATATCCGCGCCGACGATCCCGGGTTCGCCGGGTGGATCGAATTCGGCCGCCCCGATGACGAGATCGCGATCGCGCGCGAACCCCTCGTCGAGCGTATCCGGCCGCAAGAGGGCCTGCTGGTTTTCTTCCCGGCGTATTTTTATCACAACACGGTGCCCTACGGCGGCGCGGGCACGCGCATCAGCGTTGCGTTCGATATCGTTCCCGACTGAGCAAATCCATCATCCGTTTTACGGACCTCCATCCTTCGAGATGCTCTTTCGCCTCAAACGCATGCGTTTGATCTGAAGAAGACGCGTCCTTCAACTCGTGCGCTACTTGCGCGCGATGACCTTGAGCGCGCGGATGTCCGCGCCCGAGGGCAGGGCCGTCCGGCGGTCGCCGATCCAGGCGGCGATATCGTCGAGCACCGTAGCCGCCTGCAGGTCGCGCAACAGCATGTGGTAGCCGAGCGGGTAAACGGCCAAGCGCTGATCGGGATCGGCGGCGCGCCGGATTTGGCGGAACATCTCATAGGTCGGCCCGGCGGGGATGATCTCGTCCTTCTCGCCGTATAGGATCAGCGCCGGCGCCTTGAGGGCTTTCGTCGCCTCCAGGCTGCGGTCCATCAGATCAACGAGCCCGTAGATCGCATCGATGCGGGTCTCCTTGATCACCGACGGATCGCGCGAGAGCTTGCGCAGCATGGGGTTGTTGTCGGACGGTTTGATGCCGAGGCCGCGCCCCGTCAGCGTCATCCAGGGAAACGTATGGGTGGCGACGGCAAGGGCGGCGCGCTGATACCACGGCATGGTGCGCCGCGCCCACACGGCGGCCCCCGTGAGGATCACGCCGTCCACGGCAGGCGGGTGCGCGCGCGTCATGGCGACGAGGGAGACCGAGCCGCCCATGCTGGTGCCGAGCAGGTACACCGGCAGGCCGGGATGGCGCGCGCGAACCAGGCGGACGAACAGGGCGGCGTCGTCGGCGAAGGCGTCGGCGCCCGGCCACAGACCGCGGTGCGGCGCGCCGCCGAAGCCGCGCTGGTCGTAGGCATAGGATACGATGCCCGCCTGTGCGAGATGGCGGCCGGGAACGTCGAAATAATTGCTGTAATCGTTGAAGCCGTGCAGCGCGACCAGGACCGCCCCGGGCTCGGCGTCCCGGGGCCGCCAGGTGCGTACGGGAAGGTCGAGGCCGTCGGCGGTGAGAAACGTGGTGCCGTCGAAACGCGGCTCGGTGACGGCCGGGCCCGGCGGTTTGAGCAAGGGCGCGCAGGCGCCCAGCAGCAGGAAAAGCCCGACGAGGACGCGCGCGACGGCCATTATGCGGCTCCCGGCGGTGCCGCGTCGCGGGTCAGGCGCAGGAAGATGTCCTCGAGGTCGGTTTCCCGGGTCGAGATGTCGGTGATCTTGAGCCCGGCGTTTTCGACCGCCGTGAGGATTTCGCCGCTGTGCGTGCGGCTCGGCGGATAGCGGAAGATCAGCTGCCGGGCATCGGCGAGGGCCGGCGCAAAGGCCGCGAGTGCGTGCGGTACGGCGGGAACGTCCCGGTCGACCGTAATCGACATCTGTTTGGAATCGAGGCGGCGCAGCAGATCCCGGGTCGATTGGCAGGCGATTAGGCGGCCGTGGTTGATGATGGCGATGTGATCGCAGAGCGATTCCGCCTCCTCGAGGTAATGGGTCGTCAGCAGGACCGTGGTGCCGGCCGCGTTCAAGGTGCGCAAGGAATCCCACAATTGATGGCGCAGCTCGATATCGACGCCGGCGGTCGGCTCGTCGAGCACCAGCACCGGCGGGCTGTGCACCATCGCCTTGCCGACCAGGAGCCGCCGGCGCATGCCGCCCGACAGGCGGCGCGAATAGAGATCCGCCTGGTCCGTGAGGCCGACGTCCTTTAGGATTTGGTCCACCCGCCACGCGCTTTTCGGCACGCCGTAGAGGCCCGATTGCAGTTCCAGCAGTTCGCGCGGCGTGAAGAACGGATCGAGGTTGAGTTCCTGCGGCACCACGCCGATGGCGCGCCGCGCCGCGCGCATCTCGCGCTCGATATCATGGCCCCAGATTCGCGCCGTGCCGGTGGTTTTCACGACCAGGCCGGCGAGAATGTTGATCAGGGTCGATTTGCCGGCGCCGTTGGGGCCGAGCAGGGCGAAAAACGAGCCGCGCGGAATCGCGAGCGACACGTCCTTCAGGGCCTCCTTGGCGGCCATGCGGCCGTTGCCGCGATAGGTTTTGCCGAGCGCGTCGATCTCGACGGCATATTCGGGCAGGATTTCCGGCATTTAGTACCTTTTATCGTTGTGCGGGCTATCCGCGGGCGCCGGGCGCCGATTCCGGCCGCCACGGGGATCGGACACAAGAGAATCAAGGGTGGTTATTGATTGTCCGGCGGCAATCGGTATCATCCCGTGAATTGCTCGGTCAACGGCTTTGGGGGAGTCATGGAACCCACGGAACCCACGGAAACGGTTTACGTCGACAGTCGAACGGTCGCGTGCGACGGCAACGGCGGCCCGCTCGGCCATCCCCGGGTCTATCTCAGCCTCGAAAAAGAGGGCGAAATCGTTTGTCCGTACTGCAGCCGCCGGTTTGTCCTGGCGGCGGGCGCCAAGGAGGCGGC
Source organism: Rhodospirillales bacterium (assembly GCA_040904505.1). Classification (GTDB taxonomy): domain Bacteria; phylum Pseudomonadota; class Alphaproteobacteria; order Rhodospirillales; family CALINB01; genus CALINB01. The sequence goes on along the minus strand of JBBDTH010000034.1, from coordinate 38,015 downwards.
GGGACACTGAGCGAGAAACCATCCAAGCCCGACGATCTCTTCCTGATCGACGGATCGGGGTTCCTGTTTCGCGCCTATTACGGCCTGCCGCCGATGACCCGGCCCGACGGCACGCCCGTCAACGCGGTCTACGGCTTCACCCGCATGCTGATGAAGCTGATCGAGGATTCCGACGCCGAATACGTCGCGGTGGTTTTCGACAAGGGCCGCAAGACCTTCCGCAACGACCTCTACCCCGACTACAAGGCCAACCGGGACGAGCCGCCCGAGGATTTGGTGCCGCAATTTTCCATCGTGCACGAATCGGCGCGCGCCCTGAACGTTTCCGAAGTCGGCATCATCGGCTACGAGGCCGACGACTTGATCGCGACCTATACCCGCCTCGCGCGCGCGCAGGGTATGAACGTGATCATCGTCTCCTCGGACAAGGACCTCATGCAGCTTGTCGACGATAACGTGACGATGTTCGATGCGATGAAGAACCGCACGATCGGGCCGAAGGAAGTGGCGGAATTTTTCGGCGTGCCGCCCGCGAAGGTGGTCGACGTGCAATCGCTCGCCGGCGATTCCAGCGACAACGTGCCGGGCGTTGCCGGCATCGGCATCAAAACCGCCGCGCAGTTGATCAACGAATACGGCGATCTCGATTCCGTGTTGGCGCGCGCCGAAGAAATCAAGCAGCCGAAGCGCCGCCAGTCCTTGATCGACCAGGCGGACGTGGCGCGTCTCTCGCGCGAATTGGTGCGGCTCAAGAACGACGTGCCGGTCACGGTCGATCTGAAGACGTTCGCCAAGAAGCAGCCCGATCCGGCCGTCTTGTTCCCGTTCCTGCAAGAGCAGGGATTCAAGTCGATCCTGAGCGCGATGCAGGGCCGATTCGGCGAACCGGACGCGGCGCTCGAAAGAACCGGGGGAAAAACGCAGGAAAAAACCGCGTCGCCGGGCGCCGTGCAAGCTTCGTCTGCGGTGCCCGCCTCGCCGGCCAAGGCGGCGCACGCCTATACGTTGGTGCAGAAGGAGGCCGATCTGAAAGCCTGGATCGCGGCGGCCACGGAAAAAGGCATCGTCGCGGTCGATACCGAAACCACGTCGCTCGATGCGACCCGGGCGGAGCTGATCGGCGTGTCCCTGTCGATCGAGTCGGGTCACGCCTGTTATATCCCGCTCGGTCATGTCGAACCGGCGGCGCAAGGCGCGTTCGATCTCGGCGACGGCGGCGGCGAGCAAAAGGGCGCGAAAAGCGCCGAGAAGAACTCTAAGAAGAACGCCAAGAATAACGGTGCGCTCGATCAGATTCCGCTCAAGAAAGCGGCGGCGCTGTTGAAGCCTCTTTTGGAAGATCCGTCCGTGCTCAAGATCGGCCAGAACATCAAATACGATATGGAAGTCTTGGCCCGGCACGGCCTCGACGTCTCGCCCATCGACGACACCATGGTGCTGTCCTACGTGCTCGAGGGCGGCTCGCACGCCCACGGCCTCGACGAGCTTGCCGATCTGCACTTCGGCCACAAGATGATCAAGTACACCGAGGTCGCGGGCACGGGCAAAAAACAGATTTCGTTCGCCGAGGTGCCGCTCGACCGGGCCCGTGACTACGCCGCCGAAGACGCCGATTTCACGGGCCGTCTGCACCGGTTGTTGAAGCCGCGCCTCGTCGCCGAGCATATGGTCCGGGTTTACGAGACCCTCGATCGCCCGCTGATTCCGGTGCTGACCGATATGGAAATCGCCGGCATCAAGGTCGACGCGAAACTGCTCAAGAAACTGAGCGCCGATTTCGAAATCCGCATCGCGGCGCTGGGCGCCGAGATTCACGAGCTCGCGGGCCGCGAGTTCAACATCGGCTCGCCCAAGCAGCTGGGCGAAATCCTGTTCGAGGACATGAGCCTGTCCGGCGGCAAGAAAGGCAAGACCGGCGCTTATGCAACGAGTGCGGACGTGCTCGAGGAACTGGCCGCGCAAGGCCACGACCTGCCGGCGCGGGTGCTCGACTGGCGCCAGCTCTCGAAACTGAAAAGCACCTACACCGACTCCCTGATCGATCAGATCAATCCCGCGACCGGGCGAGTGCATACGTCGTATTCCCTCGCCGTCACCTCGACCGGGCGGCTCAGTTCGAACGATCCGAACCTGCAGAACATTCCGGTGCGCACCGAGGAAGGCCGCAAGATCCGCGGCGCCTTCGTCGCCGAGAAGGGAAACGTTTTATTGTCCGCCGATTACTCGCAGATCGAGCTGCGCCTGCTGGCGCACGTCGCCGGAATCGACGTCTTGAAGCAAGCCTTTCACGACGGTCTCGACATTCACGCGTTGACGGCGTCCCAGGTGTTCGGCGTGCCCATCGAGGGCATGGACCCGATGGTGCGCCGTCAGGCCAAGGCCATCAATTTCGGCATCATCTACGGCATTTCGCCGTTCGGTCTGGCACGCCAGCTCGGAATCTCGCGCGGCGACGCCAAGCAATACATCGACGCCTATTTCGAACGCTACCCCGGCATCCGCGATTACATGGACGACACGATCAAGCGCGCCAACAAGCAGGGCTACGTGACGACCTTGTTCAACCGGCGCTGCCATACGCCCGGCATCAAGGACAAGAATCCGGCGCGGCGCAATTTCGCCGAACGTGCGGCGATCAACGCGCCGATTCAAGGGGGTGCGGCCGACATCATCAAGCGCGCCATGATCCGCCTGCCCGATGCGCTCGCCGGCAAGAAGCTGAAGGCGCAGATGCTGTTGCAGGTGCACGACGAATTGATTTTCGAGGTGCCGAAAGCGGAAGCGGACGCGACGGCGGCGTTGGTGAAGGACGTCATGGAATCGGCGGCCCGCCTCGATGTCCCTTTGACGGTCGACACCGGCATCGGCCCCAACTGGGAGCAGGCGCATTAACGCCTTGAGAAACTTGAGGAAAAAGCACCGTCATGACCGATGAGCTGAGAAAAATCATTTTCGACGAAGAAGAAGTGCAGGCGGCCATCGTGAACCAGTGTTTGCGCACCGAACGGAAGCTGCCTCAAGGCAATATCGAAAAGGTGGAAATCACCGACGATCCGAGTCAGATCGTCATTTTTTCCTACGCCCATGAGGACGGTACGAAGAAAGTCGAGTTCGACCGCGATCAGGTCGGCGCCGCGCTGATTCTCTATTGCAAGAACAAAAAGATCCCCCTGCCCTATGACGGGGTCAAGGTTCTCAAGAAGGACGGCGGCCGCCTGGCGATGATGATCAACCTCGACCGGAAATCGAAACGGTCCGCGAACGGCCCGTCCTAGATGCGGGCCCGCGACAGGGCCGTTGAACGCTTTCGCCAATAGTCGAGATAGCGGATCAGGAACAACCCGGCGAGAATCCCGGCGTAAATCAGCGGCTCGCGCACATCGGCCTTGACCAGCATGTAAAAATGAAACACCGCGAGAACGGCGGCGGCGTAGACGAGCTTATGCAGGTTCTGCCAAGTCTTGCCGCCGATCCGCTTGATCCAGCCCTTGGTCGAGGTGACGGCCAAGGGGATCAGCAGCACGAACGCGGCCATGCCGACCGTGATGTACCAGCGCTTGACGATGTCCTTCCAAATCGCCGCCCAATCGAAGAATTGATCGAGTGCGACGTAGCTCGTCAGATGCAGGCAAACGTATGCGAACGCGAACAGGCCCAGCATGCGGCGAAACCGCATGATCGGGTTCCACCGGGTCAGGATACGGACCGGCGTGACCGCCAGCGCGATTAGGATAAAGCGCAACGCCCAGTCGCCGAGAAACCGGTTGGTGGCTTCGATGGGATTGGCGCCGAGATTGCCGGTCAGGCCGTTCCAGACCAGGAGGCCGAGCGGAATTAGGCAGACCGCGAACACGGCCGGTTTGAAAACGAAACGCAGCGTTCGTTCATCTGCCATCAGGCGCCATTGGGCCTAGAAATGTTTACGGAGGTCCATGCCCGCATACAAGGAGGCGACCTCGTCGGCATAGCCGTTGAACTTGAGCGTTTCGTCTTTGAGAAAATGGCCGATGCGGCGTTCCTTGGCCTGGCTCCAGCGCGGATGAGAAACCTCGGGATTGACGTTGGAATAAAACCCGTACTCGCTCGGCGCCTGCATGTTCCAGCTCGTTTTCGGCATGGTTTCGACGAGCTTGATCTTGACGATCGACTTGATGCTTTTGAAGCCGTACTTCCAGGGCACGACCAGCCGGATCGGCGCACCGTTCTGATTCGGCATCTCGCGGCCGTAAAGCCCGACGGCGAGAATGGTAAGCGGGTGCATCGCTTCGTCGATGCGCAAGCCCTCGCGGTAGGGCCATTCGATGTAGTCCCGGCGCTGGCCCGGCATTTGTTTCGGATCGTGCAGCGTTTCGAACGCGACGTATTTGGTTTTCGACGTCGGCTCGAGGCGTTTCAACACGTCGGCGAGCGGAATGCCGACCCAGGGAATGACCATCGACCAGGCTTCGACGCAGCGGAACCGGTAAATGCGTTCTTCCAGCTTATGCGGTTTGACGATGTCTTCGTAATCGTAAGTACCCGTCTTTGCGGCCTCGCCTTCGACGGCGACCGCCCAAGGCTTGGTCTTCATTTTGCCGGCGTGGCGCGCCGGCGCCCCTTTATCGACGCCGAATTCATAGAAATTGTTGTAGGTGGTGATGGACTTGAACGTCGTCAGCTCTTCCGTGGTGGAATATTTGCTTTTGACCAAATTCTCAAGCGGCGCCTTCGGCGTGGCGGCTTCGGCGCGGCGCCCCGGAATCAGCGCGGGAACGGCGATCCCCGCGCCGGCCACGGCCGCCGTTTGCAGGAATCGTCGCCGGTCGAGGAAAACCGATTCGGGCGTGATTTCCGAGGTCGGAATATCCGTCGGAGATTTTGTTTTGATCAACATCATCGCCTCCCGTTTCTTCCGGTGCGGCCGCGATCGCTGCATCCAGGGGACAATCATATTCAACGGACGGCTTCCCGTCCAATGACAACCCGGTGAGGGTATTGTAAGAACCCCGGATTCTAGGCAAAAATGCCGCTTGCGCCCGAATCTATGCCAAAGCCGGGAAATCTATTATAAGAGCGCTTCATGCGGACACTTTATCATCTCTGGCTCTCGGCGTTCTGTCGCAAGGTTCGTATCGTTCTGCACGAAAAAAAGCTCGATTTCCAAATGAGGGTCGAGAACGTATGGGAGCGCCGGGAGGCGTTTTTGGTTCTCAATCCGGCCGGCGAGGTGCCGGTATTGGTCGAGTCCGACAACACCGCCATTTCCGGCAGCGACGTCATTTGCGAGTTCCTCGAGGAGATTCACCCGGAAACGCCGTTGCTGGGAGGCCATCCCCTGGAACGGGCCGAGGCCCGCCGGCTCGTCACGTGGTTCGACCGCAAGTTCCACCGCGAGGTTTCGGAAAACCTGGTCGGCGAAAAGATCATGAAAAAATTTCTCGGCCTCGGTCAACCGAACGCGCAAGCGATCCGCGCGGGTTTCGCGAATCTGCCGCATCATCTGAATTACATCGCGTATCTCATCGAACGGCGTAAATGGCTGGCGGGCGATCAGTTCTCGTTGGCCGATATTACGGCGGCGGCGCATTTGTCCACGGTCGACTACCTCGGCGACGTGCCGTGGGACGAGTACAAGGACGTCAAGGACTGGTACGCGCGGATCAAGTCGCGCCCGAGTTTCCGGCCCATCCTGGAAGACCGTATCCCCGGCATCCGCCCGCCCAAGCACTACGGCGACCTGGACTTCTAGATCGGATCAGGGTTTTTTGACGTCCATTTGCTCGAGGTTGCCGCGCGCGCTCTGAGCGGCGGCCGAATCGGAGGCAAGCTCCAGGATTTTAAGCCAATCCGCGCGCGCGCCCGCGGCGTCGCCGCGCAACCGGCGCAGGATGCCGCGTTCGAGCAGGCCGCCGAGATGACCGGGATCGAGACGCAGGGCCCGGTTCGAGTCCGCTTCGGCGGCCTCGAGTTGTTCGAGTTGGCGCCGCGCGCTGGCCCGGTACACATACGCTTCCGCGCGCTCGGGATCGAGTTTGATGGCCGCGTCGAGATCCTCGATGGCTTTCGGAAAATTTTTCCGCTCGGCTCGGACCACCGCCCGGTCGGTAAGAAGGCCCGGATCGGCGGGCTGCAATTTCAGCGCGCCGTCCAAAATCGATTCCGCGCGTTTCAGATTGCCGTCGAGCAGCCAGGCTTGGGCGGCATGGGCGAAAATTCCCGCGCGGATTGCCGGTTCGGCCCGGCTTGCCTGCGCCAAGGCCTCGAAGCGGCGCGCGGCTTCGTCGTAAATCTCGAGCCCCACCAAGGCCGCGGCGACGCAGTGGCCGGCCGGTTCGCCGCCGCCGAAATCCTGCCAGGCGAGCGCCATGTCGAAAGCGGCGTCGGGGTTGGATTTGGAAAGCGCCATGCAGAGGCTGTATTTCTCCTGATTGTGCTGGTCGGGGGGGTGTTGCGCCGCGGCCGGCCCGCCGAGCATCGCCATCACGGCCATGAGCGGGAACACGAAGCGGGAAAACCCGCGCCCGGCCGCAAGCCCGGTCTTGCGCTTCGGCGCGTCGGGTGATTGAGTCGTTTTCATGCCCCTAGACTCATCCTATCGGCGCCGTTTTGCAAGGTGTCGTCGATCCTGCTTTCGGCGCCGGAGATTGCTATGACCGAGGCAGGCATGCCTAAGAACGCCAAGCTGTTTTGCTTCGGCCTCGGCTATTCGGCCCTGGTTTTGGCGCGCCGCCTTAAGGCCGACGGGTGGTTCGTCGGCGGCACCTGCCGGCATGAAGACACGCGCGCGCGGCTTTCGGCGGAAGGGATCGACGTATTTTTGTTCGATCGCGACCGGCCGCTCGAAAATCCCGGAGCCGCCCTTAACGGGGCGACGCATATCCTGGTCTCGGTGCCGCCCGACGCCGCCGGCGATTCCGTCCTCGATCGCCATCGCGCCGATATCCTTGCCCTACGGGACGTGCACTGGATCGGCTATCTCTCGACCACCGGCGTATACGGCGATACCGGCGGCGCCCCGGTAGACGAAAGCGCCTTGGTAAATCCGACGACGGAACGCAGCCGCCGCCGGGTCATGGCGGAAAAACGCTGGCTGGGATTGCGCCATCGCGAGGGCTTGGCGGTCCATGTGTTCAGATTGGCCGGGATTTACGGACCCGGGCGCAGTATTTTCGAGCGCCTCCGCGCCGGCTCGGCGCAGCGGATCGACAGGCCCGGCCACTTGTTTTCCCGGATTCATGTCGAGGATATCGCCACGGTCTTGCAGGCCTCCATCGCTAAGCCGCGGCCGGGCGCTATTTATAATGTGTGCGACGACGAACCGGCGGCGCCCGCCGATGTAACGGCGTATGCCTGCAGGCTTGCCGGCGTGACGCCGCCGCCCATGGTGTCTTTCGAGGACGCGCAAAAGACCATGACGCCGATGGCGCTCAGTTTCTGGCGGGATAATCGCCGGATCGACAATGGGTTGATCAAGCGCGAGCTCGGCGTGACCCTGGCCTATCCGACGTATAAGGAAGGCCTTGAGGCTATATTTGCGCCCGCCCGCGCTAAATAAATCCTAATCGAACCGGACGATGGTGAACGCCGCTTGATGCGGCTCGCGGCGGAATTGCGTACGGAGGTCGTCGATTCGATCCCGTCCGAGCACGCGATCGTCGTCGTGAATCGCCATGATATGCTTTTTATCGAGCACCGCGAGCCCTTCCGCTTTGTGGGCGAACATGATGTGCCGCCCGGTGCGGTCCCGAACCGGCAGCGGCGGCTGCCCCGCCCGGTAGCGCTCCAGGGTAAGCACCCAGAGGAACGCGCCGAGCCCTTCGTCGGTTTTTGCCGTCTCGAAACTCGTCAGGAGATAAAGCCGTTTGTTGTATTTATCGTATTCGATGCCGGAGAGCCCGACGGCGTATCCGCCGGGGACGCTCAAGGGGCCGGCGTCGTAGAGGCGCGGGGTTTGAGCCGGAATAAACGGCACGCCGCCCTTCACCGCGTAGTCGGCTTCGAGAATTTTCACGACATACGAGAAATCCTCATGAGACGTGCCGTGCTCGCGCACGCCGAACAGAAGCTTGTTGCCCGGAAGCGCGGCCAACCCTTCGATTTTGGCGTAACCGGGTTCGGGGCACTGTCGGATCGAGAGCGCCTTGGCGAACACGGCACGTAACGGCCGCGAGCTTTTCCGGCCGCCACGCTCGGATGGATTGACCAGCGAAACGGCGCCGCGGTTGCGGGCCGGCCAACTCAATAGCCTGTTGTAACGGTCCCGTTTCGGCGTATCGCACGAAATACGGTCGAAAGCCGTGGTCGCGAACACCGTTTCGCCGTCGGGCGTCACGGTCATGCCTTCGATCTTGCGGGTTTTTTCGAACAGCGCGTGCTTGAAGTAGGTCTCGACGGCGGGGGTGTCTTCGAGCGAGCGGAACGACAAGGAAAAGACCGGCGAGAATTTTTTGGGCAGGGCTTTATCGATGGCGACGATCAGCCGCTTTTGGTGTTCGAGATAGACCACCGCCGAGGCCTCGCAGTGTCGAGCCTTGCCCTTTTTCGTTTTCAGGCCCGCCGGGAAACACTCGATCAGGCCTCGCTTGACGATCTCGGCGGTATCGGCCCGCGCGGGCGCGGTCGTGCCGGGGGAAGCGGCGGCCAGGAAGACCAGGAAGGCGAGGAAAGCGGAAAGCAATATGCGGCGTTGCATGTCATGAATCCGATGGTGGGTCGAGCCGGTTGAGGAGTGTTTCAAGGGTTTCGGTCAGGCGCGTGATATCGGTGGGCGTCGAAAGCCGGTGATCGCCGTTCTTGATGAGCGTTATTTCGACATCGTCCGTGCGCAAGTTCTCGGCGAGCCGCAGCGACGTCGCATAGGGAACGTCCTCATCGTTGATGCCGTGCAGCAGGCGCACCGGACAGTCGATGGCGATGGCGGTATCGAGCAGCAGATGGTTCCGGCCCTCGTCGATGAAATCTTGGCGGACGATGAACGGATCGGCGGGATCGTACGCGTTGGGAACGGTGACGGTTCCGGTGCTCTCGAGGATCGCTTTTTGTTCCGGTGTCAGGGCGTCTTCGATCAGGTCTTGCGTGAAATCGGGCGCGGCGGCGATGCCGACGAGCCCGGCGATTCGGTCGGGCCGTTGCAACGCCGCCAGCAGCATCAGCCAGCCGCCCATGCTGGAACCGACAAGCACCAGCGGTCCTTCGGTGAGGCGGTCGATGGCGAACACCGCGTCGTCCGCCCAGCGGCCGATGGTACCGTCGTCGAATCTGCCCGAGGAGTCGCCGTGGCCGAAGTAATCGAAGCGTAAAAAGGCCTGGCCGCGGCGGCGGCAGAAGTCTTCGAGACCCATGGCTTTCTCGCCGGTCATGTCGGATTTGAAACCGGTCAGAAACACCACGCCCGGCGCGCGCCCGGCCGACCGATGGTAGGCAATAGACGCGCCGTCTTCCCGTGCTATGATCACGGCCCCCGAAGACGCGGGTTGTGGTGAGGTCTTCGGTAAGGATTTAGTGATTTCTGGCATGGCACTCTGGGCGGCATAATGGAACACGCGGACCATAACACGATCGCCGGCGAGGCGGAACGGGCAGACGAGGCGCCGCCCGCGCGCCTTGCGACCGTGCTTCAAGTCTTGCCGGCCATGGAGGAAGGCGGCGGCGGGGTCGAGCGCGGGGCGGTCGAGATCGCCGAGGCGATTACCGAGGCCGGCGGCCGGGCGCTTGTCGCCTCGAACGGCGGCCGGTTGATCCACGATTTGAAACGGGTCGGTGCCGCGCATATCCAGTTGCCGCTCGACAGCAAGAATCCCTTCACGATGTACGCCAACGTCGGCCGGTTGGCGCATCTGATCCGTGCCCATGAAGTCGATATCGTCCATGCCCGCTCGCGCGCGCCGGCCTGGAGCGCGTATTTCGCCGCCAAGCGGACGGGGGCTCATTTCGTGACGACGTTTCACGGTACCTACGGCATGGAGTTTCCGCTCAAGCGCCGTTACAACGCGGTCATGACGTTCGGCGAACGGGTAATCGCGATATCCGGCTTTATCGCGGGGCACATCCGCCAGCATTACGGCGTGCCGTCGGCAAAGATCCGCGTCATTCACCGCGGCGTCGATCTCGAAAAATTCACGCCGAAGAAAGTGACCGCCGAACGGGTCATCGCCTTGGCGAACCGCTGGCGGCTGACGGATGGGTATCCTGTCGTCATGCTGCCCGGACGTCTGACCCGCTGGAAAGGCCACGCGATCTTCATTGAGGCGATCGCGAAGCTGAAGCGCCGCGATATCCGGTGCCTGATCGTCGGCTCCGACCAGGGCCGCACCGAATACCGCAACGAACTCGAATCCCTCACCACCAAGCACGATCTGGGCGAGGTCATGCGTCTGGTCGATTACTGCGCCGACATGCCGGCGGCTTATATGCTGTCCGACGTGGTGGTTTCCGCCTCGACCGATCCGGAGGCGTTCGGCCGGGTCGTCGCCGAGGCGCAAGCCTTGGGTCGCCTGGTCGTGGGACCCGATCACGGCGGCGCCAAGGAGCTGATCATCGACGGCGAAACCGGCTGGCTGACTCCGCCGGGCGATGCGGCGGCGCTGGCGGCGGCGATCGAACGGGCCCTGTCCTTCGATGCCGCGGCCCGCAACCGGGCGGCGGCGCGTTCGATCGTGAATGTCCGCACGTCTTTTTCCAAGCAGGCCATGTGCGCCAAGACCCTGGAGGTGTACAACGAAGTGCTGCAACTCTCAGCGCAAACGGATCAGCACGATTAATGCCCGTGTCCGCGACCAGGCGAGTCCTCGTTATCAAGCTCGGGGCGCTCGGAGATTTCGTTCAGGCGCTCGGGCCGATGGCGGCGATTCGTCGGCATCACCGGGACGCGCACATCACCTTATTGACCGGCCGGGCCTATGCCGAGCTGGCCCGGACTTCCGGCATCGCCGATGAAATTTGGCTCGATACGCGCCCGGCCTGGTACGAAATCGGCGGCTGGCTCGATCTGCGCTATTGGCTGCGCCATACCGGGTTCGAGTGGGTCTACGATCTGCAAACCTCCGATCGCAGCGGCTTTTATTATCGTCTGTTCTGGCCCGGGCCGTATCCGAAGTGTTCCGGCATCGCGAAAGGCTGTTCCCATCCGCACGCCGATCCGAGGCGCGATTTCCTGCATACCGTCGAACGCCAGCGCGAACAGCTGAGGATCGCCGGCATCGACGACATGCCCGAGACGGATCTCTCCTGGGTCGACGCCGATATCGGCCCGTTGAATTTGCCCGACCGCTACGCCCTGCTGGTGCCGGGCGGCGCCGGGCACCGTCCGGGCAAGCGCTGGCCGGTTGAAAACTACGCCGCCTTGGCGACGATGCTGGCACGGCGAAACATCACCCCGGTGCTGCTCGGCGCGCGCGGCGAGAAGGATGTGTTGGCGCGGATAACGGCGGCGTGTCCGCACGCGCTCGATCTCTGCGAGCGCACCGATTTTCTGCAGATTGCCGCGTCGGCGCGAAACGCCGTCTGCGCCGTCGGCAACGATACCGGGCCGATGCATCTGATCGCCGCCGCGGGGTGTCCGACGCTGGTTTTGTATTCCCATGACTCGGACCCGGCTTTGTGCGCGCAGCGCGGCCCTGCCGTTGCCATCCTGCGCCGCGAAACGCTGGCGGAATTGCCGCCGGAAACCGTGTTCGCGGAACTGCAGGCGCGGATTTCCGCGCTTGCTTGACAGGAACCCGATTCGCTCTACATTGCCCCTCCATTAAGGATTACGGAACGAATTACGGAACGATCATGGTCGCGATTACCTTACCGGACGGCAGCGTCCGCACCTTCGAGGGAGCCGTTTCCGGCGCCGTGCTGGCCGCCGACATCGGGCCCGGACTCGCCAAGGCGGCCCTGGCCGTGCGCGTGGACGGCGCCCTGAAGGATCTCGCCGGCGCCATCGAGAAGGACGCCGAGGTCGCCGTCGTCACCGCCAAGGACGACGCCGCGCTCGAGTTGCTGCGCCACGACGCCGCGCACGTGATGGCGGAAGCGGTAAAGGAACTCTATCCGGAAACCCAAGTGACCATCGGCCCGGCCATCGAGAACGGGTTTTATTACGACTTCGCGCGCGCGGCGCCGTTCACGCCCGAAGACCTCGAGAGGATCGAGGCCCGCATGCACGAGATTGTCGATCGCGACGAGGCCATCACCCGCGAGGAGTGGGACCGCCAAAAGGCGGTTCAGTACTTCAAGGATCTGGGCGAACACTATAAGGCGCAGATCATCGAGGACCTGCCGAGGGACGAGGTGATTTCGGTCTACCGCCAGGGCGATTTTCTCGATCTCTGCATCGGCCCGCATCTGCCCTCGACCGGCAAGCTCGGGCATGCCTTCAAGCTGATGAAGCTCGCGGGCGCCTATTGGCGCGGCGATTCCCGCAACGAAATGCTGCAGCGGGTGTACGGCACCGCCTGGGCCAACGAGAAAGACCTCAAGCAGTATCTCACCATGCTGGAGGAGGCCGAGAAACGCGATCACCGCCGCTTGGGCCGCGAGATGGATTTGTTCCATATCCAGGACGTCGCCGCCGGGTCGGTCTTTTGGCATCCCAAGGGCTGGACGCTGTATCGCGCGTTGCAGGACTATATCCGCGCGCGCTTGGAAGCCGCAGACTATATCGAGGTGAACACGCCGCAATTGGTCGACCGCGTGCTGTGGGAAGACTCCGGGCATTGGGAAAAATTCCGCGAACATATGTTCACGGCCGAGTCGGAGGAAAAAACCCTCGCCCTCAAGCCGATGAACTGCCCGTGCCACGTGCAGATTTTTAGGCTCGGCATCAAGTCGTACCGCGACCTGCCGATCCGCATGGCGGAATTCGGCTCGTGCCATCGCAACGAACCGTCGGGCGCGTTGCACGGCCTGATGCGGGTCCGCGCGTTCACCCAGGACGACGCCCATATCTTCTGCACCGAAGATCAGATCACGGCGGAGACGAAATCCTTCTGCGAGCTGTTGTTGAGCGTCTATCGCGACCTCGGCTTCGAGGACGTCGCGGTCAAGTTCTCGGACCGGCCGGCCGTGCGCGCGGGCAGCGACGCGGTCTGGGACAAGGCCGAGGCGGCGCTCAAGGATGCGACCGCGGCGGCCGGGATCGAGGCCGCGCTCAATCCGGGCGAAGGCGCGTTTTACGGGCCGAAGCTCGAATTCGTCTTGCGCGACACCATCGGGCGGGATTGGCAATGCGGCACCCTGCAGGTGGACTTCGTGCTGCCCGAGCGACTCGATGCCTCCTATGTCGGCGAAGACGGCGAAAAGCACCGTCCGGTCATGCTGCATCGGGCGATTTTGGGCTCGTTCGAGCGCTTTATCGGGATTCTGATCGAGCACTACGCCGGGCGTTTTCCCTTATGGCTGGCGCCGCTTCAAGTCGTGGTCGCGACCATCACCAACGACGCCGACGCCTACGCCCGCGAGGTTCTGGACGCATTGAAGGCGGCCGGGCTGAGGGCCGAGGCCGATTTTCGTAACGAAAAGATCAACTATAAGATCCGTGAACACAGCACCGCCAAAGTGCCGGTGATCCTGGTGGTCGGCGCGCGCGAGAGCGAAGAGCGAACCGTCGCCATGCGCCGTTTGGGCGGCAAAACCCAAGAAATTCTTGCGCTTAACGAGGCAGTTGATACACTTGCCCGGGAGGCGCGAAGCCCGGTTCATCAAGTGGGATGAGCCGGTTTAAGGCCTGTTCCGAACCCCCGAAAGCCGTTGTCACTGGGAGCAACGCCAACGAAAGGAGACTTTTAACATAGCGAGACAACCGTTTGAGCGCGCGCCGGCCCCGAAAGACGGGCCCCGCGTGAATGAAGAGATCGATGCGCCGAAAGTGCGCCTCGTCGATGCCGACGGAGAAATGGTCGGCGTTCTTTCCCCACGAGAAGCGATGGAAATGGCTTTTGAAGCGAATCTCGACTTGGTCGAGGTTTCGCCCAACGCCGACCCGCCCGTTTGCAAAATCCTCGATTACGGCAAGTTCAAGTACAACGAGCAGAAGCGCCGCCATGAAGCGCGCAAGAAGCAGAAGGTTATCGAGGTCAAGGAAATCAAAATGCGCCCCGGCATCGACACTCATGATTATGAGGTCAAGATGCGCAGCGCCCGGCGCTTTCTCGACGAGGGCGACAAGGTCAAGGTCACGATCCGTTTTCGGGGCCGCGAGTTGGCCCACCAGGAACTGGGCATGGCCGTCTTGAACCGGGTCCGCGCCGAGCTCGATGAGATTTCCAAGGTCGAGCAGTTTCCGGCCATGGAAGGGCGGATGATGACCATGGTGATCTCCCCGAAATAGCGGAAAACCGCTTGAAAGCTGGGCTGAAACGCGCCCCGTTCGGGGCCTTTCGGCGGGCTTGTCGCCGGCGTGCAGCCGTCTTGCAATCGGGCGGCCTTCCCGCTATAACCCCGCCTTCCAACGAAGACGCCGTGATGGGCGGGCCGGCCACGATGAAGGGCATGCCGGATCGTCCAAAGAGGCGCAAACATAAGGATCGTCAAATGCCCAAGCTCAAGACGAAAGCCAGCACCAAGCGGCGCTTTCGGGTCACCGCGTCCGGCAAGGTCCGGGCCAACGCGGCCTGCCGCCGGCACTTCCTGCGCCGCCGCCCGAAGAAAATGAAACGCCAATCCAAGGGTACCATGATTCTTTGCGATGCCGACGCGCGCATCGTGAAGAAATACATGCCGTATTTGTAGGAGGGCGGAGTCATGGCACGTATTACCCGGAGCCCCGCCCGGCGCGCGCGGCATAAGAAAATCACCAAAATGGCCCGCGGTTTTCAGGGCCGCGGCAACAATGCCTTTCGCGTTGCGATCGAACGGGTCGAAAAATCCCTTCAGTACGCTTATCGCGACCGGCGCACCAAGAAACGCGAATTCCGCCGGCTTTGGATTCAACGCATCAACGCGGGCGCGCGCTTGCACGGTTTGACCTACTCGCAGTTTATCAACGGCCTCAACAAGGCCGGCATCGAGCTCGATCGCAAGGTTCTTTCCGATCTCGCCGTTCAGGAGCCGGATGCTTTTGGTGTGCTCGTCGAACAGGCTCAGGCCGCTCTCGCCAAGACCGCTTAAATAAACCGAAGATTGAGGTCTTAGAGTTATCGGGAGGCGGCCGGAAGGGCGCCTCCCTTTTATGTTTTGGTTTGTGGATTTGATCCGATGGAACATCTCGATGAGTTGCGCGCCGAGTTGACCGGCGCAATCGAGAACGCCGAGTCACCGACGGCCCTCGAGGAATTGCGCGTCGCCGCCTTGGGAAAAAAAGGCAGCGTCACGAGCCTGATGAAGGGTCTCGGCGCGATGGAACCGGAAGCCCGCAAGAACGCGGGCGCGGCCTTGAACGCGCTCAAGGACGAGTTGGCCGCCGCCATCGACGCCAGAAAGAAGATTCTTTCGGCTGCCGAGCTGGATACCCGTCTCGTGCAAGAAGCGCTCGACGTGACCCTGCCGGCACGACCCGAGGCGGCGGGCGGCATTCATCCGATCAGCCAGACCATCGACGAGGTCACGGCGATTCTGGGCGAGATGGGATTCGCCGTCGCCGAAGGGCCCGACATCGAGGATGATTGGTATAATTTCGGCGCGCTCAATATCCCGCCCGAACATCCGGCCCGCCAGGAGCACGATACGTTTTATCTGCCGGGCACGCGCGACGGTCATCGTCTGTTGCTGCGCACCCACACCTCGCCGGTGCAGGTCCGCACCATGCTGGCAGGCAAGCCGCCGATCCGCATCATCGTGCCGGGCCGCACGTTCCGCTGCGATTACGATGCGACCCACTCGCCGATGTTTCATCAGATCGAAGGCCTGTTGGTCGACGAAACCACCCATATGGGGCACTTGAAGGGATGTTTGGTCGAGTTGTGCCGGACGTTCTTCGGCGTCGACGATCTGCCGGTGCGCTTTCGGCCGAGCTATTTCCCGTTCACCGAACCGTCCGCCGAGGTCGATATCGGCTGCACCCGCGAGGGCGGCCGGTTCAGGATCGGCCATGGCGACGAATGGCTCGAGATCCTGGGATGCGGCATGGTTAATCCGAAGGTGCTCGAACACGGCGGCATCGATCCCGCGCGCTACCAGGGCTTCGCCTTCGGCGTCGGGATCGAGCGCCTGGCGATGCTGAAGTACGGCATCCCCGATCTGCGCACGTTTTACGAGTCCGACTTGCGCTGGCTCCGCCATTACGGTTTTTCCGCCTTGGCGGCCCCCAACCTGATCGAGGGCCTGAGCCGATGAAACTCACCCTGTCCTGGCTCAAGGAACATCTCGAGACCGACGCGACCTTGGAAAACATCGTCGCGGCGCTGCCGGCGCTCGGGCTCGACGTCGACTCGGTCGTCGATCGCGGCGAAAGTTTGCGGGGATTC
Organism: Rhodospirillales bacterium; assembly: GCA_040904505.1. GTDB lineage: Bacteria > Pseudomonadota > Alphaproteobacteria > Rhodospirillales > CALINB01 > CALINB01. The sequence continues at coordinate 21,648 of JBBDTH010000034.1, read as the reverse complement.
GTCGTCGCGAAAGTATCGGAGGCGAAGCCGCATCCGGACGCGGACCGCTTGTCGGTGTGCCGGGTCGATACCGGCTCGGGGACCGTCGAGGTCGTGTGCGGCGCGCCGAACGCGCACACCGGGCTCACCGGTGTGTTCGCGCCGTCGGGCTCGTATATCCCGGGCACCGGCATCACGCTGAAGGAAACCAAAATCCGCGGCGTGATCAGCAACGGCATGTTGCTGTCGGAGCGCGAAATGGGTCTCAGCGACAATCACGATCAAATCATCGAGTTGCCGGACGACGCCCCGCTCGGGGCGCCGGCGGCCGAGGTGATGGGGCTTGGCGATCCGGTCATCGATATCGAAATCACGCCGAACCGCGCCGATTGTTTGGGCGTGCGCGGCATCGCGCGCGACTTGGCCGCGACCGGCATCGGCACCCTGAAACCGTTGGCGGCGGCGCCGGTCGAGGGCGCCTTCGACAGTCCGATCAAGGTTCGTCTCGAGTTCGGAGCCGAAGATTCGTCACCGTGCCCGTATTTCATCGGTCGCACCATTCGCGGCGTCAAAAACGTCGAGAGCCCGCAATGGCTCAAGGACCGCTTGATTGCCATCGGCCTGCGCCCGATCTCCGCCTTGGTCGATATCACCAATCTGATGGCGATCGGCCACTGCCGCCCGATGCATGTGTTCGATGCCGACAAGATTCGCGGCGATGTGCATGTGCGCCTCGCCCGTCAGGGCGAGAAGCTGACCGCCCTCGACGGCGAAACCTATGCGCTCGATCCGAGCATGACCGTGATCGCCGACGACGACGGAGTCCAATCCCTGGGCGGCGTGATCGGCGGCGAACGCACGGGCTGCACCGGCGATACCGTCACCGTGTTCGTCGAATCGGCCTATTTCGATCCGATCCGGACCGCCGCGACCGGCCGGGGCCTGAACGTGATCACCGATGCGCGCTATCGGTTCGAGCGCGGCGTCGATCCGGCGATGGTGCGCGCCGGCATGGAGATCGCCACGCGGCTGATTCTCGATATCTGCGGCGGCGAGGCTTCGGCGTTGGCGGTTGCGGGCGCGGAACCCGCATGGGCGCGGGATATCGATTTTCGCACCGCCCGCCTGGAAACCCTCGGTGGCGTCGCGCTGCCGCCGGCGACGCTCGAAACCGTCCTGACGGCGCTCGGTTTTTCCGTTCAATCCGACGGTGCCGTTTGGCGAGTTTCGGTGCCGTCCTGGCGGGGCGATATCGTCGGCGAGGCGGATCTGGTCGAGGAAATCCTGCGGGTTCACGGCTATGACAAGATTCCGGCGGTTTCTCTGCCGCGCGCGGAAAGCATGCCGCAACCGGCCTCGACCCCGGCGCAGGTGCGGCGCAAGACGGCGCGGCGTACCTTGGCGGCGCGCGGGCTTCACGAGGCGGTGACGTATTCGTTTATGTCGTCGACTCTGGTCGAATCGTTCGGCGTCGTTTCCGAAGAGATGTATCTATCGAATCCGATCAGCAGCGATCTCGACGTCATGCGCCCGAGCATTCTGCCGAATCTGATCGCGGCCGCCGGGCGCAACGCCGATCGCGGGTTCGGCGACGGCGCCTTGTTCGAGGTCGGCCCGCAATACGCCGGCGCCGCGCCGGAGGATCAGAGCATGGTCGCGGCGGGCATTCGCGCCGGGCAAACCGGCCCGCGTCATTGGGCGACACCGCCGCGTGCGTGCGATCTGTATGACGCCAAGGCCGATGCGTATGCCGTGCTCGACGCCGCGGGCGCGCCGGTGCAAAGCCTGCAAATCGTGCGCGAAACGCCGGCTTGGTATCATCCGGGCCGATCCGGCGCGCTGACCCTCGGGCCGAAAACGGTCGTGGCCTGGTTCGGGGAAATTCATCCCCGGGTGTTGACGGCGATGGGCGTTAAGGGGCCCATCGTCGGGTTCGAAGTCTTGCTCGACAATCTGCCGGCGCCGAAAACGCGTAAGGGCCCGGCCAAGTCGCCCCTCGATCTGTCGGCGTTCCAGCCGATCGAGCGGGATTTCGCGTTCGTCGTCGATGCGCATGTCGACGCGGCCGCGTTGATACGCGCGGCGGCCGCGGCCGACAAGACCCTGATCGCCCGAGTCGACGTGTTCGACGTTTTCGAGGGCGGCAGCATCGAGGCGGGCAAAAAATCGATTGCGCTTGCCGTGACGCTGCAACCGGTCGAGAAAACGCTGACGGAAGCCGATATCGACGCCGTTGCGCAAAAAATCATCGACGGCGTCGGCAAGGCGACCGGCGCGGCGCTCCGCACGCAATAAGTCCGATAAATCATGATCCGATCTAGTGTTTCGGCCGGTCCGGTCTGCCATCGGCCAGCAAGGTGATCAGCATATGGATTTTCCGCCACAGCCGGTGGCCATCCTGTTCGCCGACGGCCGAAAGCTCTTCTGCCCGCCGGGCGGCCTGCCGGGCGGCGTCCGCGCCATAGCGCGCGATGAATTCATCGGCGGCCTTGCGGACATGGCGGTCAAACTCGTTTTCGGCCTTTTTGGGTTTCATGGCTTTGTTTTCTTACGGATTTTTCCGCCAAAACGTCAAATTCGTCTTCTATCGTGCGGTTCATACTTAGGGCCGATCCGCCAGGGCGGCATTGACGTCCGTCAAGTTCGTGTTACGGTAAAAATCGGCTTAGGCTGGAGGAAACCCGGAGCATTCCGGTAACGCACCCTATGACATTTTCGGACGCGAACTGTTTTACCTGTCAATCGCGGCGGCGGACCGAATGGTGCGTGTTGTCGGAAGACGAGTTGGGGGTCATCGATAAGGCCAAGAAAAGCCGCACCCTGGGGCCCGGTGAGATTTTATTTCATCAAGGCGATCCCTGCGGCGGTATCCATTGCATCGAAAACGGACTGATCGGTGCCCGTAAACTCGATGCCGACGGCAATTCGATTTTGTTGGGCATGGCCTACCCGGGCGATACGCTCGGCTACAGGTTTCTGCTTTCGGGCGAGGATTACCAGGCCAGCGCCGAGGCTCTCAAGCCGAGCACGGTTTGCTATATAGATCAATCCGCGATTCGGTTTCTTCTCGAGAAGAACCCCGCCTTGGGCTTGCGCTTTTTACAGCGCGCCGCGCGCGATCTGAATGAGGCGGAAGACAGGTTCCTGCAAAGCGTTACGTTGAGCGTGCGCGCCCGTTTCGCGCATCTTTTGCTGGTATTGAAGAAGCGGTACGAAGAAAACGGCGTGCCGCGAAAAACGACCGAGTTTTCCATGGACTTGCCGCTGTCGCGCCAAGATATGGCCGCCTTGATCGGCATCCGGCCCGAGACGATGTCCCGGACAATCCGGCAATTCGAGGAGGAAGGCATAGCCCGGTTCTCGGGGCGGCGCGTTCACGTGCCCCACACCGAGAAACTCCTCGGCGCGCTGGAGACGGACAATATCGTTTAAAGACATTGGGCCGATACAACCAAAAGTATTAGCCGCTTTCCGGGCTTCGAACTTTCGTGAAATTCGACGGCGTGACAGATCGGCGTTTCCGTCGTAATCTGCGGCGGAACCGGCGGGCTGCCGCCGGAAAAGCAAGGATCGTTTATGATGACCGAAGCGCCGCCGCCGGAACATGAGCGCCGCATGGTTGTGCAGAAACTTGATCTCTGGCGCCGGGCGCGGGGAGAGGAGCCCGGCCTGCCGTTGAAGACGGCTCTCGAGAACGATTTCATCGAGATCGCGCCGTCTTCCTTTGTGCTCGAGGTCGCCGACGGAAACGCCGAACCGACGTTCGTCAGTATCGGCGCCGCGGTTTGCGATTCCCGAGATCAAGGCCTGGCCGGCCGACCGATTTCATCGGCCGATCCCGAGTCGCTCCTGGGGCACGCTCTGCAATCGCTTAATAACGTTTTGAATAAGAAGGTACCCGCGACGACAAGCGGGACTTACAACGATGCATCAGGAAAGAAAATCAGTTACCGCTGTATCCTGCTGCCGATCGGTGCTGCTTCAGAGAATGTGGTTTTTGTTTTGGGTGCGATAAGTTTCAAGACGGATTAGTTTAAAACAGCCGTTACGCATTCCCGGGACATTGAGGATCTGAGGATTATTCCGTTTGTCGGAACAGGGGTTATTAAGCATGGCCAATACCGATTCATTCGAACTTTATACCTTTAAAGAGGGGCAATGGCAGCTCGATAGCGTTTTCGATATCAAGCAAGATGCCAGCCATGAAGCATGGCGCTTATACAACAGCGGACACTTTGACGGCGTGAAAGTGATTCAAGAAACATATAAGGAAGAGGAGAACAAGGCGACGGCCGTCATCGTCATGCAGCGCTTAAAAGGCGAGGAAGGCAAACCGCCGGTCCGCCGCACGGTCGCCAAGAAGGAAGACCTGACCTACCGGCGAAAAACGGTCATTAGGCCGCAAAAAAAACCCGCGACCGTGCATCATGTCGGCATGATGGGAATTCTGATCTGTGTGATTTTGCTGGGATTGGTCGGAGTCGGATTCTTTGTCGTCGATTGAGGCGGCGGCGTATCGCGCGATACGCCGGTTGGGGCAAAATCGCGCCCGAAACCGCGTCCTCGTTCTCTAAATCATTGATGGAGATCGGATTCATATGATCTATCGGAACCAAGGGGGTGTTTCCGATAGATCATGATCCGATCTAGAATCTTGATATTCTTGCAAAAAAGGCGTTTTTTCCGGTATGTATGGGAGTTGGACATGCCGGAAAGGCAGGATCGGCCGTCATGTCGGGATGTCGGGGCGGCCTGGGGAAAAGCCGGAGCGTGATGACCAAAACCACGGCGTTTGAAATCCATACCTTGAAAGACGGACTGTGGCAGCTCGACTCCGTTCACGAGAACAAAGACGATGCCCTGTATGAGGCGCGCCGGATGTACGACAATTCCAAGCATATCGGCGGCATTAAGGTGTTGCACGAAGAGTACGACGACGAAACGAATCGTGCATCGACGTTCGTTCTTTATAACGAAGTGCGAGGTACGGCTAAAAGCCGGTCACAACCGAAGCCGTCCGAGGAGAAAAAAGAGATCATCCGGCCGAAGACCGACCGGAAGCCCGAGGTAAAAGGCACGTTTACGCAATATATGCTGCTGATGATTCTCGGGGTCGGGGCGGCGTTGCTGGCGATCATCGGGGCCGCTTTTTATTATATGGATGTCTTCAAGTAAGCCCGCCCACGCAAGCCCTGCGCGGGCGGGCTTGCGTCTCGAAGAAATCGTTCCCGGTTAGAGCAGACGTGATTTAGACCAATATCCGTTCCGCGCCGAGATCGGGCTCGCCGGAGCGGCGCAAAATTTCCCCGCGTACGGTATCGCGCAAGCGGATCGCTTCGCTCCAGGGGGTGCCCCCGCTCCCGTTGTCCGCGCCGCCGGAGGTTTCGGGGTAAACGGGTTTTCCGATCAAAACGGAAACGCGGCCGCGATGGGGGAACCAGGTATCGGGTCTCAGCACGGCCCGCGAGCCGCGTAGCGTTATCGGAACGACGGGTCGGCCCGCGTCCGCCGCCGCCATGAACGCGCCGAGCTGAAACGGCAAAAGGCCCGGCATGCGTTGGCAGGTGCCTTCCGGATAAAACAGGACCGTACGGCCCGCGCGGATCGTTTGAACGATGCGCTGGGCGTCCTTGAGGCCCTGATCCTTGTCGAACCGTTCGACGAATTCGGTCCGGATGCGTTCGAGGAAAAGCCGTGCGATCGGTTGCGTTTTCAGTTCGGCCTTGGCGACGAAGCTGACGGGGAAAGGCAGGGTTTCGATCAGGATGAGGCTGTCGAGATAACTCGAATGGTTGGCGGCGATCACGCAGGCACGCCCGTCGGCGGGCAGGTTATCGAGGCCCTCGACGGCGTAGCCGATCCGCAGACACCGCCTGAGGCAGGAAACCGCCGCGCGCATCACCGGCCAGCGCCAGGACGCGACCGGGGTCGCGACGACCGTAAGCCAGGTCAGGCTGCTGACGATGCCGAGAACGGTCCAGAAATAAGCCGCATAAAGAGTCGAGGCGCCAAGCCGGACGGCATGGCGCAGCGCCGGCTTCAGGCCGCCGAGCGCCAGGCGCAGCACTTGCATCCGAGCACCGCGGTGCGGCTTGCCGATGGCGTCTTGTTCGAAGAGCTCACGGGTCGACGAGCGCCGGATTTTACCGCTCGAGGTTTTCGGCACGCTGCGGGGCGGCGCCAGGACGATGGTATCGGGCGGCATGCCGATCATATCGGCGGCGAGCGCGTTGATATCGGCCTTGAGGGCATTTCCGGCGTCGCTTTCCCGTCGCCGGGTTTCGGCGACGACGACGAGCCGTTCGGTACCGCTTTGGGCATCCGTCACGCCGAACACGGCGACGGCGCCCTTGCCGATGCCGGGCAGGTTTCCGATGGCGTCCTCCAGTTCGTCCGGGTAGATATTGCGCCCGCCCTTGATGATGACGTCCTTGTTGCGCCCGGTGATGTAGACGTCTCCGTCGGCGATGTAGGCGCGATCACCCGATTCGAGCCAATCATGATCGAAGAGCTCGCGGGTTTTTTCCGGGTTGCGGTAATAGCCGGAGGTTGCCGACGGCCCCTTGAACTGCAGGCGTCCTTCCCGGCGGTCGGGCAGTTCGTGGCCGGCCGCGTCGACGATTCTGATTTGGTGTCCGGCCAAGGGATGGCCGCAGGCGACGAACGTTCGCGCGTTGGCGTCTTCCGGCGCGGCGGGCCGCGCGGCGCCCGATTTCATGAACGGATCGCGCTGGATGCGATCGAGGACGGGGCCGCGCCGCAACGGCGGGAAAGCGAGCGCCACCGAGGATTCGGCCAAGCCGTAGACCGGCATCATGGCTTTCCGGTCGAATCCGTAAGCGGCAAAGCGTTCGCAAAACCGCTCGAGCGTTTTCGGGCTGATGGCTTCGGCGCCGTTTATGGCGATCCGCCACGACGACAGGTCGAGTCCCTCGATGTCCTTGTCCTGGATGCGGCGCGCACACAGCTCATAGGCGAAATTGGGCCCGGCCGAAATCGTGCCCTTGTACCGGTGGATCGCGTGCAGCCAACGCTGCGGCCGGGCCAGGAAGGCGAGCGGCGACATGAGGATCAGCGGCACGCCGTAATAAAGACTGCCGAACCAGGCCCCGATCAGGCCCATATCGTGATAAAGCGGCAGCCAGCTGACGCAAACGTCATCGGGCCCGATATCGATCGAGCTGCCGTAGGCGCGGATGTTGGCCAGCAGGTTGGCGTGGGTCAGCACGACCCCCTTGGGCGCGCCGGTGCTGCCCGACGTGTATTGAAGGAACGCGATGTCGGTGGATTTTACCGCCGGCGTGATGAGGGTCCCGTGCGATTGCATCAACGCGTCGGAGGTGACGACGTGGCGCAGGGACTCGACATGGGTGCGCAGCAGGTGCGCGATGCCGGTGGCCTCGGGAATGGTGATCAAGGCGGCCGCCCGGCAGTTTTGCAGGATGACGATGTGGCGCTTGACGTGTTCCTCGATCTGGCTCAGGCGCGCCGGCGGATACACCGGCACGGGTATGGCGCCCGCCAGCAGGATACCGTAGAAGCTCGCGAAATAATCCCGGCCGGTCGGCAGCATGATGGCGACGGTTTGCCCGGGCTGCACGTCGTGGTTCAGCAGTCCGGCCGCGACGGCCCGCGCCGCTTCGACGAGCGCGCGGTAGGTGATGACCTCGCCGTCGCTATCGTCGCCGTAAAGCCGGATGTGCGGGTGATCGGGATGGCGTTCGGCATGCCATTGTAAAACGTCGTTCAGGGTTTCGGCCTCGGTCGGCGGGGCGACGCCGCCGGACGTTTCGGCACGTGTTTCCGTCCCGGCGGGCCCCGTCGGTGTTTCCCCTGGTATCGTTCGGGGTGTCGTTTGGGGCGTCTCCCGTGCCGCCGCGGCAATCGCGCGCAGCAGGTCGCGCGGCGTTTCGGCTTCCGCGAAAATCGTTTCGGGCAGGGAGATGCCGAAGCCCTTTTCGATCCGGACCAGAAGCTCGACGCGGGCGAGGCTGTCGAGGCCGAGGTCCTTGTCGAGGCGGCTGTCGAGCTTGACGCCGCCCGATGTACCTTGGGGATGCAGCTCGGTCACGATCTCGGTTATCAATGCCAGCAGCCGACCCGCGGTTTCATCGGCGCCGTCTTCGGACCGTTTCGGCGGTTCGGCAGGAGTCATGACGGGCGAAACCAGCTTAGTTTTCGGCGAAGTTCGGCGACCGGCCCGACGATGACGAGCGTCGGCGCCTTCAGATCCGCCCGGGCGAGGTCGTCGGCGCACGTGGCCAGGGCGGTTTCGAGCACGGCTTGGTCGGGCAACGTCGCGCGGCTGATGACGACGACCGTCTCGCGGGCGGAGCGCCCCACCGCCATCAGCTTCTCGGCGATGCGCCCTAAATTGCGCGCCGCCATGTAGAAGATCAGCACCGGCGAGCCTTTCGCGAGGGCTTCCCACTCGACGTCGTCGGGCATGCCGTCGCGCGCGGTGTGGCCGGTGATGAAGGTGACGGCGGTATTGGTTTCCCGGTAGGTGACCGGAATACCCGCGTAGGCCGGGCCGCCGACGCCCGCCGTGATTCCGGGAATGACGCGAAACGGCACGTCCGCCTCGACCAGCGCCAGGCATTCGTCGGCGCCGCGTCCGAACACGAACGGATCGCCGCCCTTGAGCCGCAGCACGCGTTTTCCGGAACGGGCATAGGCGATCAAGCGGCTGGAGATATCCTTTTGGTCGGTCGACGGGCGGCCGCCCCGTTTACCGGCGTATTCGAGCACGGCATCATTGTGCGCGAGCTTCAGGATCGTTTCGTTGACCAGCGCATCGTAAACCACGACGTCGGCGTGCTTGAGCCCGTGCCACGCCGCCAGGGTCAGCAGCGTCGGATCGCCGGGGCCCGCGCCGGTGATCCACACCCAGCCGGGCTCGAAATCGGGAAGGTCTATCGTAAAGTCCTGCACAATCCGGAAATGATAGCATAGGGGCCGGGCGCTCCGACACCGGACTTTAAAATCTCGTTTTCGGGTTTTACGAAAACAGTTTCAAAAGCGGCTCGAGCGAGTCGTACTCGTAGGCGGGTTGTGCCTGCGGGTCCGATTTCGCCAGCTTCAAGCGGTTATGCCAATAGACCGGCATGCCGACGCCGGCGGCGCCGGGCACGTCGTGGGGCGAGCCGGCGACGAACAGGGTTTCCTCGGGCGCGGTGCCGAGCGCGTTTAGGGCCATTTCGTACGGCAGCGGATGGGGTTTGTAAAATCCGGCCTCTTCCGCGGTGATCACCGCGGCGAACTCGACGCCCGCCAGATCGGCCAGCGCGGCGGCGGCCTCGTGGCCGAGGGTGCGTGCGCAGTTGGTGGCGATTCCGAGCGGCACGCGCTCCGCGAGTTTTTGCAAAACATCGATTGTCTCGGGCCAGGGCGCGAGATCGGCCCAGCGGTCGATCAGCTTGAGGGCCGCGTCGGTCGGAACGTTGGCCTGGCGCGCGGCCTCGCCGACCAGAAACTCGTAATCCTCGTAATCCTCGCTGCCGTAGGTCAGGGCGAGATACTTATTACGCCAGCGCAAGCCCGCCGCATCCGATCCTGCTATGGTGTTCCATAGGGTCCAGGAGTCCAAAAGCGCGGTCAGAAGGTCGAAGACAACGGCGCGATAATGAGGCTCGGTCATGGCCTAACGGCAGGCATTCCTGTTAATACGTCGTTTTCCCGAGCATAGCCTTTGGAAAAGTTTCTGCAAAGGTTATCATGGAAGCAAAACACGGCTGAAAAGCCCTTAAGATACGGCCGAAGGCCGGGGAGGTAAGGAATGACGGCAGGTCCGGCGGCCCGATTGCGGGCGAAACTGAACAAGAAGGAACTGGTGGTGGCGCCCGGCGTGTCGGATGCGTTGCTGGCCCGGCTGGTGGTGAGCACCGGGTTCGAGGCCGTTTACATGACCGGCAACGGAACCTCGGCGCAACGGCTCGGCATGCCGGACATCGGGTTGCTGACCGAAAGCGAAATGGTGGAGAACGCGCAACACATCGCGGAGGCCTCGAATTTACCCGTGATCGCCGATGCCGATACGGGCTACGGCGGGCCGATGAACGTACGCCGCACGATACGCGATTATGAACGCGCCGGCGTCGCCGGGGTGCATATCGAGGATCAGCAGTGGCCGAAACGGTGCGGGCATTACGCGGGCAAGACCCTGATCCCGGTCGAGGAGATGGCTGGTAAGATCAAAGCAGCGGTCGATGCCAAACTCGATCCGGATTTCGTCGTGATCGCGCGCACGGACGCCCTGGCCGTGGAAGGCTTCGAAGCAGCACTCGAACGCGGCAAGGCGTACGAGGCCGCCGGCGCGGACGTGGTGTTCATCGAGGCGCCGACCGAGCGCGCGCAGATCGCGCGGGTGCCGAAAATCTTTAAGGTTCCCTGCCTGTTCAACATGTCCACCAGCGGCAAGACCCCGGCGTTGTCGGTCGACGAGTTGCAGGCCATGGGCTACGGCATCGTGATTTATCCCAATCATGTGTTGATGGCGGCGATGAAAACCGCACAGACGTTTCTCAAGGATCTGAAAAGCACCGGCACGGTCGCCGGTATGGAAGACCGGCTTTTGTCCTGGGAGGACCGCCACGAAATTCTGGGCATGCCGGAAGTCCAGGAATTGGAGGCACGCTACGGGGTTTCCGACGCCGCCCGGGTGGGGACGAAATAACGTCATGGTGAAGCCGCAAACCCTGTTCGAGAAGATTTGGAACGCCCACGTCGTGACCGAGCGCGGCGACGGCGAGACGTTGCTGTTCATCGACCGGCATTATTTTCACGAGGGTGCGTTCCACGCCTTCGATTACATCAAGGCCGAGGGCCGTTCCGTGCGCCGGCCCGATCTCACGTTCGGGTTTATGGATCACTACGTGCCCACGAGCGGGCCCGATATTCCGGACCCTGAAATTCGCGGCATGGTGGAATTATTCGTGAAAAACGCGGAAGCCAACGGCCTGACCCATTTCGATCTCGGCGATCCGCGCCAGGGCATCGTACACGTGGTCGGGCCCGAATTGGGTTTGACGCTGCCGGGCCTGACGATCTGTTGCGGGGATTCGCACACCTCGACCCACGGCGCGCTCGGTGCGTTCGCGTTCGGCATCGGCGCCTCCGAAGTCGCCCATGTGCTGGCGACCCAAACCTTGTGGCAGCGCAAGCCCAAGGGCATGCGGATCACGGTCGACGGCGCGTTGGGGTTCGGGGTCAGCGCCAAGGATCTGGTGCTGGCGGTGATCGCGCGCATCGGCGCCATGGGCGGCAGCGGCCACGTGATCGAGTATGCCGGGTCCGCCATCGAGGCGCTGTCGATCGAGGGCCGCCTCACGCTCTGCAACATGACGATCGAAGCCGGTGCGCGCTCGGGCATGGTGGCGCCGGATCGGAAAACCGCCGCCTTTCTCAAGGAAAAAGCGTATGCGCCGTCGGGCGAGGCCTGGAACAAAGCCGTCGCCGATTGGTCGCTCCTGAAAACCGACCCGGACGCGGCGTTCGACCGCGAGGAAAGAATGATGGGATCGGACATCGCGCCGACGGTGACCTGGGGCACCAGCCCGGAAGACGCCTTGCCGATCACGGCGCGCGTACCGAATCCGGCCAAGGAAGCCGACGCCGCGCGCCGGGCGGCTATCGAAAAATCCCTCGCCTACATGGGCCTGAAGCCGGACATGGCGCTTTGCGACGTGAAGGTCGACCGGGTGTTCATCGGCTCGTGTACCAACGCGCGGATCGAGGACTTGCGTCTCGCCGCCGGCGTGCTGAAGGGCCGCAAGGTCGCGGTGCCGTCGATGATCTCGCCGGGCTCATCTGCCATCAAGCGCCAGGCCGAACGGGAAGGAATCGACAGAATTTTCATCGAAGCCGGGTTCGATTGGCGCAATTCGGGCTGCTCGATGTGCGTCGGCATCAACGGCGACCTGGTGGCCGCGGGCGAACGCTGCGCCTCGACCACCAACCGGAACTTCGTCGGCCGCCAGGGCAAGGGCGCGCGCACCCATCTCGTGAGCCCGGTAATGGCCGCCGCCGCGGCCGTCACTGGACGGCTGACCGACGTGCGCGAGCTGATGGCGCCGGGAGGCCCGCGATGAAACCCTTTACCGTTTTGAGCGGCGTCGCGGCGCCGGTCGATCAGCCGAATGTCGATACCGATCAAATCCTGCCGGCGCGGTTTCTAAAGAAACCGCGCAGCGATCCGGATTATGCGCGCTACCTGTTTCACGATCTGCGGTTCGACGACCGGGGCGCGGAGAAACCCGATTTCGTTTTGCACCGACAGCCCTACCGCAGCGCCCGCATCCTGGTCGCCGATCGCAACTTCGCCTGCGGCTCCTCGCGCGAGGCCGCCGTTTACGCCTTGATGGCGAACGGTATCCGTTGCGTGATCGCGCCGAGTTTCGGCGATATCTTCTTCAGCAATTCCTTCAAGAACGGCAATCTGCCGATCGTCGTCGAACAATCGGTGTCCGACGATCTGCGTCGTCAAATCAACGAAAGCCCCGGCGTCGAGATGACGGTCGACCTGGCGAGCCAAACCATCACGGCGCCGGACGGGAAAACAATCCCGTTCGAGATCGATCCCGCGCGCAAGGAAAGATTGTTGGAAGGCCTCGACGATATCACGCTGACTCTCGAATACGATGCCGAGATCGCGGCGTTCGAGGCGCAGCGCGCTAAGGACAAGGCCTGGAGCCTGCCCGCGAAAACTTAACCGTCAGAGATCGCCGTCGTCTTTTAACAGGCGGATGGCCGCGCGCATGGCCTCGGCGGTGTGCTCGAGATCGGCCTTGGTATGCGCGGTCGAAAACTTGCCGCCCGGTTTACCGCCGGTATCGACGCCGTTCAGCAGCAACGCGAGGCTCAGTTTGTTGGTGAACGGGCTCGATTTCTTCAGCACCATCGGATCGAGGGAGAGCGGATCGAAGGCGCTCGGTACGATCGGCAGGTCGTCCGGGTTGGTGTAGACGAAAAACGCCGAGAAGGTGCCGTAGGCCGCCCAGGCGACGCCCTCGTCCTCGAACACCCGATTCAGCATCGCGCGCATTTTTTCGCCGGACGCGTTGACCTGTTCGCAGGCGTCGGTGTCGCGCACGATTTCGAGTGTCGCAATGCCGGCCGCCGCGGATACGGGATTGGCGTTGAACGTGCCCTGATGGGGGACCTTGTCGAGGCCCTTCGCGGCCATCGCCTCGAAGTCGAGATGATCCATGATCGCGGCCTTGCCGCAGACGGCGCCGCCGGGCATGCCGCCGGCGACGATTTTGGCGAGCGTCGTCATGTCGGGAAGGATGTTCCATGCGCCCTGCACGCCGTTTTTATGGACCCGGAACCCGGTTACCACTTCGTCGAAAATAAGAACGATGTCGCGCGCTTTCGTGATGGCGCGCAGCTCTTCGAGAAACGCGCGGGTGAGCGGCGATTGTCCGAAGCCGCCGCCGGTCGGCTCGATGATCACGGCGGCGATGTCGGAGTCGGATTCGATGATTCTCCGGGTTTCGGCGATATCGTTCGGCGGCGCGAGCAGGACGCTGTCGGCGATTTCCTTCAGGACGCCCGGCGTCGGCGTGCCGTCGAAATGATCGCTGACGCCGAACGCCATGTGATCGTGCCAGCCGTGAAAATGACTGAGAAACCGCACGATTTTGGTCTTGCCCGAATATGCGCGCGCGAGCCGCACCGCCATCAGGTTGGCCTCGCTGCCCGAGGCGACGAACCGGACTTTCTCGGCCGACGGAATCATCTCCTGGATGATTTGGCCCCAACGGACTTCGAGCGGATGCCCGGCGCCGTAATGGCTGCCGAGCAGGAGTTGTTCCTGGGTGCGCTTCAACACCGCCGGCGGATTATGCCCCAGGATCAAGGCCCCGTGGCCGCCGCGGTAATCCACATATTCGTTGCCGTCGACATCCCATTTGTGCGCCCCCTCGGCGCGCTCGACGTAGATGCCGTAGGGGCCGATCTTGCGGGTGTCGTGCGTGATGCCGCTCGGAAAAACGCGGCGGGCCTGTTCGGCCAGCTTTTCCGAGCCCGGCGTTTTCTGGCGGTAGGCGGTGACGATCTTCGAATTGGTGAGAGAACTGTCGGGCATGATGATAAGAATCCCTGTCGGTGTGTTTGTTTTTTCCGCCGCGGCGGCTAGATCGGATCATGATTAATCGGAACCAAATGGTGCTTCCGATAAATCATGATCCGATCTAGGATAGGCATAACCGGATTTCGGGGCGATTCTTTTTTGGCCGAGCGATGATATTTTTTCCGCGTTCCCGTCTATCCCCGCGTCGCGCGATGTCGGGGCTGGCCGCCGTCGTTTTCGCGGTTGCCGCTCTCACGATGTCGCCGGTGTCGGCGCAAGATCATCACGAAACCCTTCGCATCGAAATCCCCTGGGCCCGGGCGACGCCGCCGGGCGTGAAAAACGGCGCCGTGTACATGAGCGTGGCGAATCGCGGCGCGACGGCCGACCGGTTAATCGCGGCGGCCAGCCCGATTGCGGGGAAGGCCGACCTGCACACGCATATCAAAGAGGGCGATATCATGCGGATGCGCCGCATCGACGGCCTCGCCGTTCCGCCGGGCGCGACGGCGGTTCTTGAGCCGGGCGGCTATCACATCATGTTGATGGGCTTGAAAAAGCCGCTCACGCGCGGCGATCGTTTCCCGCTCACGGTGACGTTCGAAAAAGCCGGCACCGTGACCGTCGAGGTCACGGTCGGTAAAACCGGCGCGACGACTCCCGAATCGCCCGCGAGCCGGCATCACGGTCATTAAACAAACGTGGCGAAACGGCGCCGCCCGCCGGTCGATCCGAACAACGGTTTGACAGCGGCGGCGGTTTCCGCTTTCATGCGCCCAGACGGTGCCCGTTTGGGCCTTGAGGGAATTCGGTACGATCGCGAAATTCATAGGATCAAAGCCGGAACTATCCTCGTAACTGTAGGCGGAGAGCCTTCGCTGTAATAAAGCCACTGGGGCGCGAGCCCTGGGAAGGTCAAGCGAAAGGCAAAGACCCGTAAGTCAGGAGACCTGCCGTCGGCGTCGCCCATCCCCGGGTCGAGGACTGCCCGAGGAACGGATTTCCGTAGAGGCGACAACCTTGTGTTGTTGCATCATCTATGGAGGTTCTCATGGGCATTCGTGCTCCTTTTTCGTTTTTATTTTTATTGACGTCCTGTGTGTTGTCCGGCATGTCCGCCGCGCCGGCCCGGGCTCAGGACTCCTTGCAGATTGCGCCCGAAGTGGTGGTGACCGCGACGCGCGTCGAAACGCCGCTCGAGCAGGTCGGCAGCGCGATCACGGTGATCACCGCGAAGGACATCGAGGAGCGTAATCCTGCCTTCGTCGAGGATATCCTGCGCTCGGTTCCGGGCGTCGACGTCGGGCAGACCGGCGGCGTGGCCGGCGGGTTGACTCAAGTTCGCATTCGCGGCGGCGAGGGCAACCACACGCTGGTGTTCATCGACGGCGTCGAGGTCAACCGTCCGAACGTCAGCAACGAGTTCGACTTTTTCTCGTTGAAACCCGAGGAGATCGAGCGCATCGAGGTGTTGCGCGGGCCGCAATCGGCGCTCTACGGCAGCGATGCCGTCGGCGGCGTGGTCAACATCATCACCAAGAAAGGCCACGGTAAACCGACCGCGACGTTCACGCAGGAACTCGGCAGCCACATGACCCGCGACAGCCGTCTCAGCGCCGGCGCCGGCGGCAAGATCGGTAACGATCTCACCTACCACGCGCGGGTCAGTGCCAGCCGCTATCACACCGACGGTATTTCGGCGGCCTCTGCCGGCACCGAAAAAGACGGTTTTGATCTGAAGGACAGCAACGCCAAATTCGGCTTGAGTTACAAAAAGTTTATCCACCTCGATCTGGTCGGCCGCTCCACGCACAGCGAACTCGATACCGATTCCTCTAACGGCAACTCACCGCCGGCCGTCGTCGATTCGGCCAATACCACCGATACCAAGGACCAGTATGGCCGTGCCCAAGTGCGGGTGGACCTGTTCGAGGGCATGTGGAAACAAAAATTCGGTGTTTCCGCGACCCATAACATCATCCGCAACAAGAGCGGCTCCGGCGCCCTGACCTTCCGCAACGAGGGCAAGAAGACGATTCTCGATTACCAATCCGCCTTCAACGTGGAAACGACGACGTTGATCGACGCCGATCATACCCTCGTGCTCGGCTACGACAACGAGGACGACCGGCAAATATCTTCCAGGGTGAACGAGGTCAACAACCACAATTTCAATATCAATTATCAGATCGGCTTGGCGAAGCGCGTATTCTTGAGCGCCGGGGCGCATCGTCAGTGGAGCGATTTTTTCTCCAATGTTGACTTCGAGGATTCGTTTCGCTTTACGGGCGCGTATCTGCATCGGGAAACAAACACGAAAATCAAGGGGGCGTTCGGCCACGGCGTGAAGAACCCGACCTTGTTCGAGCTGTTCGGATCCACCACCAATTTCGTCGGCAATCCCAATCTCAAGCCCGAGCAAACGAAGAGCTGGGAAGCGGGCCTCGAGCAGTCGTTCTTCAAGGATAAGCTCAAGGTGGATGCGGTTTATTTCGACAGCCAAGTCCGCGACTTGATTACCGGTTCCGGCACCACGGCGGCGAATATCGCCGGTGCGTCGATCCACGGCGTCGAGCTCGGCGTGACGGTGCGGCCTTGGAAGAATCTGGATGTGTCCGCGAATTACACCTGGACCACGACGGAAGAGGAAAGCGGCACCCGTGTCGGCAGCGAATTGATCCGCCGGCCCAAGCATAAATTCAATATCAATACCAACTACCGGTTCCTGAATGATAAGGCGAACGTCAACCTCGACCTGCATTACACGGGCGAAGCGCAGGATCTCATTTTCACCAATAATTTCGGCTCAAGTCAGCTTGTGACGCTTGACGAATATTTTCTGGTGAATCTTTCCGGCGGTTACAAATTCAATGAAAATGTAAAGCTGTTCGCGCGGATCGAGAACCTGCTCGATCAGCGTTACGAACAAGTTGCCGGTTTCGGAACGCCGGGCGTTGCCGGATTCGCCGGCATCAAGCTGACCTATTAAGGGAGGATGGGCGCGCGTGAGAGCGATCGGATTGCAGAGCATCGTCGTTCTGTTGATTGCCCTCACGGCGTCTCCTGGCGTGCACGCAGCACCGCAGCGCATCGCGTCCCTGAACGTTTGCGTGGGTCAGTTGGCGCTCGCGTTGGCGGGCCGGGCGCGCATGGCGTCGATGACCTTCCTCGCGACCGACCCGGAGTCGGCCTATTGGCACAAGGAGGCCCGGGGCCTGCCGGTCAATTACGGCCGGGCCGAGGAAATCATGTCGGTTCGACCCGATTTGGTGATCGCCGGGCGCTACACGACCAGCGCGACCACGGCCTTGTTGCAGAAACTCGGGTACCGGGTCGAATTGTTCGACCCGGCCGAAAGTCTCGAACAACTGCGCGTCAATATTCGGCGCATGGCCGCGGTGGTGGGGGAACCGGCGCGCGGCGCGCGCTTGATCCGCGACATGGACCGGCGTCTTGCCGCCGCCGCTTCGGCGGCCACGCCAGAAGGTCAAAAGCCGGTCGCGGTTATTTTTCGGGCGAACGGGTTCACCATGGGGCGGCGCTCTCTGATCAACGACGTTCTGACGCTGACCGGCTTTAGCCACCTGTCGGCGAAATTGGCGATGGAGCAAGCCGGGTTCCTGCCGCTCGAAAAATTGATCGCCGCCGATCCGGCGTTGATCGTTTTCAGCGAATTCAAGCCCGAGCATCCCTCGATCGCCCATCAGTTGCTCGAGCATCCCGCCCTCGAGTATCTGTTGTCCTCGCGTTGGGCCGGGGGCAAGCGCTCGGTCGCCGTCATCCCGGCCAGTTTGTGGAATTGCGGCGGCCCGTTCATCGCCGATGCCGCCGAACGGCTGGCCCGCGAACGGGCTTTGCTGGTCAAGGCCGGAGGGTCGCCATGAGCATGCCGGTAAGCATCGCCGAGCGCCATGACGAGGCCGGACCGGCCGGTTTCGGTATTCTGGTTATGCTGCTGTCGGTCGCGATCGTCGTTTTGTTCGTCCTCTCGCTGATCACGGGGCCGATTTCGCTGCCGTTCCTGACGCTGTTGTCCGGCCTCGGCGCCGAGGATGCGTCCCTTGCCGGCATCATCGTCGAGCAGATCCGCCTGCCGCGCGCCATCCTGGCGCTCACCATCGGCGCGACCCTCGGCCTCGCGGGCGCTGCGCTGCAAGGGCTGCTGCGCAATCCGCTGGCCGAGCCGGGGTTGATCGGCGTTTCCGGATGCGCCGCCCTCGGCGCGGTCATCGCGTTTTACACCGGGCTGTCGGCGGCGTTCGCCTTGGCGTTGCCGTTCGGCGGCATCGCCGGCGCTTTCCTGGCGGTCGCGGCGATTTACGCGCTCGCCGGGCGGGAGAGCAGCATCCTGACGCTGATCCTGGCGGGTGTCGCAGTGAATACCTTCGCGGGCGCGCTGACCACGCTCGCGCTGAACCTGTCGCCGAATCCCTATGCGGCCTTCGAAATTTTCTTCTGGCTGCTGGGGTCGCTTTCGGATCGCAGCATGCAGCATGTCGCGTTGGCGGTACCGCTGATGGCGCTCGGCTGGGTCTTGTTGTTCACCACGGGCCGCGCGCTCGACGCCTTGACGCTCGGGGAAGATACCGCGCGCAGCCTGGGCTTTCGGCTCGGGTCCGTGCAGGCGCGCATCGTGATCGGCACGGCGCTGTCGGTCGGCGCCGCGGTCGCCGTATCGGGCATTATCGGGTTCGTCGGTCTCGTGGTGCCGCATCTGTTGCGCCCGTTCGTCGGCTATCGGCCGGGCCGGCTGCTGTTGCTCAGCGCCTTGGGTGGCGCGGTTCTCACCCTGGCCGCCGATATCGCCGTGCGGTTCATGCTGGACGGCCCGGAATTGAAGCTCGGTGTTCTGACGGCGCTGATCGGCGCGCCGTTCTTTCTCTATCTCGTCATTCAAACCCGGCGGAGCATGCGATGAGGGCCGGATCATGACCCGCCTCGATGCCCGTGACGTTTCCGTCGCCTTCGGAGACCGCACCGTTCTCGAGCGGATCACCGTGTCGTTCGGCAAAGGTGCCCTGACCGGCTTGATCGGCCCCAACGGCGCCGGCAAGACGACGTTGTTGCGCGCCCTCATCGGCGTTCAGGCGCTGAGAGGCGGTTCGGTGTCCTGGGACGGAACCGATACCAACCGCCTCGATCAACGCCGCCTCGCCCGCGAGATCGCGTACTTGCCCCAAGGCGGCGTCTGTCATTGGCCGTTGAGCGTCGAGCGGGTGGTCGCCTTGGGCCGGTTGCCCCATCAAGCGCCCTGGCAAAAACCGTCGCGCGAAGACCGCGCCGCCGTCGAGGCGGCGATGATCGAAACCGACGTCGCCGACTTGCGCGCGCGCACGGTCACGACCCTCTCGGGCGGCGAGCGTATGCGTGTGTTGTTGGCCCGCGCGCTGGCGACGGTTCCGGCGATGCTGCTGGCCGACGAGCCGGTTGCCTCGCTCGATCCCTATCACCAGCTGCACGTCATGACGCTGTTGAAAGCCATGACCGGACGGGGGGCCGGCGCAATCGTCGTGCTGCACGATCTTACCCTGGCGGCGCGGTTTTGCGATCGGCTGGTATTGCTGGCCGAAGGCCGGGTCGTCGGCGACGGCGCCCCCGATGACGTGTTGAGCGCGGATAATCTGGCGGCGTCCTATCATGTCGCCGCCGTGCGCGGGGTGGAAAACGGCGAGCCTTATATCCTGCCGTGGCGGTATCTCGACCGAGACGCGCCGCCGCCCGGAGGGCGCTGATCATGGTGCCGCCGGCAAAATGGCTGACCCTCAGTTCGCTGTCCTGGAAGGGCTTGCGCTGGGGCGCCGCGCTTGTTTCGATCGCGGCGCACGGTGCGGCGGCGTCGCTGGCCTGGATGGCGATCGACGCCGAGCCGCCGACAACGATCGAGGCGTTCACCGTGGAGCTGGTCTCGGCCGACCGTCTCGAGGGGGCCGCGCATATCAAGCGTTCCGTCAGCGCGCCGGTGCCGGTCGATAACGCCGAACGAAAATCCGAAACCGCCCAACCCGCCGAAACCGCCCAAACCGCCGAGTCTGCCGCCGCGCGCGCAAGCGAATCGTCCCCGGAAAAGCCTGCCGACTCCGGAGCGGCGCCCGGGATCGAGATCGACATCGCGCGCGCCGCGCCGGTGAAGGCCGAGGAGACTCTCCGCGATCCTGTCCCGGCGGCGTCGACTCGGGCCGTCGCCTTCCCGCCGCCGCCGGTCAAGCCGGCGCGCCCGACCCCCCGGCGCGATCCGAAGCCCGCCGAGCGGCATGCGTTGAGGGCGATGCCGGATACGCGCGGCCAGAACGATGCGGCGCCCGGCGCGGTCCCGTCCGAGGGCGAAACCGTGCCGATGACAGCGGCCAGCTACAGCGTCGGCTCGCTCGGCAACAAGCCGCCCGACTATCCCGAGCGGGCCCGGCGCAACGCCTTCGAGGGCCGGGTGATCGTGCGCGTGCAGGTTTCCGCCGCGGGGACGAGCGAGTCCGCGCGCGTGATCGAGAGCAGCGGTTACGACATTCTCGACGAGGCCGCCCGGGCCGCCGTGATGCAATGGACGTTCGTGCCCGCCAAGCGCGCGGGTGTCGCCGTCGCCGCCGGCCTCGACGTGCCGATCGTGTTCCGCTTGACGGAAAATACCAATCGATAAGAAAAGCGTTACGCCTCGATTTTCCCGGCGGCGATCAGGCGCCGGCGCAGGTGTTCCTTCGAGCCGCCGGCGGCGATGATCTCGAGCAGAAACTCCGGCAGCGGGTCGTACCGAATCGTTTCGCCGGATGTGAGATTCTCGAATGCGCCGGTCGCGATGTCGAGGCGAACGGAATCGCCGTCCTTGACCAACGCCCGAACGCCCTTGGCGAAGGGGAGGAACGGCACCCCCATGGTCACCATGAGCCGGTAGGGCGTATTCTGGACGCTTTCGACAATGGCGGCGACGCCGCGGCGCTTCAGGCCCAGGCATCCTTGCGGATGCGGATTGCCCTCGCAAAACCGGCGGCCCGCGACGATCACGTCGCCGGGCTTGGCGTTTTCGGCGAAATCGGGGCGCAGGGGCTCGAGGACGTGCGGGGCGAGCACGTCCGCGTCGAACACCCGGTTGCGAAAGTAGGACCGCTCCATCAGGCCGTCGTCGTTCGAGACGTCGTCGCCGAATTTCCAGCACCGGCCTTCGAACACGAAAGGATTGTTCATATTGCTCATGGAGGGTCCATCCTCATGTCAACACGTCGCGCGGATCGACGATCTTGCCGGCAACCGCGCTCGCCGCGACGGTGACGGCGTTGGCGAGATAGATCTCGGCATCCCGGCTGCCCATGCGCCCGGGCTTGTTATTGGTGGCGGTGGTGATGCAGCGTTCGCCGTCGGCCAGCGGGCCGGTCGATCCCGAACAGGCCGCGCAGCCCGGCGTGAGAATCGTGGCGCCCGCCTTCACGAACGTTTCGATCAAGCCTTCTTTGTCGGCCTGCTCGAGGATGCGTTGGGTGGACGGCGCGATGAGCGCGCGCACGCCCGGCGCGATGCGCCGGCCCTCGAGAACACCCGCGGCGGCGCGCAAGTCGTCGAGCGTGCCGCCGGCGGTCGTGCCGATGAAGCTTTGATGGACCGGTTTGCCGGCG
>JBBDTH010000033.1:0-9976 GCA_040904505.1 Rhodospirillales bacterium | reverse complement strand
CTAGAGAAGGCCTCATGCTGAGGAGGCCTCGAAGAGGCCATCTCGAAGCATGGCGCGAACCGGGAAGCACCGAAGCAAGCAGCCGCGCTCACGTCATGAACATGCCGCCGTTGATCTGGATGGTCTGGCCGGTGGTATATTTCCCCGCCGGCAGGCAGAGCGCGTGAACGATGACGGCGACGTGCGCCGGTTCGCCCATGTAGCCGACCGGCGGGATGGCGTCCGGCGTGGTCGTGACCTCGCCCGAGGTCGCGCTCCGCTCGCCGCCGATCTTGCCCGGCGATATGCAATTCACGGCAATGCCTTGCTTGGCGTACTCGAACGCGAGCGCGCGGGTAAATCCCGAGATGCCGGATTTCGCCGTGATGACATGGGCACGGCCCGAGGCGCTGGTATGCGCCGTCAATCCGCCCATGTTGATGATCCGCCCGCCGCCCTGCTTCAGCATGTGCGGAATCACCGCTTGCGAGCAATGGAAAGCGCCGTCGAGGATGATGTCGCAGACATGGCGCCACTCCTCGTAGCTCATCTCGAGAAACGGTATCTTGTTCCGGTCGGCGGCGTTATTGAGCAGAATATCGACGCGCCCGAATTCCTTGATGATCCGATCCACCATCGCATCGACCTGCTTGCGGTCGGTCACGTCGGCAAGATGCACCATCGCCTTCACACCGAGAGCCTCGATCTCCTTCGCCAGGGCTTCGGCCTCGTCTTTCGACGTCCGCGCATTGATCACGATCGAGACGCCTTCCTCCGCCAAGGCGAGCGCGATCGCGCGGCCGTTCCGGCGTACCGCGCCCGTTAAAAGCGCGACTTGTCCTTCGAGTTTCCTGCTCATCGGTAAAACCCCCGTGGTGAATCCCTGTGGTGAAAGCCTTAAGATCAGTCCTTGAAATATTCCGGGAAGACCGTGCGCAAATTATCCCTCACCCGCTCGCGCACGGACCGATCCAAGGCCGGGCGCTCGAACGTCAAGCCGGTCACGGTTTCGTAGAGCGCGATGTATTTGTCGCTGAACTCGACCAGAGTCGCGGGCGGGATCTCCGGCATCGGATCCTTGTAAGGATCGCACCGCGCGCCGATCCAAAGCCGCAGGAATTCCTTATCCAGGCTTTCCGGTTCTTCGCCGGCGGCAAGGCGGCTTTCGTAACTCGCCGCTTTCCAATAGCGGCTCGAATCGGGCGTATGCACTTCATCTGCCAAGGTGATCGTGCCGTTTTCGTCGACGCCGAACTCGTATTTGGTGTCGACCAGAATCAAGCCGTTCTCGGCGGCGATCTCGCGGCCGCGCGCGAAAATCGCCAGGCTGAGATCCGCCAATTCATCCCACTGGGCCTGGCTCAGCAAGCCTTGTGCGACGATATCCTTCGGCGTGATCGGCGCATCGTGCTCGCCCTGTTCGGCCTTGGTCGTCGGCGTCAGGATGGTTTCGGGCAATTTCTGGTTTTTCACCAACCCGTCGGGCAGGGTTTGGCCGTACATCACCCGCTCGCCCTTTTTATACATCGGCCAGATGCTGGTGCTGGTGGAGCCCGTGAGATAATCGCGCACCACCATCTCGACCGGCAGCATCTCGAGCTTTTTACTGACGATCACATTGGGATCGGGATAATCGATCACGTGATTGGGACAGATATCGGCGGTCTGCTCGAACCAGAACCGCGCCGTCTGATTGAGCACCTGACCCTTGTACGGCACGGCCGCCAACACTTTATCGAACGCGGACTGACGGTCGGTCGCGATCATGACGCGCCGGCCCGCCGGCAGATCGTAAGCATCGCGCACCTTGCCCCGGTAGAAATTGGGCAGCTCCGGAAAATGCGCGTCCGTCAGACAGTTCTCCACCAGCTTTTTCATATCTGCATCGTTCATAACGGTATCCATCGCCGCGACTCCTTTCTTGCGGCCGCCCCAGACCAGCCTTTAGCTTCACACGATTATTTGGTTGCCGCTTGGCCCGCCGACATGCCCGCGGTCCGCCCGAAAACGGCGCCGGAAATCAGGCCGGAACCGCCGGGATAGTTGAAGTAGAAAATTCCGCCGACCAGCTCGCCCGCGGCATATAACCCCGGGATCGGCGCCATATCGACGTCCATGACCTGCGCATCCGTGTTGACGCGCAAACCGCCGAACGTGAACGTCACGCCGCAGGTCGTCGCCCAAGCCTCGAACGGCGGCTGATCGAGCGTGTTGGCCCAGTTCGTCTTGTTAATCTCGAGGCCTTCGGTATGGCGGCCGTCGAGCTCGTTCGGATTGAACGGGGTGTCCGTCTTCACCGCGGCGTTGTAGGCCTTGAGCGTTTTCAGGCATTGGACCGGATCGACGCCGTCGAGCTTTTGGACCAGCTCTTCGAGCGTGTTCGCCGTGGCTTTCGTAACTTGGCGGATATCGTATTCGTCGCGGATCTGCGGGCGAACCTTCTGGTCGAAGATCTGCCAGCACAACTGCTGCGGCTGGCCGAGAATCGCGCGACCGTACTTCGCGTACGTATAATTCCGGAAATCCGCGCCCTCGTCGACGAAGCGTTCGCCGTTGGCATTCACCATCACGCCGAACGGGTAGCTGTGCTTCTGGAACTGATCGCCGACGGCCAGATCGCCGTATTCCGGGGCGTTCAATTCCCACCCCACGGCATGGCAGCCCGACCAGTTGCCGTACGGCATCGCGCCGATATCGAGCGCCATGCGGATGCCGTCGCCGGTGTTGAAGCGGGTGCCGCGCACCTTAGCGAGCTCCCAGCCCGGGCCCAGATAGCGGGTACGCATCTCGGAATTCGCCTCGAAGCCGCCGGCCGCGATCACGACCGCCTTGGCCTTGATTTCCTCCAGCTTGCGGTTGCGCTTGAACCGCACGCCGGTCACGACATCGCCGTCATAAATCAAATTAAGAACGCGCGCACCGTAAACGATTTCGATGCCGTTCTTGAGCGCGATGTCGCGGTGCTGGCTGATGAGACCCTCGCCGCCGCCCCAGGATTCGAGCGCCAAGCCGCCCCAAAATTTGAAGATGCCGTTGACCTCGAATGCCTGGCGGCCGTAGATCGGCACCAGGCGCACGCCTTTGTCGTGCATCCAGAACATGGTTTCCTTACTGTTGCGCACCAGCATCTCGCACATCTCGGGATCGGTGCGAAAACTCGTGACCCGGAACATATCGTCGAAGAACTTGTCTTCCGTGTAGGCGCCGAAATCCGTCTTCGCGAGCTGCTCGTTCGAAAGATCGGGCACGAGCCGCTTGATATCCTCGACACCGTCATAGGCGAAGCGGATGATGCCGGCGGTGAAACGGCTGTTGCCGCCGTACTCTTCCTCGGGAGCGCGCTCGAGCATCAAAACCTTGGCGCCCTTTTCGGCGGCGGCGTGGGCCGCGCAAAATGCCGCGTTACCGGCGCCAATTACCAAAACATCGTATTTCGAATCAGGCATCGAGCCCTCCCTCTTGATTTTATCGTACCGCTTAAGCCGCCATCATCTGGCGCAGCACGTATTGCAGAATACCGCCGTTGACGAAGTACTCGACTTCGTCGAGCGTATCGATGCGGCTCAACACCGTAATCGTTTCCTTGGAGCCGTCGGCCCGCGTGATCGTGCACGGGATATCCATTTGCGGCTTCAACTCGCCTTCAAGCCCGGTGATATCGAAAATCTCGGTACCGTCGAGCTTGAGGGTTTCACGGGTTTGGCCGTCCTTGAACTGCAGCGGAATCACGCCCATGCCGATCAGGTTGGAGCGATGAATCCGTTCGTAGCTCTCCGCGATCACGGCGCGCGCGCCCAGAAGCCGCGTGCCCTTGGCCGCCCAGTCGCGGCTCGAGCCGGTACCGTATTCCTTGCCGCCGATCACGACCAGCGGCACGCCTTCTTCCTTGTACTTCATGGCGGCGTCGAACACGGACATGACCTCACCGTCGGGCAGATGCTTGGTTACGCCGCCCTCGGTGCCCGGCACCATCAGGTTACGGATGCGGATGTTGGCGAAAGTGCCCCGCGTCATCACGTCGTGCGAACCGCGCCGCGCGCCGTAAATATTGAAGTCCTGCGGGCGAACTTGGCGCTCGATCAGGAAGTCCGCCGCCGGCGTGTTCTTGGAAATCGCGCCGATCGGCGAAATGTGATCGGTGGTGACGGAATCGCCCAACAGCAGCAAGACCCGGGCGCCGTGAATGTCCTCGAGCGCCGCCGGTTTGACTTCGGTATCCTCGAAATACGGGGGATTCTGCAGATAGGTCGAGGTGTCGTCCCAATCATAGGTCAAGCCGGTCGGCGATTTCAGGGTCTGCCACTGCACCGGCCCCTTTTCGACGTCGGCGTAGCGTTTGCGGAACATCTCCGGCGTAATGACGGATTCGATGACCTGCTGGATCTCCTCGTTGCTCGGCCAGATGTCCTTCAGATAAACATCCTTGCCGTCCTTGTCCTTGCCGAGCGGATCGTTGAACATGTCGAAATTCATGGTGCCGGCGATGGCGAAAGCCACCACCAGCGGCGGCGAGGCCAGATAGTTGGCGCGGCACAGCGGATGAACCCGGCCCTCGAAGTTGCGGTTGCCCGACAAAACCGCGCAGGCGACCAGATTGTCCTTTTCGATCGCCTCGGCCACGGGCTCGTCGAGCGGCCCCGAGTTGCCGAGGCACGACGTGCAGCCGAAGCCCGCGAGATTGAAGCCGAGTGCGTCGAGTTCCTTTTGCAGATCGGCGGCCTCGAAGTAATCAGCCACGACCTGGCTGCCCGGTGCCAGGCTGGTTTTGACCCACGGCTTTCTCTCGAGTCCCTTGGCGCGCGCTTTCTTGGCGAGCAGGCCCGCCGCGATCATCACGCTCGGATTCGACGTGTTGGTGCATGACGTAATCGCCGCCAGCACGACGTCGCCGTGACCGAGCTTGTGGTTCTTGCCGTCCGCGTCGAACGGCGCGGGCTTGGCTTTATCGTCGACGAATCCGGTCAGGGCCTTGGCGAACGAGCTTTTGGCCTGCGACAGCTTGACCGTATCCTGCGGGCGTTTCGGCCCGGCGAGGCTCGGTTCGATGCTGCCGAGATCGAGCTCGAGCGTATCGGTGAAGATCGGCTCGGGATCGCTGTCGTTGCGCCACAGGCCTTGTTCTTTCGCGTAGGCCTCGACCAACGCGACGTGCTCTTCTTCACGGCCCGTGAGGCGCATATACCGCAGAGTCGCCTCGTCGACCGGCGAGAAGCCGCAGGTCGCGCCGTATTCGGGCGACATGTTGGCGAGCGTCGCGCGATCGGCGATGGCCAGGGACGCCAGGCCGGGGCCGTAAAATTCGACGAATTTCGCGACCACGCCCTTTTCGCGCAGCATCCGCACGGCGTTCAGCACCATGTCGGTCGCGGTCATGCCTGCGCGCAGCGAGCCGGTCAGCTTCATGCCGACGACTTCGGGCAGCAGCATGGAGATCGGCTGGCCGAGCATCACGGATTCGGCCTCGATGCCGCCGACGCCCCAGCCCAGCACCGCCAGCGCGTTGACCATCGGCGTATGGCTGTCGGTCGCGACCAGGGTATCGGGGTAGGCGACCGTCTTGCCGTTCGGGTCCTTGCTGGTCCAAACCGTTTTCGCGAGGTATTCCAGGTTGATCTGGTGGCAGATACCGGTTCCCGGCGGAATGATCCGGAGATTATCGAACGCCTGGGCGCCCCACTTAGCGAAGGCATAGCGTTCGACGTTACGCTCCATTTCGAGGTTGACGTTTTTCTCGAAGGCATCGGGGGTGCCGTAGAAATCGATGCCGACCGAGTGATCGATGATCAGGTCGACGGGGAGAATCGGATTGATCTTGGCCGGATCGCCGCCCAGGCGCACCATGCCTTCGCGCATCGCCGCCATGTCGAGAATCGCCGGAAAACCGCCGACGTCGTGGGTCATGACCCGGGCCGGATGAAAGGCGATGTCGCGCGGGCATTTCTTGTCCTTCAGCCACTGCCCGACCGACTTGATATCGTCCACCGTGACCGTGCGGCCGTCCTCGCGGCGCAGGAAGTTCTCCAGCACCACCTTCATCGACTTGGGCAGGCGCGAAAAATCCGTGCCCAGGGCCTCGCCGGCGGCGTCGATGCTGTAATAATCGTAGGATTTGCCGCCGACCTTGAGGGTCCGGCGGGTTTTCAAGGTATCTTTTCCGATCGCTGTCACGACAGCCTCTCCCTGGTTGTCCCAAACGATAAAGGGGATTGTAGCAATGCTTTTGCATGTTGATTAGAGGGCTCCGAGCCGAAATGCAATACTTACGCTGGGCTTGACAGAGACCCCCGAGTTGGCTGACTTAGACGGGTTCATCCCGCCGAACCTCGGTGAACCCAAAAAAACCAATATTCCGGCCTAATTAGGGAGGACCCATGGCACCCGCACGCACAATGTTCGAAAAAATCTGGGACCGGCACGTGATCGCCGAAGAAGAAGGCGAAACCCTGCTCTATGTGGACCGCTGCCTGATCCACGAAGGCTCGCGGCACACCTACGACAAGCTCAAGCGGGAAAACCGCACGATCGCGGAACCCGATAAAATCTTCGCGTTTTCAGACCATTACGTGCCGACCGACCCCAAACAGCGCGATACCGGCGTCGAGGCCATCCCGGACGAGAAAATCCGCGGCATGGTCAAGCTGCTGGCTTCCAACGCAACATCCAGCGGCATTCACTTTTACGGCATCGACGACCCCCAACAGGGCATTCTCCATGTCGCGGGGCCCGAGTTGGGCGCCTCCATTCCCGGCATCCTGCTGGTCGGCGCCGATTCCCACACCTCGACCCACGGCGCGCTCGGCAACTGGTCGTTCGGCGCCGGCGCCTCGGAAATTTTCCACATCATGGTGACCCAAACGATTTGGCAGCGCAAACCCAAGACCATGCGGATCACGGTCGACGGCAAACTCGGCTTCGGGGTCCATTCGAAGGACGTGATCCTGGCGATCATCGCGAAAATCGGCCACGGCGGCGGCGCCGGGCACGTGATCGAGTACGCGGGCTCGACGTTCCGGGACATGTCGGTCGAGCAGCGCATGACGGTCAGCAACATGTCGATCGAGGCCGGCGGCCGGGCCGGCATGATCGCGCCCGACGACAAGACCTTCGCGTTCGTCGAGGGCCGCGAATTCGCGCCCAAGGGCAAAGCCTGGGACAAGGCGCTCGCCTACTGGAAGACCCTGCCGTCGGACGACGACGCCGTGTTCGACACGGAAGTGTCGCTCAACGGCGCCGAGATCGCGCCGACCGTCACCTGGGGCACCAATCCGGAAACCGCGATGCCGATCAGCGGACACGTTCCCTCGCCCGAGGACGCAACGACCGCCGACAAGAAAGCCGAGATCGAGGGCATGCTCGAGTACATGGGCCTGAAGCCCGGCATGGCGCTATCGGATATCGAGATCGACAAGGTCTTCATCGGCTCGTGCACCAATTCGCGCATCGAGGACCTCCGGGCCGCCGCCGAAGTCGCCAAGCACGGCAAAGCCAAGATCCCGGCCTGGATCGTACCGGGCTCGACCCCGATCAAGCATCAGGCGGAAGCCGAGGGGCTCGACAAGATCTTCACCGCCGCCGGGTTCGAATGGCGGGCCGCCGGCTGTTCACTTTGCACCGCCTTGAACGGCGACAAGCTGCAACCCGGTGAGCGCAGCGCGTCCACCTCGAACCGCAACTTCCGGGGCCGCCAGGGCCGCGGCGGGCGCACCCACCTGGTCAGCCCGGCGATGGCCGCGGCGGCCGCGATCACCGGCAAGCTCACCGACGTGCGCACCATTTTGCAGGGAGGCAAGTAATGGAAGCCTTTACGACACTCAAGGGGATCGCGGCACCGATCGACTTTGCCAACGTCGACACCAACCAAATCTGCCCGACGGAATTCAACAAAGTGCCGTTCGGCGATCCGTTTTATCCGAAGGTGCTGTTCCATTACCTGCGCTTCAACGCCGACGGCACGGAGATTCCGGACTTCATCCTCAACAAGGAACCGTTCCGCAACGCCAAGATCATCGTCGCCGACCGCAACTGGGGCGGCGGCTCGTCGCGCGAGTCCGCCGTTTACGCCCTGATGTTCTTCGGCGTGCGCTGCGTGATCGCGTCCAGCTTCGGCGACATCCACCACAACAACTGCCTGCAGAACGGCGTGCTGCCGGTAAAACTGCCGCAGGAAACCTGCGTCAAGCTGCGCGAGCAGATCCACGCCGACCCGGGCCGCGACATCGCCGTCGACCTCGAGGCGCAAACCGTAACCGGACCGGACGGCGAAATTTACCGCTTCGACATCAACCCGGTGCCGAAACGCTGCCTGCTGCAAGGGTTGGATGCCATCGGCCGCACGCTGCAGTTCAAATCCGACATCGAGGCGTTCAGCAAGAAGCACCACGACGAGGTGCCCTTTCTCGCGCAACCGGGCGCCGCCTGACCGGCGTTTCCTTATAATTCCATAAGAGTTTTCAACAGAGAGCCACAGAGAGCCGCACCATGAGCAAAACCAAAACCGAGACCCTCGCCGCGTTCGCCGCCGGCCTGAAATACGACGACCTTCCGCCCGAGGTGATCGAGCGCACCAAGTTCTGCATCATCGACACCATCGCCGCCTGCACCTTCGGCACCGAGCTGCCGTGGAGCAAGATGGTCATCAAGCACGCGACCGCGACGAGTGCCGCGGGCAAAAGCGGTATCTTCGGCCCCGAGGGGCACAGGGTTCAGCCGGCCATGGCCGCGCTCGCCAACGGCGCGCTGTCGCATTCCTTCGAGCTCGACAACCTGCGCATGCCCTCGGTCGGCATGCACCCGGGCGCGGTCCTGGTGCCGAGCGCGTTCGCGATGGCGCAGGAACTCGGCAAGAGCGGCAAAGACGTCATCACCGCGTTCACCGCCGGCATCGAAATTCTGAATCGCATCGGCAACTCGGCCAAGCATTCCTGCGAGGAACTCGGCTTTCACGCGCCCGGCATCAACGGCGGCTTCGGCGGCGCGATGGCCGCCGGCTGGATGATGGGCCTGGATGAAGAGCGCATGACCAACGCGCTCGGCATCGCCGGTTCGCTGTCCTCGGGCCTGCTCGAATTCGCGAAATCCGGCACCGGCGGCATGGTCAAGCGCCTGCACCTGGGCCGCGCCGCCGAAAGCGGCGTGTTCGCGGCCACCTTGGCGCGCGACGGCTTCACCGGGCCGAGCACCATCCTCGAAGGCACCTTCGGGTTCCTGAACGTATACTCCCGCAACGCCAACCAGGACGAGCTGCTCAAGGAGCTCGGCAAGCGCTGGGACGCGCAGTTCATCGTGTTCAAGCGGTTCTCGTGCCACATCACCTCGCACACCCCGGTCCAGGGCATTCTCGACATGAAGAAGGAACACGGCTTCACCGGCGACGACGTGAAAAGCATCGTGATCGAGGGCAACGAGAAGATCGTGTCGCATCACGATATCCCCGAGCCGACCGACGTCATGCTCGGCCAGTACAGCACCGCGTTCTGCGCGGCCCTCGCGCTGTATAAGGACCCGATGGACCCGCGCAACTTCTCGGACGAAAGCATCAACGATCCGAAGATCCGCGAAGTCTGCCGCAACACCACGCTCAAGGAGCTCAAGGGCAAGAAGTACGAATACGCCTACGGCAGCACGCTGCACGTGACGCTGAAGGACGGCCGCACGCTGAGCCACGAGTCGCCGACCTTCAAGGGCCTGCCGATCGCGCCGCTCACCATCGACGATCTGCGCGAGAAATACATGAAGCTCGCGTATCGTCTCGGCGACAAGGAAGCCGCCCGGCTGTTCGACAAGCTCGCCAATATCGAGACTATCGGCGATCTGAGCACGCTCGACCTCACGGGGAAGAAGTAGGCCTCATGCTTCGAGACGGCCGCTTTGCGGCCTCCTCAGCATGAGGTTTTCTAACGTTTCCTCATCCTGAGGAGCGAGCACCGCGAGCGTCTCGAAGGATGAGGCGCGCGAGTCGAAGGATGCGGGGTTCATTACGTCCTCATCCTGCCTCTAG
>JBBDTH010000032.1:0-10026 GCA_040904505.1 Rhodospirillales bacterium | reverse complement strand
GGGATCGGCGAAATACCGGAAGAAATCGCCCTCCGGCGACAACACCAAACTGGTGTCCTCGGGATTCAAGCCATTACGCATCGCTTCCAGGGAGCGGGTGAAATCGAAGAAATCCTTCCCCTGGCTATGGGCTTTACCGAGGATGCCGGTTTTCGCGGCCTCGCCTTCGCCCATCAGGATCTGCGACGTTTTATTCGCCTCGGCCAGAATGACCGTTTTTTGGCGATCCGCGTTCGACGTGATTTCGAGTTTTTTCTCGTCGCCTTCGGCGCGCAGCTCGTTGGCTTCCTGGACACGTTCGGAACGCATGCGCTCATAAACGTTCTTGGAAATTTCCTCGGGCAGGTCCGTGCGCCCGATTCGCACGTCGACGACCTGAACGCCGAACCGCTCGGCCGCCTTGCTCGCGCGTGCCTGAATAAGCTGCATGATATTGTCGCGCTGCTTGGACAGCAGGTTGACCAAGGGATGCTTACCCATTTCGTTTCGGACGCTGCCGTTCAGGATTTGGCCGAAACTCGCCAGAAAAACCGATTCCGTGCGGGCCGCCGTGAAAAAGGCCAAAGGATCGACGATCCGGTAGCGCGCATACGTATCGACGTTAATGCGTTTCTTATCGGACAGCGTGACCTGTTCATGCGGCGGATCGAGATTCAGAATCCGCCTGTCGTAATATTCGAGATCCTGGACGAACGGTATCTTGAAATAAAGTCCGGGTTCCGAAATCACCCGCTGCGGGTTGCCGAACTGCAGGACGATGACCTGGTTGCGCTCGGTCACCGTAAACATTGCTCCCGTCGCGATGGCACCGACCACCACCACGATCAAGCCGAGAATGGCGAGAGATAACTTCATGATTATTGCCCTCCTCCGCTACGTTTTTTCAACTCCGGCAACGGCAGGTACGGCACAACGCCCGATCCGCCCTTGCTGTCGATAATCACCTTGCTCGCACCGCTCAACAGCCCCTCCATGGTTTCGAGATAAAGCCGTTGACGGGCAACATCCTCGGTCTCCTTGAAGCTTTTATAAACCGAGAGGAAGCGCTGCGCTTCGCCTTCGGCTTCCTTCGTTAATCTTTCCTTATACGCCGTCGCGTCTTGAATCATCTTGGCGGCTTCACCGCGAGCCGTCGGCACGACCTTGTTGCGATACGCTTCGGCTTCGTTGAGCTTGCGATCCTGGTCCTGACGCGCCCGCTGAACCTCGTTGAAGGCATCGATCACCGCTTGCGGCGGATCGGCGGCCTGCAATTTCACTTCGGTCACCAGAACGCCGGATTGATAGTTGTCGAGAATCCGCTGCAGCAAAACCCGCGTGCCGGTTTCGATCTCGCTGCGGCCCGTGGTCAGCGCCAGCTGCAAGCTGGTTTGACCGATCACCTCGCGCATGGCGCTTTCGGCCGCGCGCTTGACGGTCTCCTCGGGCCCCCGGATCTTGAATAGGTAATCGGATGCGTTCTTGACCTTCCATTGGACGGAGAAATTGAGATCGACGATGTTCTGATCGCTGGTCAGCATCAGGCTTTCTTCCGGAAGCTTACGGCCGACGCCCCGGTTCACGCTCGCAGAATCAGCGCCGCGATAGCCGATGTCCGTGCGCCGGACTTTTTCGACGTCCGGCGTCAGAACCGTGCCGATCGGCGTCGGGAAATACCAATGCAGGCCCGGCCCTGTGCTTTGCACGTGGCGTCCGAACAACATGACGACGCCCTGCTGGGCGGCATCGACCCGGTAAAACCCGCTGGCAAGCCAA
The DNA here is from genome assembly GCA_040904505.1 of Rhodospirillales bacterium. GTDB lineage: Bacteria > Pseudomonadota > Alphaproteobacteria > Rhodospirillales > CALINB01 > CALINB01. The sequence continues at coordinate 8,271 of JBBDTH010000032.1, read as the reverse complement.
ATACCCACCAACGCGACGACGATCAGAAAAATACCGCGGGTCGGTTTCATCCCGCCGGGCATGAAGCTCTTGAAGCGTTCCTGACCGCGCCGGAGCATTTCCTCGATATCGGGAGGCTGCGGGCCCGATGGGCCGCCGCCACCGCCGCCGCCACCCCAGGGGCCTTGACCTCCACCTTGCGGATTCCATGCCATTTGAAACGTGATCCTTTCCTGCCTCGTTTTCGGCTCTGTACTGAATTTCAGGACTGAAATTCAAACCGATATTTCAATAAGCGATCGCTCTTTAATTCCCACCCGGCACTTATATATATAAGTTCATGTATATATAAGCCCGATACTTTATAAACTCTAAGATGTGTTCTACAGGTCGAGCGCGGCTTTGTAAAATCAAAGGGTGGGGAGTGTAATTCGCCCTTCCACCGCAATCCATCTGAAAAATCCTTCATAACCAAGGGGTTGTTTATGGCCGACGTTACTCAGGAAAATATCCTTCAAGCTCTCGCGTCCGTGAAGGACGGCGATCGGGATATCATCAGCAAAAAAATGGTAACCGGCATACAAATCAAAGACGGTCATGTCGCCTTTGCGATCGAGGTCGATCCGGAACGCGGCCCGCAGCTCGAACCGCTCCGCCGCGAAGCCGAGACCGTCGTGCATGCCCTGCCCGGGGTAATTTCGGCAACCGTGGTCCTGACGGCGGAGAAAAAGCCCGGCGGTAACGGCGGCGGGCCGCAAGGCGGGCCCGGCCCTCGGCATGGCACCCCCCACGGGCATCAACACGGCGGCCCGCAAGGCGGGCAACCGCCCCCCCGGGAAGCGTTCCTGCCGAATGTCCGCGCGATCATCGCGGTCGCGTCCGGCAAGGGCGGGGTCGGCAAATCCACCACGGCGGTCAATCTGGCTCTGGCCATGGCCGCGATCGGCCGCAAGGTCGGCCTGCTCGACGCCGACATTTACGGCCCCTCGATCCCGCGCATGATGGGAATCTCCGGCAAGCCGACCTCATCGGACGGCAAAACCCTCGATCCGAAAGAAAACTACGGCATCAAGGCGATGTCCATGGGCCTTTTGGTCGAAGAGGACAGTCCGGTGATCTGGCGCGGCCCGATGGCGCAATCGGCGCTGATTCAAATGATCCGCGACATCAATTGGGGCCATCTCGACGTCCTGGTCGTCGACATGCCGCCGGGAACCGGCGATATCCATCTCTCGCTCGCCCAACAGGTGCCGCTCGCGGGCGCCGTTATCGTCACCACGCCGCAGGACATCGCGCTGGCCGATGCACGCAAGGGCCTCAATATGTTCCGCAAAGTGGAAGTGCCGGTGTTCGGAATCATCGAGAACATGAGTTACTTCCTGTGTCCGCATTGCGGCGAGCGCACGGATATTTTCAGTTCGGGCGGCGGCAAACGGGAAGCCGATCACATGGCGACGGATCTGCTCGGCCAGATCCCGCTCGATATCGTGATTCGCGAGACCTCCGACGGCGGCGAGCCGATCGTCGCCTCGAAGCCGGACAGCGCCCACGCCAAGGCCTATATCGCCATCGCCGAGAAAATCTGCGCCAAGATCGAGGAGTCGGCCGAGGCCCAGGCGGCCGGCGTCCCCCGGATCGTCATGCAATAACGGCTTCGGGCTTTCACGCCGTTCTGTCGAGCACCACGAAGCTGAACGCCGGGCCGTTTTCGGTTTCCGGCGGGTGATCCTCGCGCGAGACCTCCCGCCAGCGTGCCGCGTCGATGGCCGGAAACACGGTGTCGCCCTCGATAGGGCGGTGCACCTCCGTCACGTACAAGCGATCGGCATACGCCAACGCCAGGGCGTAGATTTGCGCGCCGCCGATCACCATGATTTCCGCACCGCCGGTCTCCTCGAGCGCGGCCCGCGCCGCGGCAACGGCACCGTCCCAATCGTGCGCCACCACCGCGCCCTCGGCGCGGTAGCCGGCAGCGCGCGTGATCACGATGCTGGTCCGGCCCGGCAGCGCCTTGCCGATGGACTCGAACGTCTTGCGGCCCATGATCATGGGCTTGCCCATGGTCTCGGCCTTGAAGTGCTTGAGATCGGCGGACAGATGCCAGGGCAAGCCGCCGTCCCGGCCGATCACCCCGTTGTCGGCCCGCGCGACGATGAGCGAAATGCGCACTGACTATCCCCTAAACCGCGACCGGTGCCGGAATATGGGGATGGAAGCGGTAGCCCTGCAGGTCGAAATCCTCGAACCGGAAGGCGAAAATATCCTTCACGTCCGGATTGAGGTTCATGCGCGCCAGCGGATACGGCAGACGCTTGAGCTGGGCGTCGGCCTGCTCGAAATGGTTTGAATACAGATGAACGTCGCCGAAGGTGTGAATGAAATCGCCCACCTTGAGCCCGGTGACCTGCGCGACCATCATGGTCAACAAAGCGTACGATGCGATGTTGAACGGCACGCCGAGGAAAACGTCGGCGCTGCGCTGATAGAGCTGGCAGGACAACCGCCCGTCGGCAACATAGAACTGAAACAGGCAATGGCACGGCGGCAGGGCCATGGTCGCGATGTCCGCCACGTTCCAGGCCGACACGATGAGGCGGCGCGAGTCCGGGTTACTTTTGATCTGGCCGATAACGTCCGAAATCTGATCGATATGCCGCCCGTCCGGGGTCGGCCAGGAGCGCCATTGACGGCCGTATACCGGGCCGAGCTCGCCGGTTTCATCCGCCCACTCGTCCCAAATTCGGATGCCGTTTTCCTTCAGGTACGCGATGTTGGTATCGCCTTTCAGAAACCACAACAGTTCGTGAATGATGGATTTCAGGTGCAGGCGCTTGGTGGTGAGCAGGGGGAACCCGCCGCTCAAATTGAAGCGCATCTGGTAGCCGAACACGCTGCGGGTGCCGGTGCCGGTCCGGTCTTCCTTGTCGATCCCGTGATGGCGGACGTGGGCGAGGAGGTCGATATATTGTTTCATGGCTCTGTCGGTGCGATTTTATCCCAGCGGCGGCGCGTTGCCGACTCTCGTTTTCACGACGGGCCGAAACAGCCGGCAGCGCCAAAGAAACCGCCGGAAGCTTACGGCTCCCGGCGGCGGTCTCGACTCCCGGGCAGACGCGGCCTGCCCCGGCGTTTTTCGTCGGCGCGTTAACTCGATCCCGATTCGCTGCGGCTTATGGCGAAGATCCATAAGATCACACCGAGCGCGATCAAGCCGACCAACCCGGCATCGCCGATCTGACGAATCAAGGCCATTAAATTCGCGACGAAATCTCCGGTCAGAAAATATTGTCCGAACAAAACCTGGATAACGACGGCCAACGCGGCAATTGCCAAGCCGACCTGCGTGAAACCAGCCACGATCTTTTTCGCTAAATTCATGGGCGACCCCCTTTCGTGCTCCCAGACGACACTACATATAGATGGTTATAATTAAGAATGACGCATCATATTGTATTTTTTGTCAAGCCATGACCTCTATCCCCTTGATAATAAGAGAATTTTATCTCCCGGCCGCCGAGCGGCCGGGCCGCTTTTCCCGACCCGGATTTTCGCGTAGGAACAGTTCATGAAAACCGCCGCCCCGCCCGACCCGCTTGACGCCCTCGATGCCCTCGGCAAACTGCGCGCCTTCGTGCAGGACATGACCCGGCTGATCGAGCATGCCGGGCCCGACGAGGACCGCATCCTGACCGCCGGCCAAGCGCTCATGGAATCCCTGGTGGCCGATGACGATTGGCTGCCCGACGCGTTCGCCGAACCCCACCCCGAGCACTATCGGCAGTATCTGCTGCATTGCGATCCGTTCGAGCGTTTCTCGGTGGTCAGCTTCGTCTGGGGCCCGGGCCAATTCACGCCGGTTCACGACCATACGGTCTGGGGCGTGATCGGCATGCTCCGGGGCGCCGAGTTGTGCCGGAATTACGCGCGCGCCGAAGCCGGAGGGGCGTTGCGCCCGGCCGGCGAATTGCGTCTCGCGCCCGGCGACGTCACCGTCGTCTCGCCGACCGTGGGCGATATTCACGCGGTTTCCAACGCGCTGACGGACCGCCCCTCGATCAGCATCCATGCCTACGGCGCCAAAATCGGCGCCGTCAGCCGGCACGTTTTCGATCCCGAAACGGGTGCCGAGAAGCCCTTTGTATCGGGCTATGCCGGCGCAACCGTGCCGAACCTCTGGGACCGTTCGGCCCGGGTCCGCGCCAGTCTCTAGAGCCGGTCATGGTTAGTCGGAATCGCTAACAGCGATCCGACAACCATGTGAATCGGCTCTAAGTTATTGATATAGATCGGATTCACATGATTTATCGGAACCGAATGATGTTTCCGATAAATCATGATCCGATCTAGGCGCCCTGAATCGGGAAATTCCGGCCGCCCTTCCCAAACCGCTTCCGCGCCCCTATATTTGACGGGTCGGGAAACCGACTATGGCGATAAACGCCGTTCGGAATAAGCGTTGCGGACCCGGGGGCGGTACCCGGCGCCTCCACCAATTTCCGGATCGTTGCGATGAAGCGATTCGGCGACAGTTTACGGGGGCGAAACAGGATCGACGCGCGTGGTAAAGGCTCGGTTTTTGCTCGGTATGGTACCACCGTTATCGGACCAAACCTAGAAATGCCAACGATAACGAGGCATTTGCAGTAGCCGCCTAGTTCGGCTACACGGGGTTCGGGGGGCACCTGGCAACAGAAGCCCCCCACTTACTTTCCGCTTTAGATATTGCCGCTTTGATTTTCCGTGCGCTTCGCGTTTTCATATGCCGGGCGACACGGTATAACTACCCACCATGACGAACGACCCCATCGACTACGATCTTTGGATAGAAGACGCCTTGCGCACGGTCGTGCGCCGGGCCCTCACCCTGGTCGAGGCCCAAGGCCTGCCCGGCGATCATCATTTCTACATCACGTTTCGCACAGGCGCGCCGGGCGCTCAAGTGCCGCCTTCCCTGCGGGCGCAATACCCCGACGAGATGACGATCGTCATTCAGCACCAGTTCGAAAATCTGGAAGTCGGCGAGGACGTTTTCCTCATCACGCTTCGCTTCAACGGCAAACCCGAACATCTGCGCGTCCCCTTCGCGGCGATTACTTCCTTCAGCGACCCGTCCGTGAAATTCGGCTTGCAGTACGCCCAGGCAGCGGCGGCCGAACGGCCCGGCGCCGCGCCGCCGCCGGAACAAGCCGAAGAGGACGACGACCCCACCCCGCCGGAGGACGGCGCGAAAAAGAAAACCGGGGAAGTGATCGCGCTCGATAGATTTCGCAAAAAGTAAAAGTAGAAGCAAAAGTAGACATCAAAGCCCCGAGTCACATCGGGCATGGCAACCGCATGACGACCGTTTCGATCGATGAGGGATAAACGATGAGCGATTTCGTCCACCACGACCTGTTTCCGATGGGCGAAGACAAGACGCCGTATCGATTGCTCACGAAGGATCACGTGCAAACCGCCTCGTTCGACGGGCAATCCGTTCTCAGGGTCGATCCCGAAGCCTTGCGGCTGCTCGCCCGGGAAGCCCTGCACGATACGTCGCATTATCTGCGCCCCGACCATCTTGGCCAGTTGGCGAAAATCCTCAAGGACGACGAGGCGTCGGACAACGACAAGTTCGTGGCGCTCGAATTGCTGAAAAACGCCAACATCGCCGCCGCCGGCGTTCTGCCCATGTGCCAGGATACCGGCACCGCCATCGTGTTCGGCAAAAAGGGCCAGCGGGTCTGGACCGGCGGCAACGACGAAGCCGCCTTGTCGGAAGGCATCAGCGAAGCCTATGCGCAAAACAATCTGCGCTACAGCCAAATGGCGGCGCTCGACATGTACGAAGAAGTCAACACCGGCAACAACCTGCCCGCGCAGATCGATCTCCTGGCAACACCGGGCGATGCCTACAAGTTCATGTTCATCGCCAAGGGCGGCGGCTCGGCGAACAAGGCGTTTCTGTATCAGGAGACCAAGGCGCTCTTGAATCCGAAACGGCTGTTCGAATTTCTCGAGGAAAAAATGCTTTCCATCGGCACGGCCGCTTGCCCGCCCTATCATTTGGCCGTCGTCATCGGCGGCACCTCGGCCGAAATGTGCATGAAAACCATGAAACTCGCGTCGTGCCACTATTACGATACGTTGCCGACGACGGGGAACAAGCACGGCCAGGCGTTCCGGGACATCGAAACCGAAGCCAAGGTGCTCGAGCTGGCGCAACGGATCGGCGTCGGCGCGCAATTCGGCGGCAAGTATTTCGCCCATGACGTGCGCGTGATCCGCCTGCCGCGCCACGGCGCTTCGTGTCCGGTCGCGCTCGGCGTGTCGTGCTCGGCGGACCGCCAGATCATGGGCAAGATCACCAAGGACGGCATTTTCCTCGAGAAGCTCGAACGCAATCCGGCGAAGTACCTGCCGGACGTGAAGGACGAGCATCTCAGCGGCGAGGTCGTCGAGATCGATCTCAACAAACCCATGAGCGAGATCCGCAAGACCCTGAGCCGCTATCCGATCCGCACCCGGCTGTCGCTGAGCGGACCGTTGATCGTGGCCCGCGATATCGCGCACGCCAAACTCAAGGAGCGCCTGGATGCGGGCGACGGGCTGCCGCAATATTTCAAGGATCACGCGGTTTATTACGCGGGCCCGGCGAAAACGCCGAAAGGCTTCGCGTCGGGCTCGTTCGGGCCGACCACCGCGGGCCGCATGGATTCCTACGTCGATCAGTTCCAGGCCGCGGGCGCCAGCATGGTCATGCTCGCCAAGGGCAACCGCTCCAAACAGGTGACGGATGCCTGCAACAAACACGGCGGCTTTTATCTCGGCTCCATCGGCGGCCCGGCGGCCCGGCTCGCCCAGGACAACATCACCAAGGTCGAGACCGTCGAATACGAGGAGCTCGGCATGGAGGCGATCTGGAAAATCGAGGTCAAGGACTTCCCGGCCTTCATCGTGGTCGACGACAAGGGCAACGACTTCTTCGCCGAGTTCAAACCCGGCGCGATGAAAATCCACGCCGGTAACGGCGGCTGATTCCGTGGCCGTGGATTTTCTGTTCGACGGCCCGAAAACGGCGAAGCTGACCGTCGTACTTGCGCACGGCGCCGGTGCGCCAATGGACAGCCCGTTCCTGAATTTCTTCGCCGAACGCCTTGCCGCCGAAAAATTCCGCGTTGCGCGCTTCGAGTTTCCCTACATGGCGGAACGGCGCGCGACCGGCAAGAAGCGCCCGCCCAATCCGGCCGGGATTCTACTTGAGACCTACCGCGCGGTCATCGAACGTCTCGGCCCGGAGACCCTCGTCATCGGCGGCAAGTCGATGGGCGGGCGGATCGCCAGCATGGTGGCCGACGAAACGGGCGTGCGCGGGCTCGCCTGCCTGGGCTATCCGTTCCACCCGCCGGGCAAACCCGAGAAGCTGCGCACCGATCACCTGCAAACGCTGAAAACGCCCGCGTTGTTCCTACAAGGCACGCGCGATCCCTTCGGCACCCGCGACGAAGTGCCGGGCTTCGCGCTGTCCGAGGCGATCAGGGTTCATTGGCTCGAGGACGGCGATCACGGCTTCAAGCCCCGCAAGGCCTCCGGCCGGAGCGAGGAACAGAATTGGCTCGAGGCCGTTGAGGCCATGGCCGCTTTCGCCGCCGCCCGATAACCCGGCCTTCCCCATAACCATCTGATTTCCAGGCCTTTCCGCCTCACGAAAATTTTACTGTACTTTTTATATTAAAATTGCATATAAATATAGCTGTAAAGACGTTCTCAGGGTCCGACGGGTGAAATCGCCGGCCCCGCTTAACGGAGGAACGGGAGATGAAAGTGCGACAAATCACCGCCACCAAGACGACCGGTTTCATCGCCGCCGTGTTCATGGTTTTTGCCTTCGCGTCGATGTCCCTGTTTACCGCCGGAACGGCCCATGCCGACGGCTACAAGCACAAACATTACGGCAAACATTATGGCAAATCTTATGGGCACCATAAGCGGCGCGGCCGGCATCACGGCCGGCACCACGGACGGCACAAGAGCAGCACCGTGGTGATTTTCGGCTCGACGGGGTACTCCGCGTTTAGTTATCCCGCGTATCCGCGCCGGCGGCACTACTTCGTTACGGACAGACCCGTGTGCCGCGTGGTCAGCAAAATCGACTACTGGTACGGGCGCAAGGCCGAGATCGGCGGCACCGCCTGCCCCGATGCGTACGGCAACCTCGTCGTCGTTCAGGGCAGCCATCATCTGATCCGCTATCTGTACTAGCGACCGGAGAAACCGGCCGGGCGTCTTGCCCGGGCGTGCGAGGCTTCAACT
>JBBDTH010000031.1:0-10099 GCA_040904505.1 Rhodospirillales bacterium | reverse complement strand
CTGACTGCCGCTTCGGAAGCGGAGGCCGCGGCGGAAAACGAGGCCGAAGCGGCGGCCGAGTAAGCGTTTTCGGCGGTTTGGGGATAAAGCCCGGATTCGAGGGCTTTTCTCCCCGTCCCGCCGAACTCGACATGCCGCCGACGGGCCGATTTGGCCGTCGGAATGAAAACCAGCAGAAATCTGGGAAAAAACCGGACGTTTTCTGTTGACGGCGGCTAACACGCTTAATATAACCTGCGTCTCCGAGAGGGGGCTGGTGGTAGACCGTACGGTCTAGACGCAGCCACCCGAAGAGACTGGAAAATTTGGAAAAATACCCTGCGGGGTGTTGTTTTTGGCGACCCGCCGGACGGGACTTTTCAAATCCCGCCGGGGGTTTTTGCATCGCAACAAAGGTGTTTTTGTGTTTAGCAAGTTGGTGGTGGTGATTAATGCCAACGATTAATCAATTGATTCGCAAGCCGCGCAAAATGCCGGTTTCACGCAATAAGGTTCCGGCGTTGGAGCAATGTCCGCAAAAGCGCGGCGTGTGTACTCGTGTGTATACGACGACGCCGAAGAAGCCGAACTCGGCTTTGCGTAAAGTCGCCCGCGTGCGGCTGACGAACGGTTTCGAGGTTACGAGTTATATTCCCGGCGAGGGACATAACCTGCAGGAACACTCGGTGGTCATGATTCGCGGCGGTCGCGTCAAGGATTTGCCGGGCGTCCGGTATCACATCATTCGCGGCACGCTCGATACCCAGGGTATCGCGGACCGCCGTCAGCGCCGTTCGAAATACGGCGCGAAACGTCCGAAATAGGGGTCCGTCCATGTCTCGCCGCCGCGCCGCTGAACGTCGTGATATTTTACCGGATCCCAAATTCGGCGATCTGGTCATTACTAAGTTTATGAATAGTTTGATGCTGGACGGCAAAAAATCGGCAGCCGAGAATATTCTCTACGGCGCCTTGGATATGATCCAGCAAAAAGCGGGCAATGATCCCGTTAAGGTATTTCACGAAGCGATTGGTAACGTGAAGCCGGCCGTTGAGGTTCGTTCCCGCCGTGTCGGCGGCGCGACGTATCAGGTGCCGGTCGAAGTTCGCGCGGAACGGCGCCAGGCTTTGGCAATTCGTTGGATTGTCGATATCGCCCGCAATCGTTCGGAAAACACCATGATCGAGCGTCTGTGTTCCGAGCTGTTGGACGCTGCCAATAATAGGGGGGCGGCAGTCAAAAAACGCGAAGATACGCATCGCATGGCTGAAGCCAACAAAGCATTCTCGCATTACCGCTGGTAATGGAGTCTAGGAGTTTATAAGACGATGGCCCGTTCAACCCCCCTTACGATGTACCGGAATATCGGTATCATGGCGCACATCGATGCCGGGAAAACCACGACGACGGAGCGTGTGCTTTATTACACCGGTCGTTCCTACAAAATCGGCGAAGTCCATGAAGGCACGGCCACCATGGACTGGATGGAGCAAGAACAAGAGCGCGGCATCACGATAACGTCGGCGGCGACGACGTGTTTCTGGCATGACCATCGTATCAATATTATCGATACGCCGGGTCACGTGGATTTTACGATCGAAGTGGAGCGGTCGCTGCGGGTTTTGGATGGAGCAGTGGCCGTTTTTGATAGTGTCGCCGGCGTCGAACCGCAGTCCGAGACGGTATGGCGCCAAGCCGACAAGTATAAGGTTCCGCGGCTCTGTTTCATCAATAAAATGGACCGCATGGGCGCGGACTTTTTCCGGTGCGTCGAGATGATCGTCGACCGCCTGGGCGCTCAGCCGGTCGTATTGCAATTGCCGATCGGCAAGGAATCCGATTTCGTCGGCGTGATCGATCTAATCCGCATGAAGTCGATCGTTTGGAAAGACGAATCGCTCGGCGCCGAATTCGTCATCGGCGATATTCCTGCAGAATATGCCGATCAGGCGGCCGAATACCGCGAAAAAATGATCGAATTGGCGGTCGAGCACGACGATGCCGTCATGGAAGCGTATCTCGACGGCACCGAGCCGGACGAGGAAACGCTTATTAAATGTATCCGCAAGGGTACGTTGTCGCTTTCGTTCGTGCCCGTGTTGTGCGGCTCCGCTTTCAAAAACAAAGGCGTGCAGCCGCTTCTCGACGGCGTGATCGACTTCATGCCGGCGCCGACCGACGTGCCGGCGATCAAGGGCATCAAGGCCGGCACGGAAGAGGTCGTCGAGCGCAAGAGCTCCGACAGCGAGCCGTTCTCGGCGCTTGCCTTCAAGATCATGAACGATCCGTTCGTCGGGTCGTTGACCTTTATCCGGATTTATTCCGGTGCGGCGAAAACCGGCGATCAAATGCTCAACACCGTGAAAGACTCCAAGGAGCGGGTCGGCCGCATGTTGTTGATGCACGCCAATTCCCGCGAGGAAATCAAGGAAGCCTTCGCCGGCGATATCGTCGCCTTGGCGGGGTTGAAGAACGTTACGACGGGCGACACCATTTGCGATCCGAACCATGCCGTCATTTTGGAACGTATGGAATTCCCCGATCCCGTGATCGAGGTTGCGGTCGAGCCGAAAACCAAGGCCGACCAAGAGAAAATGTCGACGGCCCTGGGCCGGCTGGCGGCGGAAGATCCGTCGTTCCAGGTTGCGAGCGATCCGGAAAGCGGCCAGACCGTCATCAAGGGCATGGGCGAGCTGCATCTCGAAATTCTGGTCGACCGGATGAAGCGGGAATTCAAGGTCGAGGCCGATGTCGGCGCGCCGCAGGTGGCGTATCGGGAAACCATTTCGAAAAGATACGAAGTCGATTACACCCATAAGAAACAATCCGGCGGTTCCGGTCAGTACGCGCGGGTCAAGATCGTTTTCGAGCCGCTCGAGGCCGGCGCGGGATATCAGTTCGAGAGCAAGGTCGTCGGCGGTTCCGTACCGCGCGAATACATCCCGGGCGTGCAGTCGGGGCTGAACAGCGCGCGCCTGACCGGCACGGTCATGGGTTTCCCGGTGATCGATTTCAAGGCGACCTTGGTCGACGGCGATTCGCATGACGTCGATTCGAGTTCCTTGGCGTTCGAAATCGCGGCGCGGGCGGCTTTCCGCGAAGGCATCGTGAAGGCCGGCGCGAAGCTTCTCGAGCCGATCATGCGCGTCGAGGTCGTGACGCCGGACGAATACATGGGCGACATCATCGGTGACTTGAACAGCCGCCGCGGCAACGTGCAGGGAATGGATCAGCGCGGCAACGCGCGCGTTATTTCCGCGATGGTGCCGCTGGCAAACATGTTCGGCTACGTGAGCACTTTGCGCTCCATGAGCCAGGGTCGTGCGCAGTATACCATGCACTTCGATCATTATGCGGATGTGCCGCGCCAAGTTTCCGAAGAAATACAGACACGATTGGCCGGCTAGGGGCCATAGGGAGTAAGCGCTATGTCTAAAGCAAAGTTTGAACGCACGAAGCCGCACTGCAACGTCGGGACGATCGGTCACGTCGATCACGGCAAGACGTCGTTGACGGCGGCGATCACGAAGACGTTGGCCGAGACGGGCGGCGCGACCTATACGGCGTACGATCAGATCGACAAGGCGCCGGAGGAACGCGAGCGCGGGATTACGATTGCGACGGCGCACGTCGAGTACGAGACGGCGAACCGGCATTACGCGCACGTGGATTGCCCTGGCCACGCGGATTACGTGAAGAACATGATCACGGGCGCGGCGCAGATGGACGGGGCGATTTTGGTTGTTTCGGCGGCCGACGGGCCGATGCCGCAGACGCGCGAACATATTCTTCTGGCCCGCCAGGTCGGGGTTCCGGCGATCGTTGTGTACATGAACAAGGTGGATCAGGTCGACGACGAGGAGCTGTTGGAGCTTGTCGAGCTTGAGATTCGGGAGCTTTTGAGCAGCTACGATTTTCCGGGCGACGACATTCCGATCGTGAAGGGCTCGGCGCTGGTGGCGCTCGAGGACGGCGATCCGAAGATGGGTCGGGAGTCGATCCTGGAGCTGATGAAGGCGGTTGACGATTACATTCCGCAGCCGGAGCGCCCGAAGGACCAGCCGTTCCTGATGCCGATCGAGGACGTTTTCTCGATTTCGGGCCGGGGTACGGTGGTGACGGGCCGTGTCGAGCGGGGCGTCGTGAAGACGGGCGGCGAAATCGAGATCGTCGGCTTGGCGCCGACGACGAAGACGATCTGCACGGGTGTGGAGATGTTCCGCAAGCTGCTCGATCAGGGCGAGGCGGGCGACAACATCGGCGTTCTGCTTCGGGGCACGAAGCGCGAGGAGGTTCAGCGCGGCCAGGTTTTGGCGGCGCCGGGATCGATCACGCCGCACACGAAGTTCAAGTGCGAGGCTTATATTTTGACGAAAGAGGAAGGCGGCCGTCATACGCCGTTTTTCACGAAGTACCGTCCGCAGTTTTATTTTCGCACGACGGACGTTACGGGGACGGTGACGTTGCCGGAAGGGACCGAGATGGTGATGCCCGGCGACAACATCACGATGGAGGTTGAGCTGCTTCAGCCGATCGCGATGGACGAAGGCTTGCGCTTCGCCATCCGTGAAGGCGGCCGGACCGTCGGCGCCGGTGTCGTCGCGTCTATCGTCGAGTAAATGAAACGTTTGTAACGCGCCCAGGTGGCTAAAGGATAATAACAATGGATCAACAAAACATCAGGATCCGGCTGAAAGCGTTCGATCATCGCGTATTGGACCAGTCGGCGAATGAGATCCTTAATACCGCCAAGCGGACGGGCGCTCAGGTGCGCGGGCCAATACCGTTGCCGACTCGGATCGAGCGGTTCACGGTTTTGCGCTCGCCTCACATCGATAAGAAATCGCGCGAACAGTTCGAAATTCGGACTCATAAGCGGGTTCTGGACATTATCGATCCGACGCCGCAAACCGTCGATGCGTTGATGAAGCTCGACCTCGCGGCGGGCGTTAATGTTGAGATTAAGCTTTAAGGTAGAATGTGATGCGTACCGGCCTAATTGCACAGAAGTTGGGAATGAGCCGTCGGTTTTCGGATGCCGATGGCCGGCACATTCCCGTGACCGTGTTGAAGGTTGACGATTGTCAGGTCGTCGCCCAGCGCACGATGGACAGAGACGGCTATACCGCGCTTCAACTCGGCGTCGGCAGCGCCAAGGTCAAGAACGTATCGAAGGCGATGCGCGGTCACTTCGCCAAGGCCAAGGTCGAGCCGAAGCGGAAATTGGCCGAGTTTCGCGTGAGCGACGATGCGCTCGTCACCGTCGGCGCGCAGATTTCGGCGTCGCATTTCGTCCCCGGCCAATATGTCGATGTTGCCGGCACCTCGATCGGCAAAGGTTTCGCCGGCGCGATGAAACGTCATGGATTTTCCGGTTTGCGCGCGAGTCACGGCGTTTCGCTCAGCCACCGTTCGCACGGCTCCACGGGCCAATGCCAGGACCCGGGCAAGGTCTTCAAGGGTAAGAAAATGGCCGGGCATATGGGCGATCGCCGGGTAACGGCGCAGAATCTCATCGTGGTCGAAACCGACCCGGAGCGCGGCCTGATTCTGGTTCGGGGCGCGGTGCCCGGTTCGCGCGGCTCTTACGTTGCCGTGAGCGATGCGGTCAAGCGGGCCCAACCGGACGATTTGCCGTTTCCGGCGGCTCTGATCGGCGGCGCGGCACCCGAACCGGCACAACCCGCCGAAGCGCCCCAAGAACAACAACAGCCCGTGGCGGAATCCGCTTCCGAGGGCGGCGAAGAGGAAAAAAAGGACTAGATGGTCATGCAATGCGACGTCATCAGTCTCGATAACAAAAAGGTCGGGAGTATCGATCTGGACGAAGCCGTTTTCGGCATGCCCGTCCGCAACGATCTTATTGCCCGCGCGGTGAACTGGCAGTTGGCGAAACGCCGCGCCGGAACGCACAAGACCAAGCAGCGTAGCGAGGTCCGCGGCACGACGGCCAAAATGTTCAAGCAAAAAGGCACGGGCCGGGCCCGTCACGGTTCGGCGAAGGCGCCGCAGATGCGCGGCGGCGGCGTCGCGTTCGGCCCCGTCGTGCGAAGCCACGCTTATGGCTTGCCGAAAAAGGTTCGGCGCTTGGCGTTGAAGGCGGCGCTTTCGGCCAAACAGGCTGACGGTCATTTGGTCATCATCGATGCCGCCAAGCTCAAGGAAGCGAAAACCAAGGAACTGACGCAGCGCCTCGGCAAGCTCGGCTGGACGTCGGCGTTGATCATCGACGGCGCGGAGATCGATATCAATTTTGCCCGCGCCGCGTCCAATGTCGTCGGCTTGAATGTTCTGCCGAGCACGGGCGCCAATGTTTACGACATCATGCGCAGCGGCACGTTGGTGTTGACGCAGGATGCCGTTGCCAAACTCGTGGAGCGTTTGAAATGAGCGGGCCGCACGCCAAGAAAGTCACGCCGAGTCAGGGCCGGATGTACGAAATCATCCGCTCGCCGATGATTACGGAAAAGGCCACCTTGTTGTCCGAGCACAATCAAGTGTCGTTCAAGGTGCCGGTGGATGCGAGCAAGCCCGAGATCAAGGCTGCCGTAGAGAACCTGTTCAAGGTCAAGGTGACCGCGGTGAATACGTCGCTGCAGAAAGGCAAGACCAAGCGTTTCCGGGGTACCGTCGGAAAACGGGCGAATACGAAAAAAGCGATCGTGACGCTGGCCGAAGGCGATTCGATCGATGTTACTACAGGGGTTTAAAGCGTTATGGCTCTGAAACAATTCAAACCGACGACGCCGGGCCGGCGCGGGCTCGTTCTCGTAAGCCGAAAGGGGCTTTGGAAGGGCGATCCGGAGAAGACGCTGACGGAAGGCCTGCGCAAGAAGGGCGGACGGAACAACAACGGCCGTATCACGGCGCGCCGCCGGGGCGGCGGCCATAAGCGCCGCTATCGGATCATCGATTTCAAGCGGGCTAAATTCGATATGCCCGCCACGATCGAGCGGCTCGAATACGATCCGAACCGTTCGGCGTTTATCGCCCTGATCCGCTACGAGGATGGGGAGTTGTCCTATATTTTGGCGCCCCAGCGGATTAAGGTCGGCGATACGATCGAATCGGGCCGTAATGTCGATATTCGTCCGGGCAATGCACTGCCGATGCAGAATATTCCCGTCGGCACCATCATCCACAACGTGGAGATGAAGCAGGGTAAGGGCGGTCAGATCGCCCGTTCGGCCGGCACCTACGTTCAACTCGTCGGTAAGGATCAGGGATACGCCCAGGTGCGCCTCAGCTCCGGTGAAATCCGGATGATTCGGGCGGAATGCATGGCGACGATCGGCGCGGTATCGAACCCCGATCAGCAGAACGTGAAACTCGGCAAGGCCGGGCGGAACCGGTGGCTCGGCAAGCGCCCCTCGGTTCGCGGCGTTGCCATGAACCCGATCGATCACCCCCATGGCGGCGGTGAAGGAAAAACCTCGGGCGGCCGGCATCCGGTGACGCCGTGGGGCAAATCCACCAAAGGTAAGCGTACGCGTAAGAACAAGAAGACGGACCGCTTGATTATGCGCCGCCGTCATAGCCGTAAGTAGGAGGACTGACTTGGCTCGTTCGGTATGGAAAGGACCGTTTGTCGACGGCTTTCTTTTAAAGAAGGCGGAGGCTTCGCGCGCGTCGGGACGCAACAACGTTATTAAAATGTGGTCGCGCCGCTCGACGATCCTGCCGCAGTTCGTCGGTTTGACGTTCGGCGTTTACAACGGCAAGAAATTCATCCCGGTTTTGGTAACCGAAGACATGATCGGCCATAAATTCGGCGAGTTTTCGCCGACCCGGACGTTCATGGGCCATTCCGGCGACAAGAAAGCGAAACGGGACTAGCCATGGGCAAGCAATCGAGACCGCGTGAGTTGAATGATAACGAGGCGATGGCGTTCGCGAAGCAGATTCGCGTCAGCCCGCAAAAGCTCAACCTGGTGGCGCAGTCGATTCGTGGAAAGAGTTGCGATACGGCCTTGGCCGTCCTGCAGTTTTCGCAACGCCGGGTTTCGAACGACGTCAAGAAGCTGCTCGAATCGGCGATCGCAAACGCCGAGAACAATCATCAGCTCGACGTCGACCGCCTGTTTGTGGCCGAAGCGACGGTCGGAAAAAGTTTTGTGATGAAACGTTGGCGTCCGCGGGCCCGGGGCCGGGTGGGCCGCATTGAAAAACCGTTCAGCAATCTTCGGGTTGTTGTCCGCGAACGCGAGGAGAAAGCTTAATGGGACAGAAGGTCAATCCGATCGGGTTGCGGCTCGGCATCAACCGGACGTGGGATTCCCGCTGGTTTTCCGACGATCAGTACGCGGACATGCTGCATGAGGATTTGAGCATTCGCAAGTTGATCAACAAGCGGTTGGTGCAGGCCGGCGTTTCCCGGATCGTCATCGAGCGGCCGGCGAAAAAAGCCCGGGTGACGATTCATACGGCGCGCCCCGGTGTCGTGATCGGTAAAAAAGGTTCCGATATCGAGAAGCTCCGCGCCGATATCGCCAAGATGACGGGCTCGGAAGTTCATCTGAACATCGTTGAAATCCGCAAACCCGAAATCGAGGCGCAGTTGGTCGCCGAGAACATCGCCCAGCAGATGGAGCGCCGGGTATCGATCCGCCGGGCCATGAAGCGCGCCGTTCAGTCGGCGATGCGCCTCGGCGCCGAAGGCATCCGGGTCAATTGCGCGGGCCGTCTCGGCGGTGCCGAGATCGCCCGGACGGTTTGGTACCGCGAGGGCCGCGTGCCGTTGCACACCCTGCGCGCCAATGTCGATTACGGCACGGCGACCGGTAACACGACCTATGGGTCGTGCGGCGTTAAGGTTTGGATCTACAAAGGTGAAATTCTGGCTCACGATCCCATGGCGATCGACAAGCTGGCCCAAGAACAGCAACCGCAGCGCTAATTTCTTCGAGTTGGATAACGAGTTATGCTTAGTCCGAAACGCACAAAATTCCGCAAAGCCCACAAGGGCCGGATTCACGGTAAGGCCAAGGGCGGGTACCAATTGAATTTCGGTGCCTACGGCCTGAAGGCGATGGCGCCGTGCCGCTTGACGGCGCGCCAGATCGAAGCCGCTCGGCGGACCATCACGCGGCACATGAAGCGTGCGGGCCGGGTCTGGATTCGCGTGTTTCCGGATCTGCCGGTGTCGCAAAAGCCGGCCGAAGTTCGTCAAGGCAAGGGCAAGGGCGCGCCCGAGTACTGGGCCTGCCGGATCAAGCCCGGCCGGGTCATGTTCGAGATCGACGGGGTGTCCTTGACGATTGCGCGCGAGGCGATGGAACTGGCGTCGGCGAAGTTGCCGATCAAGACACGCTTCATCGTGCGCTTGGGCGAGGGAGAATAAAGCGATGAAAGCGACCGATTTGCGCACCAAAAGCGACGACGAGCTGAAAGAGCAGCTGCGGGATTTGCATAAGGAAGCCTTCAACCTTCGGTTTCAGGCCGCCAGCGGCCAACTCGAGAATACCGCCCGGGTTCGGCAGGTGAAGCGTACGATCGCGCAGGTTAAAACAGTTATCGGCGAGCGGTCCCGTGCCGCTGCGTCAGCTTAGAGGACGATCAATAATGCCGAAACGCATTCTCAGAGGCACCGTCGTCAGCGACAAGATGGATAAAACCGTCATCGTCAAAGTCGAACGGCGCATCATGCATCCGCTGTACAAGAAGTTTATTCGCAAGAGCAAAAAGTATGCGGCGCATGATGCGGACAACCGCTGCAAGGCGGGCGATACGGTCAATATCCAGGAATGCCGTCCGCTCTCGAAGCGGAAGTCTTGGGAAGTCGTTTACGAAAACGTTTAGAAAACAGAAGAATAAAAAAGGATAACAACGATGATCCAGGTGGAAACCAACTTGGATGTAGCCGATAACTCCGGAGCGCGCCGGGTGCAATGCATCAAAGTGCTCGGCGGTTCGAAGCGGAAATACGCCTCGGTGGGCGACGTGATCGTCGTCTCGGTCAAGGAAGCGATCCCGCGCGGGCGCGTCAAGAAGGGCGATGTCATCAAGGCGGTTGTCGTGCGTACCGCCAAGGACATTCGCCCTCCCGACGGCTCGGCGAACCGTTTAGACCGTAACGCCGCCGTGTTGATCAACGCGCAGGGCGAACCGATCGGAACCCGT
>JBBDTH010000030.1:0-10168 GCA_040904505.1 Rhodospirillales bacterium | reverse complement strand
AGGATGCCATTCTGCACAGCGGCAACCGCGTGCAGGTCCTGCGGGAAATCAAGCGTGTCCTGCACGCCAACGGCCAGTTCGTCTTCACCGATCCGATGCAAAGCAACGATTGTCCGGACGGTGTCCTGCAGCCCATCCTCGATCGCATCCATCTGGAAACCCTGGGCTCGTTTCAATTCTACCGACAGGAGTTGAACTGCCTGGGCTTCAAGGAAGTGACCGTCCGCGACCTCTCGGAACAGCTGCGCAACCACTATCACCGCGTCCGCGAAGAGTTGCAGGGCCGCTACGATGAAATGCTGAAGCTTTCCGGCCCCGAGTATGTCGATACGATGCTCAAGGGCCTGCAACACTGGATCGAGGGCGCCGATCAGGGCTATCTGGCCTGGGGCATCATGCATTACCGCCTTACCGCCAAACGCCCGTGAAGCCGCAAGCGACCCGGAACGGGCTTCGAATAAGCGCGCCGGTTTTCCTCCCGACGGTATTTTTGATTTTCCTGTTCGTCGCCGTCACGCTCACGAACGCCGAAGACGCGGCCAAGGCTTTTAGGGGCGTACAAACCACCATCGCCGAAAACGGCGGCTGGTTCTTTATTCTGACCACCAATCTTATTCTCGGCTTTTGCATTTTTCTGATCTTCAGCCGGTTCAGCCGAATCCGCCTCGGCGGCCCGAACGCCACGCCGGATTTTTCCCGGTGGGCTTGGTTTTCCATGCTGTATTCCGCCGGCATGGGCATCGGCCTCGTGTTCTTCGCCGTCGCCGAGCCGATCATGCATTACTCGGCGCCGCCGGTCGCTCCGGTCGGCCCGCACGGCCAATGGCAGCAGGCCCAGGAGGCCATGGGCCTGACGTTCCTGCATTGGGGGCTTCATCCCTGGGCCGTCTACGCGCTGATCGGCCTCGCCCTCGCCTACGCGGGCTTCAACAAAGGCCTGCCGCTTTCCATTCGCAGCGTGTTTTATCCGATTCTGGGTCAGCGGATTTATGGCCCCATCGGCCATGCCATCGACGTTCTGGCGAGCGTGGCGACCCTGTTCGGTGTCGCGACATCGCTCGGCTTCGGCGTCAGCCAGATCAACGCGGGGCTGAACGTTACATTCGGGATCGAATCCTCCGTAAACGCTCAACTCTGGCTGATCGCCCTGATCACCCTGCTGGCGACTGCCTCCGTCGTCTCCGGACTGAATCGCGGCATCAAACGCCTGAGTGAGCTTAATATCATCGTCGCCGGCGGATTGATGCTCTTCGTCCTCCTGACGGGGCCGACGCTCTTCATCTTGAACGGCTTTATTCAGAACGTCGGGTACTACATCCAAAACTTTCCCCGGCTTGCCACCTGGGGCGAAACCTATACCGGGACGAACTGGCAAAATAATTGGACCGTCTTTTATTACGCGTGGTGGATCGCGTGGTCGCCTTTCGTCGGCATGTTCATCGCGCGCATTTCCAAAGGCCGCACGATCCGGGAATTCGTGCTGGCCGTGCTGATCGTGCCGAGCCTGGTCGGTTTTTTGTGGCTCACGGTGTTCGGCAACGGCGCCTTGTACGTCGAACTGTTCGGACAAGGCGGCATCGGCCTTGCCGTCAAGGAAAGCATCCCGAGCGCGCTCTTCACTTTTCTCGACTCGATTCCGCTATCGGGCATTACGACCCTTATCGCGACGCTTGTCGTCGTCACGTTTTTCGTCACATCGTCGGATTCCGGCTCGCTGGTGATCGACATCATCACGGCCGGCGGCGCATTGAATCCGCCGGTCGCGCAACGCATTTTCTGGGCTTTAACGGAAGGAATCGTCGCCGCCGCCCTGCTCGTCGGCGGCGGGCTTGCGGCCTTGCAGACCGCCGCGATCACGACCGGGTTTCCGTTCGCGGTCATCCTGTTGCTGGCGGCTTACAGCCTGTATCGCGCCCTCGAACAAGATCCCGCCGCGGCCCCTTAGAGCAGATCATGGTTCGTCGGAATCGCCATTTTGGCCCATGCCAAATGGTTGGCGATTTTGGCCCATGCCAAATGGTTGGCACTCGGCGATCCGACAACCATGTGAATCTGCTCTAACTCATTGATGTAGATCGGATTCATAGGGTTTATCGGAACCAAGGGGTGTTTCCGATACATCATGATCCGATCTAAGCGAGATCCTCGATCAAAGGCCGCACGTCGGTCACCGCTTCCAGGTCTTCGAGTCGGTCGAACACGCCACGGGCCTTGGTTTCGGCGATGCCCGCATACGCCGTGCAATCGGAGAACTTCGCCCACATCTCCGGGCTCGTGAGTTCGCGGCCCGGATAGCCCGGCGCGACATCGACCCGGACGTCGTGATTTTGACCGTCCGTCGTGGCAACGTGCACCTCGACGAAGCCGCGCGGCCCGGGCCCGCGGGTTTCCGCCAACGGGTCCTCGGCGATGCAGCGTTCATGCTCCTCCTTCGTCACCTTTTCGAGCGCCGCCATCAGATCGGCGCGTTCGATCGCCGTTTCCGAGAAATGATCGAGGCCGACGGCGCCGTCGACCAGCGCGACCGCCATGCAATATTCCAGGCTGAACGCGCTTTCGTTGGCGTTCTTCGGCTTGACGTAGTGCAGCGGATTGGTGCCGCCCGGCGGCAGCACGCAATGGATGGACGCGACGGTATCCGGCGTCAGGTTATGCGCCTTGCGCAGTTCGAGAAGTCCGTCGATGGGCCGGGCACAGGCGTTGCAACAGGGAAACTTCTTCATGCCGACGCCGTGCGCGACGAACGCAAAGGGATTGCCGAGCAGATCGCCGGCCTTCTCGGCACTCGAATTCTCGTCGCCGTAGGCCTGAAAGAAGTTGTCCTTGCCTTCCATGACGTCCATGTGTCCGGTGACGCCGCTCGCGGCCAGAAGCGAGGCCGTAACGCCGTTGCGCGCCGCCATGCCCGAATGCATCGCCTTCATCATGGTACCGAAGTTACGCTGGATGCCGCTCGACATCGACGCCGCGATCCCGAGCGTGCGGCGCAGGGTATCCTTGTCGCGGCCCTGCAGCTTGGCGATAGCGGCGACGGCGCCGAACACGCTCAGCGTGCCGGTCGCGTGGAATCCTCTTTTAATGTAATGGCCCATGCCGAGGCCGCGGCCGATGCATGTCACGACTTCCATGCCGAGGACGTAGGATTCGAGAAATTTTTTTCCGGAAATCGATTTATTGCCGAGGCTCGCAATCAACGCGCCGATCACGATGGTGCTCGCATGCACCGGATAATAAGGATAGCCGTCGTCGAAATCGAGCGCGTGGCCGAACGCGGCGTTCAGAAGCGCCGCGTGCTCGGCATCGGTACGCATCTCCGTGCCCAGCACCGGCACATTGCCCGTCGCGCCGAGAGTTTCGAGATAAGCCCGCAGCGGCTTGACCAATTCACCGGCGGCCCCCCCGGCCATCACGCCGATGGTGTCGGTGATCGCGCGCGCGCCGCGTGTGCGGGCAAGCTCGGGGATATCCTCGAGGTTCGTTGAAGTGACGAAATCGGCGATGCGTTCGCTGAGGCCTGTCATGGTTTCTCTTCGGGTTCGGGCTGCATCAAGACCGCCAACCGGCCGGCGTCTTTCGTTTCTTCATCGTCGATTCGCCAAATCTCGGCAAGCAGTTCTTTTTGCCTTTCAAGCGATAGAATCCGCTCGACACAGATCTTGAATTTGTCCTCGACGTCCGCATCGGTCATCGGATTGTCCGGGCTGCCGCGATAGCGCTCGTCGGCCCAACGCTCGACGGTTTCGCCGGTTTTCGTCGTCAGCACGATGCGCGAGCGGATCTTATCGAAGCCTTGGGCCTCGATCTCGGGATCGAGTTCCGTCTTGATGCGCCGCTGCATGTCGACCATCGCCGGCGACTGCACGAACGCGTCCGAGAACTCGTTCTGCCCGGCCCGGCGCTTGAGCGCGATCATCGCCAGCAACGCCGGGACGCAGAACTTCGCCTCCAGGTGGTCTTTCGCGAACGCATAGGAAATCGGCTTGAGGATGTTGCTGCCGGCGTAAAACGTGATCGCCTCGACGTCTTCGGGTTTGACGTCGTTTTCCGTAACCAACGCCAACATGGCGTCCATCGCCTGATGGGTGAGAATACCGCTCGGATAGGGTTTGATCGCGACGCCGGGATCGACGATGGAAAACGTCTTGCCGAAGCCTTGCGCGAGTTTCTCCTCGAACATGCCGCCCGAAAAAACCGTGAGGAAACCGTAAGCCCCGTCGAGCGCGCTGTCGTTGGCCTCGAGCCCGCGCGCCGCCAGTTGCGCCGCCATGATCCCGTTTTCGGCGGCCGCGCCGAAATGCAGCGGCTTGGTCATGGTGCCGACATTCGCGCGGATACCGGCCGCCGAGCAACTGGCCGCAATGCCGATGGCATACCGCAGGGTATCGGCATCGAGCTTCAGAAGCTTCCCGGCCGCGACCGCCGCGCCGATGGTGCCCTCGGCGGCACTCGCGTGCAAGCCGCGTTTATAGGCATCGGGCAGCATCCATTCGGCGATCTTGCATTCGACCTCGAAGCCCGCCTGAAACGCGGTCATGAAGTCGCGCCCCGAGACGGCCCCGAGTTTTTGCGCCATCGCGAGCGCCGCCGCCAGCGGCGGCACGGTCGGGTGGGTCAACAGGCCGTAGGTATGGCGCGGGTCTTTGGACGCCTGGGTATCGTCCCAATCGAGGGCGTGGCCGGCGGTACCGAGAACCCGCGCGGCGAGCGGCGCCGGCACCTTGGCCGTGCCGCCGCCGAGCAACAACGCCTCTTCGCGACCGCCTTGCTCTTTGGCGTCTTTGGCCACGATCGCAACCGGTTCAGTCGTGCTGCCGGCGACGAATTGGCCGATGCCGTCGATCAGGCAGCGCCGCCCGACCTTGAGCGCGTCCGGCGGAATCGCGTCATAGCGCAGAGACGCCGCAAACGTTGCCGCTTCCGCGGTGATCCGGGTGTTCTCAGACATTGTTTCTATAAACCCTCGGCATTGTGGTTGACGTCAAGGCAATCTAACCCGCCTCGAGCCGATCGGCGAGCATTGCTCGCCTCGAGCGCAGCCAATTCTGCACTGCATTCACAACAATCGAGAGGATCGCCGCCGAGAAGAGAATCATACAAATCGGCCGGTCGAAGAAACGGGCTAAATCGTAATCCATGATCGGCATCGCCTTGACGAAAGACGCTTCGCCTATATCTCCCAGAATCACACCGAGAACCAATCCCGCCATCGAATAGCCGTGATGACGTAAAATATAGGCGACAATCCCCGCAACATACATCACCCACACATCCAATAGTAAATTGCGGACGGCGTACGCGCCGATTGTCGCGAGCATCAAAATCGTCGGCGCCAACAACGGAAATGGTATTCTCAACAAATGAACGACTGTTTTGGTTTCGAGATAACCGAGCAGTAAGATACAAAGGTTCGCCGAAAACATGGCCACGAAAACGACCCAGACCAAATCGCGGCTGGTGTCAAACAGTGAGGGCCCAGGATCGAGACCATGCATTTGAAACGCGCCCAGCATCATGGCCGTCAGGGCCCCGCCGGGAATCCCGAGCGCGAGCAGCGGAATCATCGCGGCGCCGGTCGCGGCATTGTTGGCGGTTTCCGGGCTGACGACTCCTTCCAACGTTCCCGTGCCGAACTTCTCCGGATGACGCGACCAGCGGACGGCTTCGTTATAACCGAGAAATGCCGCCAAGGTAGCGCCGATTCCCGGGAGGATACCGGCGAAAAAGCCGATGACGATCGAACGAAGAATAGCGATCTTGAGGGCCATGAACTCTTGGAACTTGGGAAAATCGATGCCGATCTTCGGCGGGATTCGCACCCCGGCAACGCTCTTGTGACCTTGCACGAAAACCTCGGAAACGGCGAACACGCCGAGGATGATGGCGACGAACTGAATGCCGCCCATCAAGTACATGCTTCCGAAATCGTAGCGGGGAACGCTGCCCGCGGGCGACAAGCCGATGGTCGCGATCAACAACCCAAACGTAACGGAAAGCCACCCCTTCCAGACGGTTTTTGCGCCGACGGACCCCGCGACCGAGAGGCCGAAGACGACCAGGGCAAAAATCTCGGGAGGACCGAACGCCTTAACCGCCCACGCGGCGATGGGTTCCGTCGCGACCATCATCAATACGGCCGATGCCGTCCCGCCGATGGCGGACGAGATGACGGCGGCGCCGATGGCTCGTCCTGATTCGCCTTTCAGGGTCATCGGATAGCCGTCGAAGGCCGTGGGGGCGTTGTTCGGCGAGCCCGGAATGTTGAACAGGATCGCCGTAATCGCGCCGCCGTAAACGCTGGACACATAAATGACGGCAAACATCATAATGGCGTGTGCCGTCGACATTCCCGCCGTAAACGGCAACAAAATCGCCGCCAACGTGACGCCGCTGATACCCGGCAACGACCCGAAAATCATACCGCCGACGAGGGCGAATACGAAAATTCCGAATCCCACCGGATCGAGAAACACACCGCTAAAGCCGAGAAGAAGATCGGACATCCTGAAACCCTATTCGACCACGGTGAGGAACCAATTGCTGAAATCGTAAAACCCGGGCCAAACCCCGGTCGGCATCGGCACGAACAACACCTTGGTAAACACGATCAAAAGAACCGCGTAGATGCAAAGATTGGTGCCGATGAGATGCTTGAGCTTCCGAACGCCGAACAAATACATGATGATGCCGATGAAGAACGGCGTCGTCAGGTAGTAGCCCGTGCGCGGCAATAGATAGAGATATATCAAGGGCGAGACGAACGTCGCGGCAATTTTGATCCGCGTCATCATGCCGTGGGGTGCGCCCGTTTCGACGGACGCCGTGTCCGGCTCAGGGCCCTCCGGCCGCGTCCCCTTCCGTTGGCGGATCTGGAGGATCAACTGCATCACCGCCCCGAATGCAATCGCGACGAT
Organism: Rhodospirillales bacterium; assembly: GCA_040904505.1. Classification (GTDB taxonomy): domain Bacteria; phylum Pseudomonadota; class Alphaproteobacteria; order Rhodospirillales; family CALINB01; genus CALINB01. The sequence continues at coordinate 3,257 of JBBDTH010000030.1, read as the reverse complement.
TGCCACGCGCGGCCATGCCTCCGCCCCCCAGAGGAACAGCATATCCTTGCCGGTAAAATCGTAACTGTAAATCCAAGCGATGCCGGCGATCGACAGCCAAACGGCCGCTTCGACAAACGGCCGGAGGAACGCCGCCGTCCCTCCGGCATTTGCCTGATTCACCGAATGCTCATCGGTATCCGGTGATGCCATTATTTGATGATACCGAGTTCCTTGAAGATGCCGCTATAGGTCGCATGCATCGTCTTGGTTAATTCCAAGGCGTTTTCGGTACCCCTAAATTCACTGATGATATGCGTGAATTTCTTCTTCAGATACGCTTGGAACGGTTCCGTGTTCCAGGCAATTTTACAGGCCTTTTCGAAATAGTCGCGGCGTTCCTTGGGAACCGAGCCCCGAATCCAAAGACCGCGGAACTTGACCGTCGGTTCGAAATCAAGCCCGACATCGGTAAGCGCCGGCGTATCGGCAAACGCTTTCGGTGCTTTTTTCAGAATGGACAAGACCGGCTTCAGCTTGCCTTGCTTGACATAGGATGCGGCATCGCCGGGTTGTTCGTAATACAGATCGACATGGCCGCCGAGAATGGCGCTGATGCGTTCGCCGGGGTCGCCGAACGGCACCACGGTCATTTTAATGCCCGCGCCGCGCGATACCTGCGTGACCGTCGTGTGCTCATGGGATCCCTGGCCGCTGCTGGCCGCCACCTTCAAGGTATTGCCCGTTTTCTTTGCATGCGCGACAAGCGATTTCCAATCGGAGAACCGTTTATCGCCGCCGTTAATGAAAAGCTGGCTGAAATCCGCCTGGGCAATGCAGATCGGTACGATGTCCGTGCCGATCTTGAGAGAATGCTTGCCCGCGGCAAGTCCCGTAACGATTGCATCGTGATGCTGCAGTATCGTGTAGCCATCCGCCGGAGCGACGGCAAAGTCCGGAAGCGCGGCCATGCCGCCGGCACCCGACTTATTTACATACCGGAACGAAACACCCATCGCCTTTTCCATCTGGGCGCCGAGCGCGCGGGCCATCTGATCGGAGCCGCCGCCCGGACCGAACGGAACGATCATGGTAACGCTTCGCTTCGGAAATCCGCCGGGCTTCGCCAGATCCGCGGCCATCGCGGACGAACCGGCGCCGATGCCGACGCCGGTGCCGAAGACAAGGCCTATGCTCAAAACGATAGGCACACATCGAGTCAAAGATTTTCCAAACATGATTGCCTCCTCCCTCGAATGATACGAATGACGCCCGCTTCTATTTTCATTCACCCGGATGCCGAGGACATCATCCGGAAGTCGGGTCGGCACGAAAGATCGGCTCGTGGCATTGCGGCACGTTCCGGACGGCCATGCCTACATGACGGGCCAAATCCGATGTTCAGGGTCCGCTTGCTCTTGAACGTCGAATTATGGTGGATCAACGGCAGGCTTGAGTCAACATTCTGTCTACAGTATTCTATAAATGTCGACAGATTTGACATAGGAAATGAAACGGTGACGACCCAAGCCACCTTACGGCCGATTCCCAAAAAATCGTTGCGGGACGAGGCTTACGATGAGCTTCGGCGGGGTATCGTGAGTGGTGGCCTTCGGCCTGGACAACAATTAAGCGAGCTCCAGCTCGCGGCCCAGTTCCAAATCAGCCGCAGCCCGATCCGCGAAGCCCTCGGGCGGCTCGAATTGGAGGGGTTTGCGATCCGGCGCCCGAACGGCCGGGTCTACGTCGCCCCCCTCGATATCGCCGAACTGGAGCAGCTTTACGCGGTGCGCGCGACCGTGGAAGGCCTCGCCACCCGTCTCGCCGCACCGCGCCTAACGACCGACGACCTCGACGAAATGACCGCCGACCTTCAAAAAATGGGGGCGCTGGCCGAGCGCGGCGATATCGAGGGATCCCTCGCCCGCGGCGCTGAGTTTCATGACGTTATCCTCGGCGCCTGCGCCAATGAACCGTTGGTCGAAATCATCGCCGGCCTTCGTTTGCGTATCAGCCGGTACCGGACGATGATCGCCGCGACCCGTAATCAGCAAATCCGGATCGCCGAGCATCAAGATATCCTGAACGCCCTGTATGCACGCAACGCCAAGGGCGCCGAAGCCGCGATGATTCGCCACATCGAGGAATCGGCGGACATCATCCTCAAGGCACTATCGTAAAACGGCCGGCCCGAACAAAGAAGGAGGCCCCGAAAAACTTCGAGGCCTCCCCGATCGACCGCAAACGATTAGCGCGGCATATCATCGACGCGTTCGGGCATCTCCAGGAAAGAGCGAACGATATACCAGAACCGGTGACGGTTGATGCCGACCGTGATGTTGTGGGCCATGCCCGACATCATCACCATGTGCTTATCGCGGGTGCCGAGGTTATCGTAAAACTCCATCATATCCGCGTCCGTGGTGATGCCGTCGTGATCGCCGCGCAGCATCATGATCGGGCACGTGATCTTTTTCGGGTCGAGCACCGGCAGATTGATGCACATGTCGACATAGGTGCCGTTCGGCACATATCCGCCGCCGTTGGCCATTTCGGCCGCCGCCGCCGCCGCCGGCAGCTCGGGCGCCGTCAGGCCGGTGGTGTCGCGGGTGAACATGTTGAGGTAATACGCCTCGTCCACCTTACGGGTGTTGGTCGCCTGCCATTCCTTGATGCGCTCGTTGCGCTTGATCAACGACGGCGCGCCCTTTCCGGTATAGGGGAAAGCCGCCAAAATGATCCGTTCGACCTTGTCGGGGAACGCATGCTGGTACATGCCCGCACGCAACGCGCCCGAAGAACCGCCGTAAAACGAGAATTTCGATTTTCCCGTTTCCTTTTCGACAATGGGAATCGCCGCCTTCAGATCATCGACAGCGTCGGCGATGTAGGAAAAGCTATCGGTCTTGCTCGATTTGCCGTAGCCCTCATGGTCCATGGTCCAAACGTCGTACCCCCACCGGGCGAAAACGTTCATGAACGAATATTCGCTTTGGCCCGGAACGGTAAGGTCGCAACTCGTGCGCGACGAATTCGACGAGCCATGCACGATGAACAACGTTTTGCCGTTGCTCGGCACGTCCTTGGAATATTTGCGGAATACGAAAAGATCGACGTCGCCCTTCTTGGCCCAGTATTCCTCGGCGGTGACTTTAATATCCTGGGATGGTGCAATATTTACGTCCGGCGCCATGACGGCTCCTCCTCTGCCTGGGGGATGTTCGGCCTTAATCGGTCGATTAGGCTCACGATTGGGGGCCATAATAGCGATAAATTCA
>JBBDTH010000029.1:0-10245 GCA_040904505.1 Rhodospirillales bacterium | reverse complement strand
CCGCAGGATATGATCGGGAGTAAGTTGAATCTGCTCTAGATCGGATCATGATTTATCGGAGCCATCCTTCGGTTCAGATAAATCATGTGAATCCGATCTATATTAATAACTTAGAGCCGATTCACATGGTTGTCGAATCGCAGATTGCCAACCATTTGGCATGGGCCAAAATTCCGACTACCCATGACCGGCTCTAGATGCGGCGGCCTTGCCGGCCGCGGTTAGGATACATCAAAACCGCATCGAAAAAAAAGCGGCAACGGCCCCCAAAGGATTTCCGAATAACCTCCGGATACGTCAGAGGGTTTTGTGCGCCGAGGCGCGCTTCGCCCATGTTTCGCGATACAGGATATAAAGGCCGCTCGCCACGATAATCAAGGAACCGACAATCGTGTACCGGTCGGGAATATCGCCCCATACCAGGAAGCCGAAAACGATGGCCCAAATCAGCGTCAGGTATTTAAACGGCGTGACCACGGCGACCTCGCTGTAATGATAGGCCCGGATCATGAGAAAGTGCGCCGACCCCGAAAAACAGCCGACGGCGGCGAACAGGCCGAAGTCGGCCACAGTGGGGACGGCCCAATCGCCGAACGGCAGGGTGCAGAGTCCGGCCGCGATGATCACGATATTGGTATAAAACAGGGTTGCCGTCGAATTCTCGGTATCGCTCATGTACCGGGTGATGATGTCGCGGATCGCGCCCGCGACGGCCGACGCGACCGGCAGCAACACGACCCAGTGCATGTCCCCGCCCGGCCTGAGCATGACGATGACGCCCGTGAACCCCAGGCAAACGGCGGTCCAGCGCCGCCAGCCGACGCGTTCGGCAAGGAAGGGCGTCGCCAGGGCGGTGACGAACAACGGTCCGGTGAAATTCAAGGCGATGGCATCGGCGATGGGCATCAAGCTGAAACTGACCACGATAAAGGCGGCCGAGCCCAACATGCCGAGCGCGCGCAGGACCTGCAGGCCCGGCCGCCGGGTTTTCAGGCATGCGATGCCGCCCTGGTGCCACACGAAGAAGAACAGCGGAATGAACGAGAACAAGGCGCGCCAAAAAAGGATTTCCCCGACGGGGTATCCCGCGGTCAGCCATTTGGTCAGGGCGTCCTGCGTCACCAGCACGATGCCGCCGCCGACCATGCAGGCGATGCCTTTTAAGGGCGCGACGATTCGGGTGGGCGATTCCAAGGTGCACTGAGACTCGTGAGGAGGCGTTACAGGAAAAAGTCGAGATACCAGTCGATATCGTCTTCATTCATCGGATAACTGCCGTCGAGCTTCGACAGGACCATATGCTTCATGGGAACCCTGGCAATCCTTTTTTGCAATTCTTCGCAGGCTTTCATGCTCAATCCCGCTTTATAGGAAAGCGCGGTAACGCCTTTTCCGCTCGGGGTGTTGAGCATTTTCTGAACGGCCTCGTAAGGCAGACCCGACATCAGGGCGAGAGCATGATGAATAAACGCCAATTCCCGGTTTTTTGCCGATATCATGATGACGCCCTCGTTCAGTTCGCCCGCGTCGAACATTTTTTTCGCGCGTTCTTGGGCGGTTACGAGGCTCGGCGAATCGTCCTCCGCGTCGCCGCGTTCGATGCGCTTGCGGACGGTTTGGCGGATTTCCCGGACCAGCGTTTCGTTGACGTTGTTCCGTTTGATCAGGGTGTCCAGCAGCGATCGGCTTACGAAGGTCGCGATGCGCCGGATTGTTTTCGGGGTTAAATCGTCCCGTTTCACCATCGGCAAGTGCCAATTCGCATGGCGTTGCGCCTCGTCGGCGATTTTGTCCATGGTTTTTGCGTGGATGCGGGCCGTTTCGTTGTCGAGCAGGGTTTCGACGGCGGTCGAATCGCCGGTTTCGTAAACGGCGTCCGAAATAGCCGCGTCCAAATTCTTGCGGCGCGAAATGGCTTGCAAGGCACCGCCGGAAATACCGCTGGCGACGATCTCGAGAAGGCTTTGTTTCGACAGAAGCGGAGAGAATTCGAGAATCGGGCAGGAGACGATTTCCTCCATATCGCTTGCCAAGCGTTCGACCATCCTGCGCGGTACGTTTTTCGAATGCTTCAGCTCATCGGCGATAATGGCGCGCACCATCGGAAGCTGGTCGTTGGCGAGAATTTCCAGAATTTCCAAAGCCATTTCGGCGAGGCGCTTATTTTGCTCCCGGGGCAATTCGGGAACCAATTGGCCGATTTTACGGGCGAGTTCCATGCGGACTTCGTCGCTTTTGTCGCGCGCGAGGATCAAATCCGCTTGCAGCGGCGTGCCCGGATTGTTGGCGACTTCCCGGCGAACCTCCGAGGCCTCGTCGCCGGTGAAATAGTAAAGAATTTCCGGCTCCAGATCCTCGTGTGTCGCGAGATCGCGCCGTTCCTCGACGGTGCCCTTTTCGGCGATGCGCTTGGCTTCTTCATAAACGGGCTTATCGCCTTTGGGGCGCTTTTCGCTCCGGCGCTTTTTTTTCCGTTTGCCGATATTGCCGAAAACCCAATTCAGCATGTGAAGCCCCCCGCCTTTTCGTGCAAGGCGTCGTCGTGTAAGCGGTTGATTTTACCTGCCGAGCGGTTCGTTTGGATACGCGGATTCCGTTTCAAAAATAAATTAAATACAAAATTCCGACAAGCAAGGAACAATTTTCTCATAATCCTCTGAATTCAATAATTTTTCTTAAAGACAGAGCGGTTTCGCGGTTACACTGTTGCCGACGAAAACACCGTGGGGGGACGGATATGCCCTTTGTGAAACGCGATACCGCCGGCGGCATTCTGGCCGTTTATCAGCAAGCCGGGGTCGGACTCCAGCAAATTCCGGCCGATGATCCGGAGTTGGTGGAATTTCTCGCGCGCGACGATCCGCAAGCAAAAACCAGATGGGATTTCATGCAATCCGATCTGGATTTCGTGCGCGTTCTGGAAGACGTTATCGAGATTCTAATCGATAAGGGCGTCATTCTTTATTCGGATCTCCCCGGACCGGCGCAAAAGAAGTTCATGTCGCGCCGGGGCATGCGCAAGGAAATCACCTACGTGGAGACTCTTTTTACCTCCGAGGAAGAAGAGGCGCTTATCCCGCCGGATGAAGACAGCTCGAAAGGCGGCTTTCTTTAACGCACGCTTGCGTTATTCCGCGGCATCCGCTTGTTCCGGCCGCCACCTTAAGATCGGCCGCCGGGCCGCGCCGGTTTCGTCGAGCCGCCGGCGGGGCGTGAGGTAGGGCGCGTTTTTCAGGATGTCGCCCTCGCCGGCCTGCGCCTGTCGGACCAGCCCCCGAATGGCCTCGATAAAGGAATCCAACGTTCGTTTGCCTTCCGTTTCCGTCGGCTCCATCAGCATGGCGCCGTGAACGACCAGGGGGAAATAGATCGTCATGGGATGAAAGCCTTCGTCGAGCAGGGCCTTGGCGAGATCGAGCGTGGTGACGGCGGTTTCTTTGAGGGAGCGGTCATCGAACAGAACTTCGTGCATGCAGGGCCCCTCGAACGGCAGGTGCAGGACATCGCTCAATCGCGTGAGGAGATAATTCGCATTCAGAACCGCATCGGAGGAAACCTGGCGCAATCCGTCCGATCCCAGGCTCATCATGTAGGACAAGGCCCTCACGAACATACCGAACTGCCCGTGGAATCCTTTGACGCGCCCGAAGGGTTTGTCGGCGCTGTCGCGGGCATGCTCGATCAGGCGGAAGCGGCCGTTTTCCTCAATGACCGCGGGCAGGGGCGCATAGGGCGCGAGCGCCTCGGAAAACACGACCGGCCCGCTGCCCGGCCCGCCGCCGCCGTGGGGCGTCGAGAAGGTCTTGTGCAGATTCAGATGCATCGTATCGATGCCGAGATCGCCCGGGCGCACGCGGCCGACCAAGGCATTGAAGTTGGCGCCGTCGCAATAGAAAAATGCGCCGGCGTCGTGCAGGGCGTCGGCGATCCGGACGATATCGTTCTCGAACAGGCCGCAGGTGTTCGGGTTCGTCAGCATCAACGCGGCGACATCCTGATCGAGTGCCGCCGTGAAGGCCTCGAGGTCGACGCGGCCGCGGCCGTCATCGGGGATCGAGCGGACCTCATAGCCGCAGGCATGCGCGCTTGCCGGATTGGTGCCGTGCGCCGATTCGGGGACCAGCACGAACTTGCGGGCATTGCCCCGATCCTCGAGCGCCGTGCGGATCGTCATCAGGCCGACCAACTCGCCCTGCGCGCCGGCGCCGGGCGACAGCGCTATGCCCGGCATGCCGGTCAGGGCGATCAGCCATTGCGCGCACGTGTGCATCAATTCGAGCGCGCCCTGCACGGTTTCTTCGGGCTGGAGCGGATGAATGTCGCCTAGGCCCGGCAGGCGGGCGACCTTTTCGTTGAGGCGGGGATTGTATTTCATGGTACACGAGCCGAGCGGATAAAAGCCGCCGTCGATGCTGTAATTCTGCCGGCTCAGGCGATGATAATGGCGGATAACGCGCGGTTCCGACAGCCCCGGCAGGCCGACGGGCGTCGTCCGTTCGGCGCCGCCGAGGCGGGACTCGACGGCCGCCGGTTCGGGCAGATCGACGCCGCAGTTTTCGGGCGAGCCGAGCTCGAAAATCAAGGGTTCCTCGTGGTCGAGCCCGCGATGGCCCGTAATCGTCGTCCGGTTTGTCATGACAAAACTTCCTTCAGCCCATCGCATAAGGCGTCGAAATCCGCGTCGGTATTGGTGTCGGTCGCGGCAACGAGCAGCAGGTTTTCCAGGTCCGGACGCGTCGGATACAGGCGCGAAACCGGGACGCCGGCCAGGATGTTCCGCTCGGCGAGGTCTTTGACGACGACGGCGGCCGGTTTGGGCAAGCGGACCGTAAATTCGTTGAAAAAGGTTTCGTTCAGAGTCTCGACTCCGGGCAGCTTCTCGAGGCGCTCGGCCAGCGTGACGGCGTTCGCATGATTAAGGCGCGCCAGCCGCGTGAAACCGTTTTCGCCCAGCAAAGACAGATGAATCGTGAATGCCAGCGCGCACAGGCCGGAGTTCGTGCAGATATTGCTCGTCGCCTTTTCGCGGCGGATATGCTGTTCGCGGGTGGAAAGCGTCAACGTGTAGCCGCGTTTGCCGTCGACATCGACGGTTTGGCCCGACAGCCGGCCGGGCATTTGCCGAACGTGCGCGGCGCGCCCGGCAAGCAGGCCCACGGTCGGCCCGCCGAAGCTCGCCGCATTGCCGAGCGATTGGCCTTCGGCGGCGACGATGTCGGCTCCCATGTCGCCGGGGGCCTTGAGCGCGCCGAGGGAAACGATTTCGGTGACGGCGACGATCAGCAAGGCGCCCTTGGCATGGCAGGCCTCGGCCAAGTCCGTGAAATCCCGGACGTGGCCGAAGAAGCTCGGATTTTGAACCACCACGCAGGCGGTCTCGTCGTCGAGCAGGGCGGTTAAGTCCTCGCGGCCCGTGGGATCGGGATCGGGTGTGACGGTTTCGGCGCCGAGGAAATGGGCCATCGTCGTCGTGACGTCCCGGTAATGGGGATGCAACCCTCCCGAGAGCACGAACCGGTCTCGTTTGGTCAGACGTCCGGCCATGAAGACGGCTTCGGCACAGGCGGTCGCGCCGTCGTACATGGAGGCGTTGGCGATTTCCATGCCGGTGATCAGCGCGACCTGGGTTTGAAATTCGAAAAGGTATTGCAGGGTGCCTTGCGAGACTTCCGGTTGATAGGGCGTGTAGGAGGTCAGGAATTCGCCGCGTTGGATCAGATAATCGACGGCGGCGGGGACATGATGGCGGTATATGCCGGCCCCCAGAAAACCGGGAACCGCGGCGGGGCTTACGTTGCGGTCCGCGAATTGCCGGAACCGCCGTTCGACCTCGAGTTCGCCGGCCCCGGCCGGCAGATCGACGGCTTTCTCCAGGAGCGCGTCCTTGGGGACGTCGCGAAAGAGCTCCTCGATCGTCGAGACGCCGATCGCCTGCATCATCCGGCGGCGGTCGTCTTCCGTGAGCGGTAAATACCGCATCAACCGAGGTCCTTGAGGTAGGCTTGATAGGCCGCCTCGTCCATCAGGTCGTCGAGTTCGGCCGGTTGGGACAGGGTGAGCTTGAAAAACCATCCTTCGCCGGTGGGGTCGCCGTTGACCTTGCTCGGGTCGTCGCTCAGGGAGGCGTTTATGTCCGATACCGTGCCGCTGACCGGCGCGTAAACCTCGCTGGCCGCCTTCACCGACTCGACGACGGCGGCTTCGGCGCCTTTCGTCAGGGCTTTGCCTTTGTCGGGCAGCTCGACGAAAACGACATCGCCGAGCTGTTCCTGGGCATACTGGGAAATGCCGATGGTGCCCGTGTCGTCCTCGACTCGAATCCATTCGTGATCTTTCGAATACTTTAACGCTGTCATGGGGGGGCCTCTCGATTCGTTTGAATTAGGATGTGTGGTAGCGATGTTCGACGAAGGGCAGTTTGGTCACGGCGCCCGAGACGATTTTCCCCCTGAGCGGAAAGCGCATGGGGTTCCCGGCCTCGGCGTGGCCGACGGCAATGTAGCCCATGGCGATCGGTGCGCCGAGCGACGGGCCGAAGCCGCCGCTGGTGATCTCGCCGATCTCGGCTTCCGACACGTCCAAGACGGCCGTATGGGCCCGGACGGGCGCCCGGCCGTCGAGGGTGAAGCCGGCCCGCTTGCGCGCGACGCCGTTTTGAAGTTGCCGGTTGATCGTCGCGTCGCCGGGAAACCCGCCTTCGCGGCGGCGGCGCTTGCCGATCGTCCATGCCAGGCCGGCTTCGATGGGGGTGGTTTTTTCGTCGATGTCGCTGCCGTACAGGCAAAGCCCGGCTTCCAGGCGCAGGGAATCCCGCGCGCCGAGCCCGACGGGCTTCACCTCGGGCTCCTCGAGCAGGAGGCGGGCCAGCCGCTCGGCGCCGTCGTTGGGCACGGAAATTTCGAATCCGTCCTCGCCCGTATAGCCCGAGCGGGTCGTCCAGCACGGAATGCCGGCGATGTCGAGGTGCCTTAAGGTCATAAACGGCATTGCCTGCACGTCGGAAGCATGCCGGGCGAGGACGCGCGCGGCGGCGGGGCCTTGCAAGGCAAGCAACGCCCGGTCGCCGAGGACGTCGAGATCGTACCCGGCGCCGAGGTGCGCGGCGATATGGGCGAAATCGGCGTCCTTGCAGGCGGCGTTGACGACGAGATGCAACGCGGTTTCCGCGCGCGCGACCATGAGGTCGTCCAGAATGCCGCCTCGCTCGTTCGTCAGCATGGTGTAGCGCTGTTGATAGGGGGCGAGTTCCCGAAGATCGGCGGGGACCAGGGCTTCCAGGGCCCGGGCCGGATCGTCGCCGCGCAAAATGGCTTGCCCCATATGGGAAACGTCGAACAGGCCGGCGGCGTCGCGGGTGTGAAGATGCTCGGCGATGATGCCCTCGTATTGCACCGGCATGGCATAGCCGGCGAACGGCACCATGCGTCCGCCCAATGCGCGGTGCAGGGCGTCGAGAGCCGTCGTTTTCAAGGGGGTGCTTTGCGCGGGGTCCATCACGTTCTCCAAAACATCGCGAGCGGCATCACGACCGAAAGATCGTTGGCCGCCCCCTCTGTCTTAGAACCTGAAAGATTCCCCGAACCGGTCGGGTTACATCTTCGGTGAGGTGTCGGCTTGCGGCCGTACACCTGCTTTCCAGAGCCTCATTATCCCGCGGTCCGTTTGCCTGAGAGTTTTCGGGGCGATTGCTCCTTCGGCGCCGGCATACGATTCATTCGATGGCCGGACTCTCCCGCGGGGGTCCACTGAGGAAACCACATTGGTTGACGGCCCGCTCAAAACGAACCGTCCGAAACAGTGTACCGTATCGAGCGGAGGCGTCAATTGGCCTTTGGTTCTTCCGGCTCCTTGACGCCGAATTCTTCCGGAGGCCGCCGCCGTTTGCGGTTGATCTCGAGAAGTTCGGGCGATATTTGGAACCCGGTAAAGATCATATAATCCGGGCCGGTCTGTCCCTTTTTCAGTGGGATTCTCAACGTTACCGGTTTGTCCGTAAAAGCGACCGACTGGCGTTTCGGCGTTTTCGACTTGGCGTCTTCCGGCTTCGGTTTCGGGGCGACGGCCTCGAACGTGCTTTTATTGAGGACGTTCGCTTGCCGGTCGGTGATGGCGACGAAATAGGTCAGTTTGACGTCACGGCCTTTGTGTTTCGGCGCGATATGAACGTCGAAGGCCACTGTAATGGCTGCCAATAACGGTCTCTTCTCCTCGGCGGGCTTGCCGTCCTTGTCCGGTGTTGATTTTTTCGGCTTAGGACCGGCGAAATCGCAGGCCGATCTGACCCGCGTTATTTTTGCTTCGTAGAGGAGCGTTTCGCGGCTCCAGGGCGCGCCCGGTTGAAAGTGCGCGAAAAGATCCGCATCCGCAATCACGGCGACAGGCGGGCACGGGACTTTGGCCGCGACCTCCTTTTTGCCGAACCACGAACATGACGTTAATGTTGTGTTGAGGCCGAGAGCCAAAAGGCTGAAAAGGACTGCGGTCGAGAATTTCGATTTCATAAAACGGTACGCCCGGTTGTCGTCTGATGGACCCGTAACGGCCGGTATCGCCCGGCCGATACATTCATGCTCGCCGAGTGTATCCGTTTGGCGGAGGTGAAACAAACTCAAGGGAGGCGTTGGGCCGTTCTAAAACCATTCGTCCGGACGATTAGCCACATTTCGGCAACCTTGGCAAGGGCCCGGGTTCTTTCCCAAGCGTTCGTAATGTCACGGGCCGCATGAATGGCTTTATCCAAGATGGCGCCGGCCTGTATTTTTTCGTCGCTTTTGAGGTACTCTTCGGCGATATCGTTGAACATCCAGATCTTACTCAGAAGGCTTTTGAGTTCCCGCGTTTCCTTCTCGGCGCGGTCCTGAACTTTTTGTGCCGTCGCAATGTCGCCGGCAAGGCGGTGTTGCAGGGCGATGAACCAAAATCCTTGTGCGCGCAAACGATCGTCCGTCGTCTTTTCGATGGCTTCCGATGCTTTGGCGAACGCCGGGCTGCCGGGACCTTCGGTCGCGCCGATGACGGCGAATGCCCGCGAAATATTGCTGTAAGCGAACGAACGGGCAAACGGGAGCTTGATATCCTGGGCGGCATCGGAGGCCATATGGATGGTACGCCATGCCTGGGTCGTGTCATGGCGTTTGGCCTGATCGACGGCAATTTGGCTCAGAACGACGGCGCGATACCGCAGAGTCGAGATATCCTTCGCGGTCGACACCGCGGCGGTGGTTTCTCCCGTGCGGGCCTGGGCGGTGGCCATGCGGACCAGAACCGGCGTGCGCTCGGAAACATCGCGTATGTCCTTAATCATCGACAACGCGCGTTGAGGCTGGTCGATATCCGCAAAGGCGATGGCAATATAGCGAAGCGCGACTTCCCGGGAGTCACCGGAGAGTTTTTCCTGAAACAGGGTCTCCGCTTCCTGAAGATAGGTCCGAGCCTTTTGACGGTATCCCGCTTCGGCCAGGGCGGCGGCGGCGCGCGTCAGAAAAAACAGCTGCTTGAGCGGATCGTCGACGGTTTCGAGCGTCTTATGAAGGCGCGCGATCGTCGCAAAAATATGACCGGTTTCTTCCTGTTTGGATTGAATCCGGGCGATGGCGATGTAAGCCTCGGCCTTTCGCAGGGGGTCGGGGATGGTCTCGGCCGTTATCAGGGCGTCATCGACCCGGTTTGCCACGGCCTGCGCCTCGGCGATATTTTTCAAGGCCACCATGATAAGCCGGGGATCCTGAATGCGCCGGGTGGTGGTTACGGCTTCTTCGGCGAGTCCTGCCTTAGTTTGCGCAACGAGCAATTCGCCCAGGGCCCAATCGCGCATCTCGTTCTTGTAGATGGCCTTGGCGCTTTCGGCCGCCTCGCGCAAAAGACACGCCGCCGCCGGCTTGCGAAAGCAACCGTTCGCATCCCGTAACGGATCAGCGCGCTCGGTCTCTTGGCGTTTCAACAAGTGTTGCGTTTCGGGCCGGCTCGATAACGCTTCGCGCGCCGAGCGAATGCTGTCGTTGCGGGTCCGGTCGATCCGCCGTAACAGGCTGTCGACTTTCGATCCCGTATCCAGAAGGTCCGCCAGTTTCTCGCTGATGCGCCCATCGATTTTCAGACCGTGCAATTTCTGATAGCGGCGAATCGCCTCGCGGGTGGCGGGGCCGTATTTGCCGTCGAGGGGGCCCTTGTAAAGGCCGGTTTTCCGGAGCGCTTGCTGGATTTTGAACACGATCGCATTTTGGGTCGCCGGCGACGTCATTGCCT
>JBBDTH010000028.1:0-10273 GCA_040904505.1 Rhodospirillales bacterium | reverse complement strand
GGCCGGCAATGACGATGGCGGCCTTCCCGGCTGACTCCGCCGGCAGGCGGGGGAGGGCATCGAGTAGGGTGATGACCCCTTTGCGCGCGCTCAGTTCACCGAACAGGAAAAAGCCGACACGATCCTCCGGTATCGCAATTGCCGCGAGATCGGTTTCGGCGCGCGTCGGTTCGATCAAACGTTGTGCGGGATCGGGTAACGCGCGGACCTTGCTTCCGTGACGGTAATGGTCGATTGCGTAACGGGGGAAATAGGGATCGAGCGATAGAACGGTTTCAAGCGCCGGGTTACAGAGCATCCATCGATAGAATATTTCCTTGCACCCGTCGCGCAGCCGCTCGCGCCAGGTCGGCAGGGTTGAATTGATCTCGTGGTAATGTACCGACGGACGAAACAGAATTCCCGAAACCGGCCGGCCGGCCATCCTCAGGCCAAGTCCGAAAGGCAAGGAAAGATGATCGAACGCCAGAAATAAACAGTGCGTTGCGGCGCACCGCGAGAGATAACGGCGCATCGTCCACCAGCGCGCTAAACCGCTGATCATGATCCAGCGGCTCAGACAAAGCGACAGCAAGCGATTCGTCGGGACGTAAACATCGAGTCCTGGGCGAGAGGCGAAGATATGTGCCAGCTCGTCCGGAACCAGGAGGCTTATCGCCGGAGGATCATCACTGGCCGCGACGCCTTCAAGAATGTGTTCGATCCATTCCTGCGCATGGCCACGATGATCCGGTTCAAAGATCAGCAGGTGTGATCGAGCGCACGGCATAATCGTTTTCTTTCACTGGGTTGATTCGAAGCAGGATGAAAAATCGTTCGAGCAAGACCGATCTATCGTGATGCTTCATGACGTAGGAACGGCCGTTGTTACCCAGTGTCCGGCGTAGTTCGGGATCGCTCGCCAACCGTTCGACGGCGTCGATCAGGGCGGTCACATCGCCGGCCGGGACGCATAGAAAGGCATCCGAGCGTTCTTGAAGCTGCCACAGCAGGCTGCCGGGGTGGGCGGTGGCGACGAACGGGCGGGCCGCCGCCATGATGGCGTATACTTTCGAAGGCACCGCAAAATCGGCGGCTCGATCATCCTGCGGGACGAGGTGGATGTCGCCATCCGCAAGTCCTTCGTTCAGCCGCTTCATCGGCACGAGAGATGTGAATTCGATATTTTTGAGACCGCGCCGGGAAACCTGCCGCTTCAGCGTTTCCGCTTCGCCGCCGGCACCGCGCAGCATGACCTTCGCGGCGATCCCGTGTTCCTTGAGGCGCGCCGCCATCTCGATGATTTGTCCGAGCGCTTGTTTCCTGCCGAAGTTGCCGCTGTAAAGCACGGTCATGGGGCGCTGGCCCCGAATCTTTCGCATGGGGTATATTTTCTTTGTGTCGACCCAGATCGGCAGGACTTCGATCGGTGTTTTAACGTCCTGGTCCAGGAGTTGACGGCGCATGTTTTCCGATAGAACGACGATATGGTCGACCCGGTTGAGGACGATTCTTTCCAGTTTTCGCATCGCCCATACCATGGCTTTGCCGGCCACCATGCCGAGACCCGAGGCAAGACCTGACTGAATGTCGTGAATGAGGGCGACATGCCGCCCACCGTTGCGGACTGCCAGCGTGCCGAGCAGAACGGATAGGATGGAGGGGCACAGCGAGATGACGGTGGGAGTCCGTTTGATGCGTCCGGTGATGAGCGCCGTCACGCCCCGCGCCAGGAATAATGCGTCCGCGGCGATCCGCATCGCCGCGCCGCGCCGCTGCGGCGTCCAAGGCTTGATCCGTTCGATCGTGACGCCGTTGCAATATTCATGGTCGCGTTGGCCGTCTCTGTAGGAGCGGGGTACGATGTTTGTCGGGTAATGCGGCCGGTTCGTGTAAACGTTTACTTCATTGCCGTTCCCGGCGAGCCATTCCGCCAAATCCGTGCAAAACGGTCCGGAGCCGACCAGCTCCGGCCAGTAATATTGCGTTATCAGCAACATAGGCTGTGTCATGATATATTTTCCAAGCGGCTAACTTGGATCATGAGTGAGATATCCATGACGTAAATATCCGGAATCGGCGTAACTGTATTGGTCGTACCGCCAGGGGTCGACCTGGGACAGGACGATTCCCGAGACCCGCGCGCCGACCTGCATCAGATTTCGGAGTTCTTTGGCGACGACGCGCTTCGGCGTGCTGCCCCATTTGACATTGACCACCGTGTGATCCGCCATCTGCGCTATGTGGAGTACCTCCGGCGCGATGACCATGGGCATGGAATCAAGGACAATGACGTCGTAATGTCGGGACAAGGTGTGAAGCAGCAAACGCAGCCGATCCAACGGCGGCGAATACCGGCGCAGGCGACTTGCGTTTTCCCCCATGAAGATAACGTGTGCGCCTGATTTGGGATCGCAATAAACCGCTTCCTCCGGCGTGATGCTGCCGTCGAGGAGTTCGACGAGACCCGAGGGGTGTCGATGATCGAACAGTTTATGCTGCGTCGGTTGCCGCCAATCGAGATCGAGCAGGATGGTGCGGCGGCCTTCGAGCGCCATTAATTGCGCGAAGGATGCGCTGGTGTGAGACTTGCCTTCACCCGGCGCGGCAGATGTGAACATCACGATTCCGGGCGCCGTTTCGCCTTGGGGACCGAGGGACAGGTGAACGTTCAGCATCCGCAACCCATTGGCAAATACCGAGTTCGGTTCGCGAACGACGAAATCGACGACGCGTCCGCGATTCTTGACCATTGGCAACACCACCAATGCGGGAATGCCGGTGTGCTCCTCGATTTCCTCGGTCGTGTGGTAGGTTTGATCGAGCCTCTCAAGCAGCAACACCAGAAAAACAGCGCCGCCGGCACCGACAAATAACGAAAGGATAAGAATCAGCCCGGTCGGCGGGAAGCTCGGTGACAACGGAACGGTGGCCTGAGAAATAACCTTGGCCTGCGGTACGTCGGTATTCGCGAGCTGCATCGTTTCCTTCGAGCGTTGTAGCAGGGACGCCAGCATGGTTCTGTTCGCTTCGGATTCCCGTTCAAGCGCGTGAAGCTTGATCTCTTTCGAATTCGATTGGCCGTATTGATTTTTAAGAGCGTCAAGTTGCGCCGATACCTGTGCGTATTGCTTGTCGGCTATCTTGGATTCGTTTCTCAAACTTCCTACGATCCGTTTGATCTCGCTCCGGATGCGGTTTTCGACCTTGCTGAACTGAGCGTTCATATTGCGCATTTTGGGATGCTTGTTGGTATAGCTGGCCGACAGATCGGCGGCTTGGCGTTCCAGATCGGCCAGGCTGGTACGGAGCGATATGATAAGCGGAGATTGAAGGACAGACGGCAAGTTGTTTTCGGGATTTTTCTTGTCGAGTTGATCTTCCGCTTGAGCGAGACGGGTCGCGGCCTGGGTTTTAGCATTGGCAGCCTCGATCATTTGTTGATTCAAAGCCGACAAGTGCTGCGCGATGACGGTGTCCGATTTTGTCGCGTATAGATCGTTTTCCCGGCGATAATTCGATACGGCGCGTTCGGATTCGTTAACTTTTACCCGAAGGTCGCGGATGCGGGACTCCAGCCAGTCATTGGCGCGGATAATCGCTTGCTGTCTGTCGATTTGATATTGCTGGACGTAGATGTCGCTGAAGGTATTGGCAATGTTCGTGGCCATTTCGGGGTCTTCGTCCTCGGCGACAATGGTGAGGACGTGCGAGCGGTTCAAGGGAAGGGCCTCCACGCGGCTCAGCAGGCGCATGTCGATCCGTTCCCAGAGGCGGTCGTGCCGAGCCTTGCGCTGCGCCGCTTCATCGACCGCCGAGCCGGTATTTACTTTCTCGTCGCTTCGGTTGAACCAGTCCGAAACTTGCCCGATCCAATAGGCGGGATTCAGCAGATAAAGCCAACGGCTGTCCTGACGGAGGGCAGGATTGAACGCCGGCGACTCATCGAGTTTGAGCCGTTCGCCGACCTGACGCGCGACGTTGCGCGAAGCGATAACATAGGCTTCGCTCTGCACCGTTTCGGAATTCGGTGTGATGCCTTTGAGGACCGACTCGATATCGGCAATTTTCGGCTCTTGCATGCCCAACAGGATACGCGCCTCGGCCTTGTAGCGCGGGGCGATGAGGGCCGTTGCGAGGGCGCCGAACAACACCGATGCGAGGGTAACCACGATAATCAGTTTTTTTCGCCGCCAGATCTTACGCAGCATATCCCAGCCGCTTCCCGATTCAACGTCGGTAAAGCCGCCGGCGGCATCGTGACCTATTTTTTGCATAAAGGGTTGCGACAGTTCGTGTTGATTTGCCGTCTGATAATATTCGACCATGGAATTAAAAATGCCTTTCCTGGACGATAATCACGTCGCCGGGCCGGACGGGCGTAGCCTGTCCGGCTTCTATCTGCGCTTTCTGCGCGGGGCGTTGGATGTAGAATGAACCTTCGCGAGCGCGATATGTGAACCCGCCGGCAATCGCGATGGCGTTGATAACCGTTATGCCGTTGACATAAGGGTAGCTGCCGGGTTTGCGAATTTCGCCCACGATGTAAAAGGGCCGGTGGGACATAACTTGCACGCCGACGTTGGGGTCGCGCATGTAATCCTTGAGTTGCTTTTCAAGGAGCGTTTCGAGTTCCGTAGATTTCAGGCCGCTAGCTTTTACTTGGCCGATCAAGGGGAACGCAAAATGACCAGTGCCGTCGACTTGGCGTTCCCCGGAAAGGGATGGATCGCCAAAGACCGTAATTTGAACCATGTCCCCCGATCCGAGTTGATAGCCGGCGGTTTCATTCATCGGCGCTACGGGGGTAAAATTGGGTTCGCCGGCGCACCCGGCAATCGTGAGGTTCATCCCGAGCATGAGTAGCACCGCCCAAATTTTCGCCCCCGTTTTTACGCCTGGGCGCGGCGATTTCGTCTTGGTGATTATGGAGTGCTGTAACATCGTCGAGTTTGCATCCTCGAATGGGGTTAACTTTGATGATTTATGAGGTCACGCGGACCGCTGCATTCAAGGTACGCTACCATTGCCTCCGGGCCGGAATGTGTGATCAATCCGTGGCAAGAAGGCTGGGTTTTTTCAAGCGATGCGACGTATTGACCCTAACATTGTCCGCTTTCAGCCACCGCCAGGCATGCGCAATTTGGGTATCGATATCGGGGTGGATCTGGTGCCACTTCAGGGCGTTCGTAGCGTGCGCCGAATCGGCAACGAGCACCGGGGGATCACCGGGCCGGGCCGGGCAACGCCGCGTCGGAATTCGCCGTTCCGTCACCCGTTCCGCGGCACGCACGACATCCAATACGCTGTAGCCCATGCCGTTGCCCAAATTGAAGGCGCGTGCGCTGGGCCGGTCGTCCATGATCGAAAGGGACGCGACATGGGCCGCCGCAAGATCGGAAACGTGAATGTAATCGCGGATGCAGGTACCGTCCGGCGTGGGATATTGATCGCCGAAGATATCGATATGGGAACGCAATCCGGCTGCCGCCTGCAAAACCAACGGGATAAGATGGGTCTCGGGTTCATGTGACTCGCCGAGTTCGCCGTCGGGATCGGCGCCGGCGGCATTGAAGTAGCGCAGGGATATCGAACGCAATCCGTAAACCGTGTAATCGAATAGCAACTGCTCGCACATTGCTTTGGTGTGCCCGTAGGGATTAACCGGCCGAATGGGATGGTGTTCCGGAATCGGCGTGCTGTCCGGATCGCCGTAGACGGCGGCACTTGAGGAAAACACGATCCGGTCGATGCCGTGATGGAGCATCGTATCGAACAAGGTCAGCGTTCCCCGTACGTTGTTGTCGTAATATTTGGACGGTTTTTTTACCGATTCGCCGGCAGCGATCAGGCCGGCCAAATGTATCACTGCCGCCGGCTTGTATCGGTTAAAACAGTTCGATAGGGAGGCGGGATCCCGAATGTCGCCCATAGCCAGCGGCCCCCATCGAACCATATGGCGATGGCCGCCTGACAAATTATCATAGACCACGGGGCGAAACCCGGCTTGCGCCAATGCCTTGCAAACGTGGCTGCCGATATAACCGGCGCCGCCCGTCACCACTATTGTATCCGTCATCGCTTATGCCCGGCCGTAGGTATCTTCGAATCGGACGATATCGTCCTCTCCGAGATAAGGCCCGACTTGAACCTCGATCAAATGGAGTAAAATTTTGCCCGGGTTTTCCAAACGGTGCGATGTGCCGAGCGGAATGTAGGTGGACTCATTTTCGCTGAGAAGCCGGGTTTCGTCGCCGCAGCTCACCAACGCGGTGCCGCTGACAACGATCCAATGTTCTGCCCGGTGGTGATGCATTTGCAGGCTGAGTTGGGCACCGGGTTTAACCATGATATGTTTGACCTGGAACCGGCCGCCGCAATCGATGGACTGATAATATCCCCAAGGACGGTAAACTTGCGGATGTTGCGACAGTTCCGGCCGATTCTCTTTATCGAGGCGCTGCACCATCTGACCGATTTTATGGGCGTGTTCGGCACTGCTCACGAGAAGAGCATCCTTGGTATCGACGACAATGATGTTATCAAGGCCGATCGCGGCAATGAGACGGTCGTCAGAACGGATATACGCGTTGCGTACGCCGTCAACCGTGACGTTTCCTTCCAACATGTTGCCGTTCTCGTCGGCTTGTTTAATTTCGCACAACGCATGCCAGGAGCCGATGTCGCTCCACTCGATATTTGCTTCAACCACGGCCGCTTTATCGGTTACTTCCATCAGGGCAACGTCGATGGACGTGTTCGGCGCGGCGGCAAAAGAATCGGCATCAAGCAGAATGCCGTCGTCGTGGCGGCAGCCCTTTTTCAACGCCTCCTCGCAGGCGTTGACCGTCTTGGGTGAATACCGCCGCAGTTCTTTGAGAAATTCCGCGACCGGAAACACGAACATGCCGCTATTCCAGTAGCAGGATTTATCCGCCGCGAGACAAGTGGCGAATTGCGCATCGGGCTTCTCGATAAACTGCGAGACCTTGTAGACATCTTTTACGCCGTCCAGAGGGGCGCCGCGCTTGATGTAGCCGTAGCCGGTTTCAGGCCGTGTCGGCGGGATGCCGAAGGTAGCAAGCATCCCGGCTTCGGCGGCTTTCACGGCACGGGAAACCGCATTGGCATACGCCTTTTTATTGCCGATGTGGTGATCCGACGGCAGGACCAGCATTATGGCACTGGGGTCTTCTTCGAAAAGCATGAGTGCCGCCGCCGCCAAAGCGGGCGCCGTATTGCGTCCGGTAGGTTCGCACAGAATGCTTCGCAGAGGTATGCCGGCGGACTCGAATTGTTCGATCACGTGAAAGCGATGGGAATCGTTGCAAACGACGATTGGCGCTTCCAGGGCATCTTTGTTGAAGGCACGTTTCGCGGTTTCTTGCAGCATCGTGTGATCCGACAGAAGCCGCAGAAACTGTTTGGGATAAGAGGAACGCGAAATAGGCCATAAACGTTTGCCCGAACCGCCGCATAAAATAACGGGATAAACATGTGTCGCCACATCTTCTCGCTCTTCCGCGGTTGTTATTGCAGGATAGGCGTCCATTGTCTTCTCCTTGGTTTCGATTAATCTGTTTCTTTACGAACCGGGCGAGTCCTTGCCTGCTTTGTCTCGTCCGCTTTATCGCTTCATGAAGCAATGTTCATTAGGTCCGAATTCATCAATTCTTTTCCGTTAATTTTCCCGGCCGATGCGCCGCTTTCCGTGTTTAACGAACGCCAACGATAGCCGTAGCCGGCGAAGTTCTCGATTTCGAAAAAATTCTTGTCGATGCTGCGAAACCGGTTCCGAACTTTGCGAATCAATGACCGCACGTTAATCCGATAGCCGTTCGGGCCTTCACCGGCCATGAATCCCTTACCATGCACGACATCGTAAATTTCGCGGTAAGCGATGTTTTCACCGGCGCGGCCTACAAGCAAACGGACGATTTTGAATTCGGTAACGGTCAGGGGGACCTGACGGTTGTGCCAGAGAGCACGGTAACTTTTCAGCTTTAGGTGCAACGGGCCTATCTGAAGTTCTTTCTCGGCAGGTTGCGTCTCACGGTAGACTTTAATTTGTTCGGTCAAAAGCCTTAGGCGCATGCCGACAATTGTGGGGCTCCGCGATTTACTCAGAAAATCCGCGGCGCCATTGTTTAAGGCGACTTCCTCCCGGGATCCTCCGCAAGATGTCGAAACGAACGCCACGGGGAAGCGCGTGGATAAAGTGCATAGCTGGTCAAGCAGGGCGGCGTTTTCGGCCGACAGCGCATCCGTATCGATGAGCGCCGCGTCGATAAAGCCGTCGCCGTCGATTTTCTCGCTGAGTTCGATAGGATCGTCCATCTCGACGATGTCGAAGCCTTGTGCCCGTAAGTTTATGGCGAGGGCCGACCGGTAGGTCTCAACCGGACTGATCAACAGAACGCGCGGCATGCGGTTTGGCGTTCCGTTCTTGTTGGTACGGCTCCGATCGTTATCAAGCTCCGATATAAAATGCGATAAACTCTTAGAATTTTCCGGTTTTTGCATGTGTTTGCTAGGCCTATGAAAATTGTGATTTGTAAGTAAGTTAAAGAGCGGGGAGTTCGTTTGATCCCGACGTTTAGTCCTCACCCGGTCTATCCAATTTGTTCACAATTTGTTCACAGTTCATGGCTCAAATCCTATACTGCCGTATAACTAGCCCTTACAAATCCATCGACTGTGAAGCCGGTACGGTTATTCCCGTCACGTATAAAAAAACATGCGGGAAATCCCTGTCGCTTAACGAACCGATGGGGGGATGGACTAAATTCCGCTATTACGAGTCTATGATGTCGAGGTACGAGTCTATGCCTCCGAGGTGAACGGCCTTGCGTCGCAACTTCAAATGAAAAATGGAGTGAGTCATTTCCCCTACTTTTGCATGGATTATCGCCGCCGTTCTCGGCAGCGGTCTCATTGTTTCATCCATTGCCCGCTGGAAGGGGCGTCACGTCTTGCCGTGGTTCATATACGGCGTCGCTCTCAACGTGCTCGCTTTGGTGCATGTTTTGTTCGCGAGAAATCTTCGGAGCGCGCGGTACTGGTCGCCGAACCGCTTTAGATTTCCCGATCCTGGCCTAAACTGTCCTCATTGTGGCGCGCCCTTGCACGCGGAGGCGCTTTTCTGCCGGTATTGCCGTAAATCCTTGGTTAAAAACAGTGTCTCCGAAGGCACGGCTTCTACCGAAGAAATGGCGGAAGATGCGACGGAAGATGAAGATAACGTGTTTGCGCGGTTCGATCAGTCCTTTGCCCACATTGCGGGGAATGCCCACATTGCGGGGAACGCCGGTTATCGTCGTGATCGTGATGCCGCCGCCGGCGCGAACGAAAATAGCGAGAATGAAAAAGAAGACTCGAGCAAGCCGAAACCGCAATTCGATTTATTCGAACGAGGGCGCTCTGCTCACGCCGAACGGCAACGGCCGATCGGCGGATCATGGGGCCGTTCGGTGCCGCTGTCGGATGAGAACCTGTCATTTCATGAGCGGTGGTTCGGGCTAAAACCGGTCTATTCGGTGGGCGCGGTGCTTGTTGTCGGGTTGTTGCTCGGCGCGGGGCTTTTCCGGTTTTGGCAGACGGATTCCGATGTCAACCATGTCGCTTCGTCAGATCCCCGGCCCGCGGCGGCTGCCGAGTCGGATATCGTAAAACCCGAGCCGAATTTCGAGAAAATCGGCCCGGTGGCGTTGCCTAAGCCGGAAAAGCCGGTTGAAACCGCTTCTTCCTCTGCGCAAACAACGAGGACCGCGCCGAAAACGATAGAGCCCTCCGAGCCGCCGCTCGATCCCAGCGCCGGTTCCGTTGCCGCCATTGTGCCGCAATCGGGAGACGAATCGGATTCGAAACCGGCACGGACATCGGAACCGCCGCCGCCGAAAACACGGGCGCAGAAATCTCAAACCCCAAAGAACCCCCAAAAACCCGAGGACAACAAGACGCCTCCTCGTCGTTCGGCTTTCGCCACCGGCATGCCGACGCCGCTCGAAATTCCGGACGCCCCGCCCGCGAAGCCCGTGCCGCCGGAGCCCGTGCCGCCGGAGCCCGGCCCCGCTAAAAGTACGGTGAAGGCACCCGAATCCGAGGAATTGAAATCGGCTTCGGAATCTCCTGGGGTAGTCCCGGCGAGCGCTAAACCCCAAAACTTCACATCGCTGATCGAAGACGCCCTGCGTGATCTTGGCGAATCGCCCAAACCGGCAGGGGAGCCGAAAGGGAAAGAAGAGGAAAGGATCACGGCACAGGGCACGATGGTCATGATCGTGCAGCAGCGGCT
>JBBDTH010000027.1:0-10345 GCA_040904505.1 Rhodospirillales bacterium | reverse complement strand
CAGCCGGCGGCCACCATCGATGCGCCGAACGCAGGAATGATGAGAAAAGCAAAGACGACGAGAATCCCCGCCAAATGGACCGCCGACGTGATGACGACGGCAAAACAGGCGAAAAAAAGGCATTCCCACACGAAGGTCCGCGGCCGAGACGGCTCCTCGGATGCCGACAGCGCCAGAAAGCGCCGATGAGCAAACATCAGGATCGCCCCGATGGCCGCATACAACGCCGCCAGCAGTGCGATATCCTGCCACCGCACCCACAGCATGCTGCCGTTGAACAGGGTCTTCAATTCCTCCATGCCCGAGACTGACCGGCTGAGTACGACGATCGACAGCGCCGTGGTCACCACGTAGACGCAACCGATAATGACTTCGCGGGACGTCTTGTCGTGAATTCGCCGAAGCTGCGCGAACCCGAACGCCGCGGTGAGCGTGAACGCAAACGAAAAAATCAGCCCGCTCGGGCCGTGTACGTTCTCGCCCAATAAAAACGCAACACTGGCGCCGAATGCCGCGACTTGCGCCAAAGCAATATCGACGAAGATAATGCCGCGCGCCAACACATGAAGCCCGAGATATACGTGCGTCAGAATGAGCAACGCGCTTAACGCAAATGCCGGAAATAGAAAAATCAAGGCATCCATGTCAGATCACCTTCGCTTTACGAAACGCCGCGACGATACCGTCGAACAGATCGAAATAAGTTTTTATTTCCGGGCTCGCGCCGACCGAGTGCGGCAGGACGACGACGGTAATACCGGTTTTATCGCGCAGGAATTCGGCGCCGCGCCGGTCGTAATACGGCTCCATGATCAACACCCCGATCTTTTCCGCCTTGATCCGGGCGATCAGTCTTTGCAGATGCCTTGCCGACGGCGCGATCCCCGGCAGCGGCTCCACCTCGCCGGCAAGGGTCATGCGGAAGGCCTCGCCCAGATAAACGAAGGATTTGTGATACTGCAAAACCTTCTTGCCCTTGAGCGGCGCCAGTGCCGCCCGCCACGTCTTCATGCGTTCGATCACGGCGCTTTCGAAGGCTTTCGAGGCCATTTCGTATTCGCTTGCGTGCGCCGGGTCCAGGCGGGCAAAGCGCGCGGCAACGGCTTTCGCCATCGAAATCCCGCGCAGGGGATCGAGCCAATAATGCGGATTGCCGGCGGCATGCACGTCGCCCATGGCCCGGGTGATCGCGCCTGTCTGCACGTCGAGCAACGGCACGGTTTCGGAAAGATCGAGATACCCGGGCCCGCCCGGCAGGACTTTCGCATTACGCCCCGCCTGCAACGCCGCCGGAAGCCAGCCGATCTCCAGCTCGGCGCCGACCAGCAGCAGAACGTCGGCACGAAAGACGCTCCGGATCATGCTGGGTTTCGCTTCGGCGTAATGGGGATCGCGGGTGCCGCGCGTGAGGCTCGTGACGTCAACGTGCTCGCCGCCGACGGCGCGGGCAATCGCCGCCAAATCCGTCGTCGTCGTTACCACGTTCAGGGCGGTGGCGGGCTTGCCGAACGCAAGCACCGCCAACACCGTCGCTAAAAAAGCGAACGATTTCATGCCGCCCTCCCCTTAGAACGTATGAGCGAAGTGGCTGCCGAGGGAGTACTCGAGCTGCAGCCACACCGTATCGGCGGATTTCTCCGCGAGGTGCTGAGCCCAGTCCCGATTGTACTGCAACCGCACCTTGCTGAACTCCGTCGGATGCCACGTCAGATTGGGCGATACCCGCCAGCGGCTATCGCGGAAGGGATCGTCAGCGTTATTACCGCGACCGTCGGCATGCTCGAGCCGCAGGCCCGCGACCCAGCCGGGTTTGAATCCCCATAGGGCTTGCGTATAGAAGCCCCAGTCATGGAGGTTCTTGTGATCGGGATCGCCGGAATCCAGCGCCTCGTATTTGCGGCCCATGATCTCGGACTGCCAGGCGACGAACGGAAATCCTCCTTGCGACCTTGTCGGCTGCCATTTCATGTAAAGATCCATGCCGAGGAGATACGTATTGGTGTTCGAGCCCGTGGCGTTGGGCCCCACGGCACCGGAGAAGCCGAGATTGGCGCTCACCGTATCCGAGAGGTCGACGCCGTTGAGCCAGCGGGCCGACCACAGCAGATCGGAGAAGTTCCGTCCGCCGCGCTCTTGGAGCTCGAACCCGCCGATGTCTTCGCCTTCCTCGCCGAGGAAGCTGGCGGCGGTTTCGCCCTTGGCGTTTTGCGCGCCGACAGTGAATTCGGAGAACCACGGCAACGGCGTCAGCCACGACACGCGCGCGCCCTGGCTGCGCAGGCCGTCGGCGCCGAACAGCCGCGACAGCACGACCGGCTGATCGACGAACGACCAGGAATGGGGATGCTGCGTATTCGCGCGGCCGAACTCCGTAAAGTATTGTCCGCCCTTCACTTGCAGGCCGCCCGGCAGGTTACGGGTGGTGAAGAACGCCTCCTCCAGTTCGATGCTGGTCTCGCCCTCGGAATCGATCTGCAGGGCAATGTTGGCCTGGGCATCGAAGTACGGATCGACCGTTCCGCCTACGAACAATTCGACGTTGCTCACTGAAAACCCGTTGGTTTTCGGATCGTGATGCCCGCGTTGCAGGTTGCCGAGAGCCTCGTTGCCGACGCTCGAGCCGCCGGAAATCAGATTGCCGTTCAGGCCGATCTGGATCGGGCTTTGCTTGCTGAACACGTCGACGCGGGAAGTCTCTCCCGCCGCGCTGGACGGCGCCTGAACGACGGTCGTTTCGGGTTTCTTTTCCAAGGTTTGAAGACGCGTTTCAAGCCGTTTGATTTCGCCTTCGTACCCCGATTGCATTTTCTTCATTTGGTCGCGGAGCGCTTGCACGGCCTGCTTCAACTCGCTTGCGCTGTCTTGGGCCGATGCGGGATCGGCGGCGGCCATCGAAACCGACAGGGCCGCCGTAAAAAATACACGTCGCATGAATGCGCGTTTCATCACTAACTCCTCCATAGACGAATTAAGGACTACGCCGATCGATCGCTGCGAAAGAGCGGCATATCCCGAAATGTTCGGTGGTGATCAAGAAGAGTTAGAGGGTCGGCGGCGCGCGCGTGTAGAAGCCGAAAACGATTTGCGGAAAAACCTGTTGTTCGGCCCGCTGTGTTACGAAAACGGTTGCATACTTGGTGCAATCGACCGTAACGGCCGCCGGCATCGAGGCCGCCGGCACTTTTCCGAGAAGGCATGTTTCAGACGCCGTTTGCTGGAAATGCCCCCCGGCATGGCCGGATATATCATGGGCAAAAACATGCGCGAGCGCGGCGATAAAGCAAAGGACGAGGAAAACGCCCGCTGTTTTGCGGAACTCAAAACGGTTCCCGATCGCTTTTCGTAAGATGCTCATCGCCGTCCGGTAGCCTAAATACGGATTTTTTATCTTAATGCCATTCCGGCTCGTTTGGCAAACATCCGAATAAATGGACTTTTATATCGCGCCTGCGACTGCCCCGTATTGACCTGCCGCTTACACTTTGACCAATATGGACCCCAGCCCCCGAACAATCGGAGCATCGCCTTGACCAGCACCCACGCTAAATTTCACGTCGGCCAGCTCATTCACCACAAGAAGTTCGATTATCGTGGGGTGATTTACGACGTCGATCCCGAATTTCACGGCACCGAGGACTGGTATAAGAACGTCGCCCGCTCGCAACCGCCGAAGGACCGGCCCTGGTATCATGTCCTGGTCGACGGCCAGGACATCACGACCTACGTCGCCGAGCGCAACCTGGAAGCCGACGAGGACGGTACCCCGATCAACCATCCGTATATCCGGAACCTTTTCAGCGGCCTCGAAAAGGGCCGCTACGTTCCCCGCCAAAAAGGCAATTGATTTTCCCATGCACGGGTAACGGATCATGGCGCTCATCATTCAGGACCGGCCGGCCACGCTGCTCAGCAAGAGCGACTTGGCGCCATGGCGTGACGTGCCGACGGCCATCATCAGCGACGAGTTGAACCGCACCGGCACCCTGCAGGCCGCGATCAAGCCGTTGCGCCGGAACGTCCGCGTCGCCGCGCAGGCGCTCACGATCCAATGCATGGTCGGCGATAACGCGGCGCTGCATCACGGCGTGCCGCTGGCGTGGCCCGGCTGCGCGCTCGTGATCGACGGACGCGCCCATTGCGATACCGCGCTCTGGGGCGGCGTCCTGAATGCCGCCGCCGAAGCCAAGGACGTTACCGCCGTGATCGTCGACGGCGCGGTGCGCGACGTCGCCGAACTGCGCGATTCGATAATCGTCGTCTATACCCGGGCCGTCATACCGAACGGTCCGCACAAGGGATTCGGCGGTGGCGTCAACGTGCCGATCCAATGCGCCGGCGTACCCGTCAATCCCGGCGACCTGATCGTCGGCGACGACGACGGCGTCGTCGTAATCCGGCCTGATCAATGGGACGGCCTGTACGAGCGCTGCCGGAACCGGATGGACGCGGAAGAGCGGTTTATCGCGGAAATCGCCGCCGGAAAAACCACCGTGGACCTGCTCGGCATTCCCGCCCCGGAAGACTACAAGTAAGCGTTTCCAACCGATACGGACCGCCGATGGCCCATCCGATAAAGCATTACCGGGATATCGTTTTCGAATACGGCCGCTGCGACGCCGTCAGCCCGATGATCCGCCGCGTGGTTGCCCATAACCCGACCCCGTTCACCTTTCACGGCACCGGCACCTACATCGTCGGCCACGGCAACGTCGCCGTGATCGATCCCGGCCCGGACCTGCCCGAGCACGTCGACGCGCTGTTCAAGGCCCTCGAGGGCGAAACCATCACCCACATCTTCGTCACCCACACCCATCGCGATCATTCGCCGGCGGTCAAGCGCGTGAAAGCAATCGTCGACGCGCCGACCTACGGATACGGCCCGCACGGCAAGCACGGCCCCAAGGTCGAGGAAGGCCCGGACTACGATTTTAAACCCGAGACCGCGCTCACGGACGGCGACATCGTCGCGGGCGACGGTTGGACGCTCGAAGCCGTACACACGCCGGGGCACACGTCCAATCATATGTGCTTCGCGCTGAAAGAGGAAAAGGCGCTGTTGAGCGGCGACCACATCATGGGCTGGTCGACCACCGTGGTCTCCCCGCCCGACGGCGATATGCACGCCTACATCGAATCCCTGAAAAAGGTTCTCGAGCGCGACGACGAGATCATCTGGCCGACCCACGGACCGCCGATCACGGAACCCAAGCGTTACGTCGCCGACCTCATCGCGCATCGCGCCGAACGCGAACGCGAAATCCTCGCCTGCCTGAAAAACGGCATCGGCCGTATCCCGGACATGGTGGAAACGATTTACGCCGATGTGCCGCAACGCCTCCATAATGCCGCCGGGCGTTCCGTCTACGCGCATCTTTTACACATGGTGAAGACCGGCCGGGTTCTCTGTAGCGGCGACCCCGCCCCCGAGTCCGAATACCGCCTGCCCTGACGCGCTCTCACACTTCTTCGGACACGATAACCCGCTTGCCCCGAACGTGGCGGCTATACCGCACCCCGCGTTGCTTCAAGAGGGCAGGATCATCCAGCACATCTTCGGCTTCGTTGAGCACCAGCGCCGTAATGCCGTGAACGTCGGGGCGCCCTTTTACGGCGGTAATATCGTACCAATCGATGTCGATCAACTCGCCGTTGCTTCTGATCTCGCCTTGTGCCCGTTCCGCGGGCGCCAGAAAAAACCGCGCATCGAAGCGGCGCACTTTGCCCGGCGGCGTCACGGCACGAAAAAAATAATCGAGCACGCCGAAATCCGGACCGACGCCGGCGTCGTAAAAACACTTCCAGGACTCGGGCCACGACTCGGGAGTCACCTTGAACGGCGCCGCCACCCGCAAGCCGGTTTCCTCCCACGTCTCGCGAATGGCCGCCGCCGCCAGCGCGCGGGCCCTGACCCGCGTGACGCCGCGGCACAAGCGCTCCTCGATCTCGGGCCGCAGCGGCGTCGCCGGTTTGACGGAACGGTCCTCGGCGTCGACGGCGCCGCCCGGAAACACCAGCCGATGCGGCATAAATATATGATTCCTATGGCGCCGCCCCATGAGAACCTCGATTCCCTGCGTGCCGCGTCGGTATAAAACCAGCGATGCCGCATCGCGAATTTTGACGGATGTCTTTATCATTGCCGGTTACCTTAGCAAATTCCGGATGGTGTCTCAGGTTGAATTCGGAACGGAATGCCCATTCTTCGACAGGCTCAGGATGAGGCATTCCTCATAATTTCCCATAACCTCACCCTGAGCTTGTCGAAGGGTGAGGTTGAAACCGATACGCTACCAAATTGCGATACTTATTGCAGCGGGCCGTGCCAACGGCCAAAATAGCGTCTCTCGAATCTCGTCCCGCCGATTACCGGCAAATTCACGATCCTCTCGATGGAGTTGATAGCCATGGAGCTGGGCCTTTTCCAGCTGGCGTTTTTATTTGCCGCCGCTATCGGTACGTCCTTCATCAACGCCGTGGCCGCCGTCGGCGGCGGCATGACGCTGTTCGCGATCATGGTCTCCGTTCTCGATTACGCCCTCGTTATCCCCATTCACGGCATCGTCCAGCTTTGGAGCAGCTCGTCGCGAGTCTGGTTCTTCCGCCAGCATGTGAATTTCCGCATGATCGGCATATTCCTGATCACCTACGTTCCGAGTTGTGCGCTCGGCATGTACTTCTGGACGCTCATCATCGAGTACAAAGGCGTTCAGCCCTATCTGAAGATGATGTTGGGCGCATATCTCGTTCTGGTATTGGGCAACTGGAGCTTCAATATCCAGACGACCGACCGTAAAGTATTGATGCTGTGGGCCGGGGCGTGGTCGGGCATTCTGTCGTTGACGGTCGGATCGCCCGCGGCGGTTCAGGCGCCGCTTTTCATCAAGGCGAATTTTTACAAAGAGGAATTCGTCGGCACCTGGGCCTTGAGCGGAATCGTCATCCAGATGTCGAAGCTGCCGCTGTTCTACTTCATCTGGCAAGCCATCACGATGGAGCACTTCTGGCTGGTCGTCCTGCTGGCCGTCGGCGTCGTTCTCGGGGCTTACCTCGGGAAAATGACCATCGGGCGAATCAGCGAGTCCCTATTCCGCAGGATCATGAAGTTCATCCTGCTGATTCTGGCGAGCAAACTGATCCTGTGGGACGGTTTCCGGGCCATTCTCTTCACGTAGTGTCCCATCCGGGCATCCCATTTGGGCATCCCATTTCGCCGATTGTGCCGCGCCGGATTTCCTTTTAAACAGGATACTCCAGCCCAATGCGAGGAAGAACATGCCCGATACCGAACCCGGCCAATCCCAATTCAGCACCAAAACGGCGCAAATCCTGCTCGATATCAAGGCCGTCAACTTCCGCCCCGAAGAGCCCTACAAATTCACCTCCGGCTGGGCGAGCCCGGTCTATATCGATTGCCGCAAGATCATCTCGTACACGCAGGAACGCCGCGCCATCATCGAGATGGCCGTCAACATGCTCGATCGAACGATGGATCTCAAAGCCCTCGACGCCGTCGCCGGCGGCGAGACCGCGGGCATCCCCTACGCCGCCTGGATTTCCGAGGCCGTTTCCCTGCCGATGCTGTACGTGCGCAAGCAGCCCAAAGGCTTCGGCCGCAACGCCCAGATCGAAGGCGATCTCGCCGAGGGCAGCCGCGTGCTGCTGGTCGAGGATCTGGCGACCGACGGCGCGAGCAAGCTTAATTTCGTGAACGCCCTGCGCAAGGCGGGCGCGACCGTAAACGACGCGTTCGTCGTCTTCTTCTACGATATCTTCAAAGGCGCCCTCGACAGCCTCGAGGCGGAAGGCATCACGATGCATTACCTGGCCACCTGGCGGGACGTTCTCCGGGTTGCCGCCGAGCAGAAACGCTTCCCCGATTCCGCCATTGCCGAGGTCCGAAAATTCCTGGATGATCCCATCTCCTGGTCGGCGGCCCATGGTGGCAAGGGTGAAACATAAACTTCTCCTTGTTTTCGTTCTAAGCGTCTTTCTAGGCTGCGGGACGCCCGCGACGTCTCAAACGCCGCCCCGCAATGCGCCGGGGCCGGAATTGGTGATCGGCCTGACCCAATTCCCGTCGACTTTCCATCCCAATATCGATTCCATGCTGGCCAAAAGCTATATTCTGGCCATGGTCCGCCGGCCGTTCACGGTTTACGACCATAATTGGAAGCTCATGTGCATGCTCTGCACCAAGCTGCCGACCTTAGAAAACGGCCTGGCGAAACTGGAACGCACGCCCGAGGGCGGTCAAGGGATTGCCGTCACCTACACCATTCTCCCGAACGCCGTCTGGGGCGACGGCAAGCCGATCACGACGAAAGACGTCATCTTTACCTGGGAGGTCGGCCGCCATAAGCTAAGCGGCGTCAGCAACCTGGAACTGTATCGGCGGGTTTATAAAATAGACGCCATCGACGACAAAACCTTCACGATGCACGTCGACCGGGTAACCTTCGTCTACAACGATATCGGCAATTTCGAAATCCTGCCGCATCACGTCGACGCGCAAAAATTCCACGCAAACCCGAAAGAGTACAAAAACCGCACCGCGTTCGATACCGATGCCACCAACGAAGGACTTTTTTTCGGGCCCTATGTCATCACGGAGATTGCCCGCGGGTCGCACGTCGTTCTGAAACGCAACCCGAAATGGTGGGGCAAAAAACCGTATTTTGATCGGGTCGTGGTGCGCGTGATCGGCAATACCGCCGCCCTCGAGGCCAATCTGCTTTCCGGCGGCATCGATATGATTTCGGGCGAGCTCGGCCTGACCGTCGATCAGGCCTTGGCGTTTCAAAAACGCCACGGCAACGCCTTCAACATCATTTACCACCCGGGCCTGATTTACGAACACATCGATCTCAACCTCGACAACCCGATTCTAAAAGACAAGCGGGTCCGCAAGGCGCTGATTCACGCCATCGACCGCAAGGCGATCAGCACGCAACTGTTCGCGGGCCGCCAGCCGGTCGCGCACTCGAACGTCAACCCGCTGGATTGGGTCTACGACAAAACTCTGCCGCGCTATGAATACGACCCGAAGAAAGCGGCGCAACTGTTGGCCGAAGCCGGCTGGAACCGCACGCGCAACGGCATCCGCTATAATGAGAAAGGCCAACGCCTGAAACTGCGCCTGATGACGACGGCCGGCAACCGGACCCGGGAACTGGTATCGCAGGTTCTGCAAAGCCAATGGCGCTATATCGGGATCGACGCGCGCATTCGCAACGAACCCGCCCGGGTGTTTTTCGGCCAAACCGTCACGGAAAGAAAATTCCCCGCCATGGCCATGTTCGCTTGGATCAGCTCGCCGGAAAACGTGCCGCGCTCGCAGCTTCATTCCGCCCATATTCCGAGCGCGGGCAATAATTACTCCGGACAAAACTACTCGGGATTTGCCGACAAGGAAGTCGACGAACTCATCGACCACATCGAAGTCGAACTGAACGCGGACAAACGCAAGCAACTCTGGTACCGGCTGCAGGAAATCTACGTCGAGGAATTGCCCGTCATCCCGCTTTATTTCCGGGCCGAGGCCTACATTCTGCCCCATCGGCTCAAGGGCCTCAGGCCGACCGGCCATACCGGCCCAAGTACGCTTTGGATCGAGGAATGGCGGACCAAATGACTCGGGACGGAATGGACACCACCGAACGCCACGCCGGAAAAAGCCCGCTCGCGGTCGAAGGCCTGGAAGTCGCCTTCACCACCGACAGCGGCCTCGTCAAGGCGATCGACCGGGTATCCTTCGACCTGACGCCGGGCAAAACGCTGGCGCTGGTCGGCGAGTCGGGTTCCGGCAAATCCGTTACCGCGTTCTCGATCCTGCGCTTGCTGCCGAACGCCGCGCGCGTGCTGGGCGGCACCGTTCACTTCGATAGCGCCGATCTTCTCACGACGAAAACCGAGGACATGCGACGCTACCGGGGCAAGCGCATCGGCATGATCTTCCAGGAGCCGATGACCGCGCTCAATCCCGTCTACCGGGTCGGCGATCAGATCGCCGAAGTCCTGCAAATCCATTTCGGCACGGACCGCGACAAGGCTCTCGTCAAGGCGATCGAGATGCTCGAACGGGTCGGCATTCCCGATGCTCCGGCGCGCGCGCACGCCTATCCTCATCAACTGTCGGGCGGCATGCGCCAGCGCGTCATGACCGCCATGGCGCTGATCTGCGAGCCCGATATCCTCATCGCCGACGAACCGACGACGGCGCTCGACGTTACGATTCAAGCGCAAATCCTCGATCTCATCATGGATATGCAGGCGCAGATGGGCATGGCGATTCTTTTCATTACCCACGATCTCGCCGTGGTGTCCGAATTCGCCGACGAGGTCATGG
>JBBDTH010000026.1:0-10460 GCA_040904505.1 Rhodospirillales bacterium | reverse complement strand
AGGGGTTATCGCAGGGTCTGGGGGCTGGGGCGGGTGCGGATATCGGCGGGGGGAAGAATCAAGCGAATTCTGCTTTTTGTGTTTTTGGCGGGGCTTGCCGTCGGCGCTATCGTTTCGTTTTCGCCGGGCCTATTAAACCTGGGACAAGACGACGAGCAGGCTTCGAAGGCGGCCAATGCCAAGCCGTATGTGCTTGCGGTCGTCGGCCCGATGTCGGGAAGCGATAAGCCCAAGGGCGCGGCCATGCTCGATGCCGCGAGGCTTTTCGTCGAGCAATACAACGCCAAGCGCACGCCGGAGGACCGCGCCGTCGAACTGCTGGTTTACGACGATCGCAATAATCGCGACATGGCGAAGACGCGCGCCGTTGAAATCGCCAAGCATGGCCCGGCTCTTGCCGTTCTCGGGCACCGGTCGTCCCCGGCGGCGATTGCCGCGGGCTCGACTTACGCGGAGGTGGGGATTTCGGCCATCACCGGTACGGCGACGGCGCCGGGCGTCACGAAGGGCAACGGCTGGTATTTCCGGAACGTGGCCGATAACAATTTGCAAGCCGGTTTCATGGCGCACTACGCCAACAAGGTTTTGCGGCATAATTTCGCCAGCATTATCACGAAAGACGGTTCTTACGGCACCTCCTTGGCCGTTTCGTTCGAAGGCACGGCCCGGAAGCTGGGGATGACGATCAAGAATCAGTGGGCGTTCGGCGGCGACGAGGCCGGTCAGGCCAAGCACTTGGACAAAATCGTCACCAGCCTCGATCTCAAAACCGAACCCGGCATCATTTTCCTCGCCATGCGCGATACGGATGCCGTGAAGGTCATCAAACGCATTCGCGATGCCGGCATCAAGGCACCGTTGCTCGGCCCGGCATCTTTGGGCAAGCAGTCGTTTCCCAAAAGTTTTGCGAAATTCCGCAGAGAGCAAGAACGGCCCGGGTTTTATACCGACGGCCTGTACGTCACCTCGTCGTTGATTTTCGATATCGCGGGGCAACGGGCTCAGGATTTCCGCGTTCAGTTCCGC
Organism: Rhodospirillales bacterium; assembly: GCA_040904505.1. Taxonomy (GTDB): domain Bacteria; phylum Pseudomonadota; class Alphaproteobacteria; order Rhodospirillales; family CALINB01; genus CALINB01. Next base: position 9,434 of record JBBDTH010000026.1, on the reverse strand, counting down.
AAGCGCTTCGGCTATGAGCCGGACGCGTCCTCGGTTGCCTATTACGACGCGGCGGCGATCGCCGTTCAAGCGATCGACCATACGGACGCCGAGGGGCGCGACCTCAAGGCGCACCGGAAGGCGATCCGGGACTATCTGACTCAGATGAATGCGCCGGAACGGGGCTATGACGGCCTGGCCGGTTTGGTTTATTTCGATCAGGACGGCAACGTCGTTCAGTCCATTCCCATCGGCGTCTACGCGGATCGCAAACTCGTGTCGGCGCCTGTTCAATTGCAGCCGGTTACGGACATCAGCCGGTTCAAGCAGATTCAAGACGCCGTCGACGGCGGCGTTCTGGTGCCGTTTGCCGATCAATACATGTATCGCACGAATGTGGTTTATACCGGCGTCGATATCAAAACTATCGGCGATATCGATTTTAAGAAGCTCACCTATACGGCCGATATGCTTGTCTGGTTCCGGTTCGAGGGCGATCTCGACATGAGTCAGGTGGAATTCCTCAACGCCGTTGAGCCGATAACGCTGGGCAAGCCCGTTACCGAAAAGTTCCAGGATGCCACGACCTACCGGGCATACCGGGTCAAGGGCCGATTTAAGGCCGATTTCATTCCGAGCCGGTTTATTTTCGGGCAACACATTTTAGGGGTCGGCTTTCGCCATAAGGCGATGACGCGCAATAATCTGATTTTCGTGACCGACATCGTCGGCATGAACCTGAAAACGTCGGGGGCACTGGCCGAGCAGCTGAAGAAGTCGCGGGTTTTCGGGCCGAAATTCGACTGGTCTATCAGCCAAGCTTGGATTTACCCGGATACCTTGGATCAAAAAATTCTCGGCGATCCGGAGCATTTAAAATCGAGCGGTGGCGTCGTCGGCTTTTCGCGTTTCAATTTGGGCATTCAAATCAAGCCGAACGAATTGACCTTCAGCGGTTTTATCCCGCCACGCTACTTGAATTTTGCCGTATTCATCAGCGCGTTCGCGACTCTTCTGTTGGCGGCTTTCGCCGATCATCAGGTTCTGAGAAGGTTTTCGAAGCCGGTTTGGTTGCTGCAGGCGGTCTTCGTATTCGCTCTTTTGGTCGCGGGCGAAGACGCCGCAATACAGTGGCTTACGGACCGAGTCGACGTTTATTATCTGAACCAGACGGCATTATGGTTCGAGATCGCCTGGTATGCGGTCGGCGCGCTTCTCCTCAATACCGCCGTCGAGCGCTTCATGTGGGTGCCGCTGGAATTGAAGACCGGCCGGGCCGTCCCCAACAGTTTGCGCATCTTCGTCATGGTAATCATTTATATGTTGGCGTTGTTCGCTTCGATCGCTTTCGTCTTCGATCAGAAAATAACGAGCCTGCTGGCGACGTCCGGCGTTCTTGCCATGATCATCGGCTTGGCCGTGCAGATGAACATTTCGAATATCTTTTCCGGAATTGCCATTAACGTGGAAAGCCCGTTCCGTATCGGAGACTGGATCAAGGTTGGCGGGTACGATGAAGGCAAGGTCGTCGATGTCACATGGCGGACGACCCGTCTGTTGACGCGGGATCGTTGTATTTTAAGCATTCCGAACAGCGTTGTTTCCGATTCGGCGGTCCACAACTTCAGTTATCCGGACGATATGTGCGAGTTCTGGTTCCGCGTGAAGGTCGATCCCGAGCACAAGCCGGCGCATGTCATCAAGGTATTGAGGGACGCGGTCCTGTCGGCGGAGCTGGTCGAGAAGGAGCCGGCGCCCGCCGTCCGGTACCGGGGTCTTTCGGAGAACGGAGCCGAATATTCGATTGCCTATTATATCCGCGATTACGGCAAAAAGATCGCCATGTACGAATCCGTCTGGACCCGGGTATGGCACCATCTGACGCGGGCCGGTATTTCCCCGTCGATGCCGCGGCGCGAGATTTTCAATTACGAAGGCAAGCCGTCGCGCGGCGAGATCGAAGCCAAGAAGGAAATTTCCGTCATCAACGAAGTGGATATTTTCGCGTCGTTGTCGGACGAAGAAAAGGAGAAGCTCGGGAACGTTATGCGCCGGATCGCCGTGCCGTCTGGCGAAGTTATCGTTCGTCAGGATGACGCGGGCGATTCTCTGTTTTTAATCGCCGAAGGGGTCGTCAGCGTTTCGGTGCGCATCAAGGAAACCAACGAAACGCTCGAATTGGCCCGCTTGGGCGCGGGGGATTTCTTCGGCGAGATGGCTCTGCTGAGCGGCGAGCCCCGGACAACGACCATCATCGCGCATACCGACAGCGAGTTGTTCGAAATCACTAAGGAGGATTTCGGGCCGTTTGTCGAATCGAACGCGGATTTTCAAGAATCGCTCAACAAGTATATGGTTCTCAGGAAAGAGGATGCTCAAGGCAAGATCACGAGCCGGATGGACGTTCAAGAGGACAGAGACACTTTTTCGAAGCGTTTGTTGAAACGGGTCGGTATGCTTGTCACCAATCGCGGCCCGCAAGCGCCGCAGGTGTCTCAAGCCGTCGGCACGGCGCCGGCCGCGAAGAAGGGGCCAAGGAAAACGAGCGTTTGAGCCGGGCGCGGTGGCGATTGTGGCGGCGCTGCGTTTCGGCTAGATTGCCGCAATCGGCTTTCAGGGGGGAACGATGAAACGCAAATTTTCTTTTCTTGTTTTTCCGGTTCTGGGGATACTGGCGATGACGCCGGCATCCGGCGTGGCCGGTGACCCTGAATCCGCGGCCCGGGTGAAGGCCGGCGGTTCTTGCTCCATGTGCAATCTTCGATACGAAAGTTTCGATGAGTTGATTCTGGACGGCATCGACTTGCGGGGCGCCTATATGTTCAACGTTAATTTATCGCGGACATCGTTGCAGGACGCCGACCTGGAAAGCGCGGTTCTGGTGTTGGCGAAATTGGAACGCGCCGATCTCACCGGCGTTAATCTCGCCAAGGCGAATTTACAGCGCGCGTCCATGTACGGCGTGACGCTCAGAAGCGCCAACCTGCAACTGGCGCAACTGCCGGGAGCCGGTTTAGAGGCCGCGGAATTGACGTACGCCAATTTCATCACGGCCAACCTGGAAAACGCCAATCTGGTCGATGCCTTTGCCAGCGAGGCCAATTTCCGGAGCGCCAATTTACGCGGCGCCGATTTACGCGGCGCCGATCTGACGGGCGCCAATCTCGAAGGCGCCGATCTTCGCAAGGCCGATTTGCGCGGCGCCAATCTGAGCATGGCCAACATGGCGAACGTTAATCTGCAAGGGGCCGATCTTTCCGGCGCGAAAATCAGCCATACCAGTTTACGCGGCGCGAACCTTCAGTTCGTTAAGATGATCGGCGCGACGATCGAGGGCGCCAATCTTAAAAATTCGAACCTGACGAAATCCGATTTGCATAAGGCAGTGATCGGCAGCGCGGTGACGCGAAACGCCGAGTTCTGCGATGCACGGCTGCCGGACGGCACGACCGGCAAATGCACGAACGTTGATGTGCCGGAAGCCGGCGCTACGACGGCCCCGGCCGGCCCGAACGCCGAGCCCGTAAATCCGGTCGATTCATCGCAATTGGCCCCCATGCCGGATCCTAACGCGATGCCGGGGGGTGTGCCGGGTATGGCGCCCGATCAGAACGTCGCGCCGTTCGACCCGAATGCCGCGCCGGGCATGGCGCCCGATCAGAACGTCGCGCCGTTCGATCCTAATGCCGCGCCGGGCATGGTGCCGTTCGACCCCAATGCCGCGCCGGGGCAAACCTTTTGACGATTTAGTATTAGTAGTAGAGAAATTCCAGAACCTGGCGCAGACGGTCTCGGTGACTGTCGTAATGCGTCCACTTTTCCAGCGTTACGTCGCCGGTGCGAAACTCCCGATACAGGCTGTTGGCCTGCATGTGATGGAACACGGACGCCCAGTTCGGATAGGGTCGGAACCAGTCCGTGTATCGGGCCTGCAATTCCGTCAAGACGCGTTCGTCGGCCGTTTGTTGTTTTTCCGCATCCTTCTTCTGTTTTTCCGATTGAAAGACATAGGAAGGCGGGCGCGGGGTAATCAGGATGAGAACGGACTTTTGAAAATCCGTGGTCGTTTTCCGCGAGAAAAGATATTGCAATCCCGGAACGTCCTGCAGTCCCGGAACGCCGTCCCGGCGCCGTTCGGTTTCCTTTTCGCTGAGGCCGCTCAAAATCAGAGTTTCGCCGAAATTCATCACGACATTGGCATTGACGTTGGTTTTCGTCGTGTCGATCCGCAAGTCGAACGTGATCGATGTCGTGTCCGGCGTGGATAAAAACGTTCTCTCGGCGAACACCTTCAACTGAACGCGGCCGTTCGGCAGAAACACCGGGGTCACGTTGAGTTTAACGCCGATTTCCTTGTCGATGTTGATGGTCGAGCCGCTGTCGCCGCCGCCGACGGCGGCGGCCGTGACGGCCGTGCCGGAGAAGAATTGCGACGGTTGGCCGGACAAGGCGACCAACGTCGGGCGCGCCAGGATCTCGTTGCGGGTTGTGTTCGCATTGGCGATGTTCAGCGAATACGTGATGCTGGGGATGTTGAGCTGTTTCGTAAGCGTCGATCTGATGGAACCGCTGTCGTCCGTATTCAAGGCTTGCAGGCTGTAGGCGGGCGAGCCGGTTGAGGCGCCGAACTGAATCGACAGACCGCTCAACAGATTGACGCCCTTGGTGGAGGTGACGTTCTCTTCGGTCCGGATGATGACCACGTCCACGATGGCCATTTTGTTGGCAAGCTCGGCCTGGCCGGCGGCGGCCGCGCCGGGGTCGGCATCGGCGGTCAGCGACGGGGCGGCGGCCAGCGGCGCCGAGGGCGAGGACAGACTCGGCGCCGGCGCTTCGAATTGCACCAATCGGCGTTGGCTGTACTGGTCGTGGAAACGCCGCCAGCCCGTCAGCCGTTGGGTCACGAAGGCGATTTGCCGCGGATTTTTCGCGACCTCGGCGTATCGCTTGAGGAATGCGTCCGATTCGTCCCGCCGGCCGAGGGCGGCCATAACGATGGCGGACGCCCGCAGGCCTTTCTCGTCGTTTTTGTTCAAATCCAGCAATCTTTTCAGGGCGCCCGCCGCCGTGACCGGATCTTTCGCATAATACGAGGAAAAGGCGAGGTGATAGAAAAGGTCGGGATCGTCGCTTTTATAAAAGACGGCATCGGCGAATTTTTTCTGGGCGTCGGCGTAAAGCCGCTGATCGAGATGCAAAAGCCCGAGATGGTAATGCGCGATCCAGTTCGTGGGATCGAATTGAACGGCAAGTTTATAGCCTTCCTCGGCCAGCGCGTACTTGGCCGAATCGCCGCGGTTTGCGATCAAGTGATAGGTATAGCCGTTGAGGAACTGCAGGTAGGAATTGTTGATTTCGAGCTTCAGCGCCCGGTTGAAGGCGGTTGAGGCATTTTCGAGCTGCCCGGCGTCGAGCGCCTTGATGCCTTCGGCGGCGATTTTTTGCCGGGACGATTTGATTTTGTCCGCCGGAATATGGGGGAAGAGTTTTACGGTCGGTCGGAATGCGTGCTGTTCCGCCCCGCCGAAAAGCGGTTCCGATGAATCATCGAACGACGCGCACCCCGTCAGCATAAACAATACGAGGGAACTCGCCAGACAGACGCGCGTGGCCTTCTCCAGGATGCCGTGGCCGTCGCGGGTTTGCGGAACTATGGTCAACGGATCATGCATGGCTTAATAAAACAGAAAATCCAGGACCTGGCGGAGACGGTCCTCGTTGGTTTGATAATTGGTCCACTTTTCCAGCGTTACGTCGCCGGTGCGAAATTCCCGATACAGGCTATTGGCTTGCATGTGATGGAAAATCGACGCCCAGTTCGGATACGGGCGGAACCAATCGCTATAACGGGCTTGCAGCTCGGAAAGGACTTTTTCTTCTTCCGTTTGCGGATCCGTCGTTTCCGACTTTTTCTTTTCGTCTCGAAAAACATAGGATGCCGGGCGGGGCGTCAAAAGGACGAGCACGGATTTTTGAAAGTCGCGGGACGTGGCCCTCGACGTGAAATATTGCAGCACGGGGATATCCTGCAGCCCCGGAACGCCGTCCCGGCGCCGCTCGGTTTCTTTTTCGCTGAGGCCGCTTAAAATCAGCGTTTCGCCGTAGTTCATGACGACGTTGGCGTTGACCGTCGTTTTGGTCGTGTCGATCCGAAGCGTGAAGGTGATCGAGGTCGTGTCCGGCGTCGACAGGAAGGTGCGTTCGGCGTTCACCTTCAAACGGACCCGGCCGTCGCCCAGGAACGCGGGGATGACGGCGAGCTTAACGCCGATTTCCTTTTCGATATTGATCGTGGCGCCGCTGGTGCCGCCGCCGATGGCGGCGGCGGTAATGGCGGTGCCGGAAAAGAAGTTGGATTCCTGCCCCGACAGGGCGATGAGCGTCGGCCGGGCCAGGATTTCGTTGCGCGACGCGTTGGCGTTGGCGATGTTCAGCGAATAGGTGATGCTCGGGATGGAAAGCTGCTTGGTAATCGTTTGGGTATTGGGACCGTCGGCTTCGGTTTTGGTTTCGGTGAAAATCAAGCCGCCGCTGGTGCCGCCGAATTGAACGGTCAAGCCGTTCAGCAGATTGACGCCCTTGCCGGTCGTCGTGTTTTCTTCCGTGCGGATGATGACGACGTCGACGATCACCATTTTCTGGGAGGCGGCGGCATTGGCCCCCGGCAGGCCTTGGGCGGCGGCGTCCGGGGCGGCGCCGAAGGTGGTTTGCGCGCCGGCGCCGAAGCCGCCGCCGAAATCCGACGGCGCGGTTTCGAATTGAGCCAATTGGACCTTGCCCGCGTGTTTATGGAAGCGCTGCCAATCCGTGATGCGCCTCGATAGGTGTTCGACGTATGCCGGGTTCTTCGCCAGGGACGCGTATTGCTTCAGGTAGGCTCGGGATTGTTCGGGTTCGTTGAGGGCGGCCATGACCATGACGGACAAGCGCAGGCTCTTAGTGTCGTTTTTCGTCAGTTCTCGCAGGCGTTTTAGGGCGCCGGCCGCCGAAACCGGATCGCGGGCATAATACGACGCATAGGCGAGATTATAGAGCAGGTCCGGATTGTCGCTTTTATAGAGCACCGCATCGGCGAACGTTCTTTGTGCGCCGGCATAATTCTTTTTTTCGAGTTGCAGCAGTCCCATGTAATAGCGCGCGACCCAGTTCGTCTGATCGAACTGTACCGCAAGCTTATAACCCTCCAAGGCCAAGGTATATTTGGTGGCGTCGTCCAAATCGCCCATGAGGTGATAGGCGTAGCCGTTCAGGAACTGCAGGTGCGAATTGGTGATATCGAGCTTAAGGGCTTGATTGAAAGCGCGGGAGGCCTCCTTGAGTTTGTTTTCTTCGAGGGCTTTGATGCCTTGTGCCGCCAGGTGCCGCGGCTCGGTATCGATCTTGTCCAGGGGAATGAACTCGGAAAGCTTCGGGATGACCGAAGCGTCCCGAGTGCCGGTTTGGCGGCTTGGCGTACCGGCGGGGTCGGCGGCACCCGTTACGGCGTCGAGCGTTTGACAGCCGGCCAGGACCGCCGTGCCGAGCCCGATCACGCAGGCCGTGCGGATCAGCGCCCTACCATAAACGGTATTGCCGGCAATCCCCCCCATTAAATCGATTTCCCCCGGGTTTTCTGCCCTGATTGGCCGCTTATTTCGGCACAATCCCGTGTTGCGAATAAAACTGTTTGGCGCCGTCATGCAACGGAAACGTAAGGCCGTCGGTCATTTTTTTAAGGCTCGTCGATTTGAGCGCCGGATGAACGTCGCGAAATTTTTCCAAGTTTCCGAATGTGGCGTTCATTACATTGAAAATCGTCGTCGGGTGCACTTTACTCGTCGTAAACATGACGGCTTGGTAGCCGAATGTATCAATATCGTTCGGCGTGTCCGTATACATTTTCCCGGGAATTTTTTGCGGCGCCGAAAACGGTAAAATCTTGGTCAGGCCCGCGACGTCCTCCGGCGGAAAGTTGAATATGGCGCCGTTACATTTTTTGATCATATCCTCGTAAAATTCCGCCGGGTGGCCGAGAATTTCCAAAAGAATGTCGATTTGGTTGTCGCAAAACGCCTCGCCCATTTCCTTGGTCGACAGTTCCGTCAATTTCGGAAAGTCGTTCGGCGTCCATTTTTTGTACTCGAACAGCATTTCCGCCATCGCGCGGTTGCCGGAGCCCCGGTTGCCGAAATTGAAGCGCTTGCCGACGAAGTCGTCGAGGGTTTTAATGTTAAGGTCTTTCTTGACGACGATGCCGACGGGCATCGCATACAGATTGGCCAGGGCCCGCAATTCGGTCGCGGGGCCGAGGTCGCCGGCCGAGTGGCCTTTGCCTTGATAAGACAACGCCGCCAAGTCCGAGAGGGTGATGCCGATATCCAATTCCCGCGAGCGCACGGCCTCGATGTTGTAAACGGATCCCCCGGTTTCGTACGCGAGACACCGCACGCCGTGCTGGAGGCGCCCGTTGTTCACGAATTTGCACATGCCTTTTCCGACCGGATAGAACACGCCGCTGACGGAGCCGGTTCCGATGGCGACGAATTTATCGATACCGGCGGCTTGGCCCGGGTGGGGGGCGAGCGGCCCGGCCAGAACAACAAGAAGGGCCGCCAGGCCGATCCGAATCGCGCATAAAGAAGATTTTCTTGGATGCTGCATTAGGCCGTCGTCGCTGCAAATTTATGGTTTTTACGGAAAGCGGTGCGCTTTCGACATTTTCACCCCGCCCGCACTATTATATGACGGTCAAGGCAGACGCAATATAAACCTATTAGATGTCGAAACCCTTAAAATCTGCGGAATTACTCGGGTTTGGGTCTAAACCGCGGCTTGCATCGGCCCGGGTCCAAGTGCATATTGTTTAGGCACTTGCCTGAAAATATTAATTTTTGGGCTTTACGGAAAACCCGGGATTCAGCCGGGCAATCGATAGGGACACGGAGGGGATCATGTCAAAGGGACACGTGAAGTGCGCCTTGCGGGCGTTCTTCATTGCTGCAGCCTATTTTCTGATAACGCCGGTTGACGCTTATGCCCAAGGCACCGCTGCCTTGAGCGACGGCAATACGGCATGGCTGCTGACGGCAACGGCGCTGGTGTTGTTTATGACCATACCGGGACTAGCCTTGTTTTACGGCGGCTTAGTCCGCACTCAGAACGTTCTGTCGGTGCTGATGCATTGTTACGCCATTTGTTGTCTGGCGTCGGTTCTTTGGTTCATCGGCATTTACAGTTTGGCTTTCGGCGATGGCGGCGGCCTCAATCCATGGATCGGGGGTCTTTCCAAGATGTTTCTGTCGGGGGTCGGCATGAAGGCGCTCAGCGGGGATATTCCGGAAAGCGTCTTTTTCATGTTTCAGATGACGTTCGCGATCATCACGCCGGCCCTGATCGTCGGGGCTTATGTCGAGCGGATCAAGTTTTCCGCCGTCTGCCTGTTCAGCGCCCTGTGGCTGGTTTTGGTCTACGCGCCG